>CALFSW010000349.1 GCA_937916505.1 uncultured Verrucomicrobiales bacterium | reverse complement strand
TCTAGACACCAACGGAAACGGAACCCAGGACGCGGGTGAACCCGATTTGGCCAACGTCAATGTCTTAATAACAGACAGCGCGGGCAACATGCAGACTGTGGTCTCGAACCTGTCCGGTGACTGGACGGCCATTGTGCCTGCCGGAACGACCATCGCTGATGTGGATATGACCGATCCGGACTATCCGGCCGGCTACACCCAGATTGAAGGAAGTGACCCCACGGTTGTGACAGCAGTGTTCAACACGGACACGTTTGCTGGCAACGACGGCTTCTTCCAACCCGGCTCGATCAGTGGCCTCGTGCAAAGTGACATCACCGGCAATGGCAGCGGCGATATTCCCATTGAGAACGTCATTTTGACTTTACTTGATGGCAGTGGCAATCCCGTCGATGATCTCAACCAGCCAGGGACTCAAAATTACGTCGTCACTACGGGCATCGATGGCACCTACAGCTTTGTCAAGCTTCCTCCGGGCGACTATCAGGTGGCGGAAACCCAGCCGACCGATTACCTAAGCGTGACCGATTCTGATGGCGGCGATCCCGATCTGATCGGTGATCCAGCCCCCATCACCGTGATTGTAGGGTCGGATTCCGGTAATAACAACTTCGTGGAAAGGGCACTCAAGCCGGACACTTACGCCGCCTGGGAGTCAGCCAACTTTGGTCCGGCTGATCCGGATCGCTTCCCGGCCAGTAACCCGGATGGTGACCTCAATTCCAATTTGATTGAGTATGCCTTCTGTCTGGATCCCGAAACAGGGATTGGGGCTGCGATCTGCCTCGAGCCACGAGTGGGACCTGGATACGATCTCGTCTTCCACCGTCGTCTTGGATCTCACAGCGATCTCGAATACTGCGTCCTTTACATCGACGACCTGGCGAATTCGACGACCAACTCAAGTAGCTGGAAGGAATACGCTCTCGATTCACTGCCCGGCGGAGTGACCGTAACGATCACTCCGAATGCGGATGGTATTTCCGAGACGGTCACAATTTCCAATATCGAGGCTCTGGGAGCTCCGGCTGCAGATAAGGGATTCTTCACGATGGCTGCCAAGTTGGATACCAACGACGATAACATTGCCGATGTGATTCACTACACGGACGTTCAAGGATTCCAGCGGACCACGATCGAGGTGAACGAGTGCGAAACCTTTGCGAACCCATTCCTCTCCAAGCCTGTTTTCTCGGGCAAGGTCGAGGGTGTGAGCGGCAATAACCTGCAGTTCGGAAACAATACCAACCAAGGTCTTGATTTTACCCCGGGAGCAAGTGGCCCGATTCTGGAAACAGGAATCTCCTACTACGCTGAGATTCTCAGTGGTCCCTTGAAAGGGCACCGCTTAGACATCTCGACGGGTGGCAGTGGCTTTGTGACCCTCGCCAGCGACGCTGATTTGAGTTCCGGAGCGCCATTCTCAACCCTTCGGACTGATGCCGGACTTCCAGCCGGGGTCAATGGAGCAGAAATCATGATTGTCGAGCACCTGACTCTGAATGATATTGCTCCTTCCCAAGCCTTCGCTGGGTCAACCGATCCTGCTAATGCGGATCGGGTTCTGATCCCTGGTAACCTTCCAGCGGATGGATCAGGAAGCTGGAGCACCTACTTCCTGCTCGACCACCCATCGGATCCTGATTACTGGGCGCTTCAGGGCGGAGGAACAACTGATCGGGGAGGAGACGTCATACCTCCATGTCAGGGATTCTTCCTTCACCCGAAGTCCCAGGCCGTCACTCTGGAGACCTTCGGCATGGTTCGCGAGAACGACTTTGCCTGTCCACTCTTTGAGGGGAGCAACCTTCTCGCAGCTGTTTATCCTGTCGATGCCAGTCCGAATGATCTCGGCTTGCAGGATGATGGTAGTCTCGATCCAAATGTTGAAGGATCCGGAGACCCCGCCAACAGTGACCAGATTTATCTCTGGAATCGCGACGGAATTTCCCTAACCGACACCAACGGTTATCGCGCTTATTGGTATGTTGACAACGGCCTGACTGGTCCATCCCAGATCCAGCGATGGGCCATGGTGGGAATCCTGACGCTGACCGACGTGTCATCGACTGACCTTCTATTGGGTAACCGCTCGTTCTTCCTTCGCTCCGGCGATGATCGCAAATCCTACCTGATCGAACAGCCATGGACCTCACTCACTCCAGTCAACTAAGGGTCATTTCGACACTCCATCCAGAATCCAAAGATCCAACCTCTTAATCCCATGTTGAAAAAAACTATCATCACTCTCCTCGGTCTTGCGGGATCAGCTCACGCCCAGAACGTAAACTGGGGTAGCAGCATGTTTCAAACCCACGTGCAGAGCGACGGGGCGACCGGATTCTCTACTCCAGAGTTCACCTTCCAGATTGGAACGTTCGCCGGAACGGTCGATCCAACCATCAATGACGCCAACGAGTTGGCGGCTGCCTGGAGGATTCTGGATCAATCGGGATACGACAATAGTTTTGTCTTCTTTGATTCAACGGCATCACTTGACGGCAGTGGATACTCCGATGGATTGAACGCCGAGCCTGGTTATGATTTCCGGGGAAAAAAAACTCTATATTTGGGTTTATAATGGCAACGAACCGGCGACCGACCTCGTGACTGAAGAGTGCTATGAGTGGGCCCTTTTCACGGGAGACTGGACTCTTCCGACATCCTCCACGCAAACGACTCTTCCTTTGGAATTCCGGACGAGTACCGCGGACGCCGGAGCTCCGATCTACGGGGGGCTGAACAACGTTCAGGCGATTGATGGTGGATCCTTTATCGATCCCATAACTTACGAGCTTCAGACCCATGAAA
>CALFSW010000348.1 GCA_937916505.1 uncultured Verrucomicrobiales bacterium | reverse complement strand
GCCTCAGTCACGTCCGCGCCCACATCGCCGACGCTTACGAGCACCAGGCCCGGGAGACCGGAGGCAACAGAATTTAATGCCTCAAAATTGGATGTGATCTCACCGGAAATACTCACATTGGTTCCGGATGAGACCACGACGACATCCCGCGAAATGGTTAGTGATCCACCGCCTCCGTCTCAGCTCCACCCGGGAAGCGGACGTTGTCGATGAGATCAGTCACCTCTTTGGGAGGGGCCGGAGTGAATGCCGCCACTGAAAAGGCGACCCCGAAGTTGATCAACATTCCAAGGAAACCAATGCCCTCGGGAGAAATCCCAAAGAAATACTGATCCTTGGTCCCTCCCATGAACTGGAAATAAATGATATAGCTCATGGTAAAGAGAATCCCGGAAATCATCCCGGAAATCGCACCTTCCTTGTTCATACGCCGGGAGAAAATCCCCATAAGCAGAGTCGGGAAGAAGGAAGAAGCCGCCAGGCCGAAGGCAAATGCCACCGTCTTCGCCACAAAGGTCGAAGGGGGATTAATCCCAAAGAAGATCGCCACGATCAGTGCCCCCAGCGAGGCCAGACGGGCATATTTGATTTCCTCTTTGTCGGAAAGGCCGGGCTTCACGATCTTCTTCATAAGATCATGCGAGATCGAAGTCGAGAGGACCAAAAGCAGACCGGCCGCAGTTGAAAGCGCAGCAGCAATACAGCCCGCCATCAAAAGGGCGATGGCCCATTTCGGGAGGCCGCCCATGTAGGGATTGGCCATCACCATGACGTCGTTTCCAAAGTAAAGTTCATTGGGATTATCGGTCACCACGACATTGGTCACCACTCTCTCACCGAAAGATCCGGTCGCGCCTTCCTTGAAAACAGGCTTCCCTAAAAAAACCGCACCCGATTTTCCCGACTCGGATTTCCCGGCACCCCAATACTGGATCTTGCCATCCCCGTTTTTATCGACCCAGGCCATCTGACCGGTTTCCTCAAAGTCCTGAAACCACGAAGGGGTCTCGGCGTAAGGTTTGTCGTTGAGGTTCTCGATCAGGTTCACCCTTGAAAAAGCTCCAATCGTTGGCGCGGTGAGATAGATCACCGCAATAAAAGACAGCGTCCAGCAGGCCGATGTCCGCACCGCCTTGACGTTCTTCACCGTAAAGAAACGGACGATCACGTGTGGCAACCCGGCCGTCCCGCACATCAGCGCGGCCGTGATGCAAAACATATCAATTCTTGACAATGATCCGTCGGTATATTTCGCGAAACCAAGGTCGGTATTGATGTGATTCAGCTTCTCCAAAAACGGCACCGCTTCCTTTCCCGCAGTGTAGTCACCGATGAATCCGAGTTGCGGAATGAAATTATTGGTCAGCGCAATCGCGATGAAGATTGCCGGAATGGTGTAAGCAAAAGCCATCACACAATACTGCGCGACCTGGGTGTAAGTGATCCCCTTCATCCCGCCCAAGCCGGCATAGAAAAAGACGATCGCTCCTCCCACAATCACGCCCGTTGCGATCTTAATCCCGAAAAGCTGTGAAAAAACCAGCCCCACTCCGCGCATCTGCCCCATGATGTAGGTCAGGCAAATAAAGATCGCGCAAATCACCGCCACCAACCGGGCCGTTTTTGAGTAGTAACGATCCCCCACAAAATCCGGCACGGTCGCTTTCCCGAATTTCCTCAGGAAAGGAACCATCAGCACGGTCAAAAGGACAAAGCCGCCCGTCCAGCCCATCAAAAAACGCGAACCGTCATAACCACCAATGGCAAGAGAACCCGCCATCGAGATGAATGTCGCCGCACTCATCCAGTCCGCCGCCGTCGCCATCCCGTTTGCAAATGGAGAGACTCCACCTCCGGCCGTGTAATACTCACTGGTCGAACCCGCCCGCTGACGGATCGCGATCCCGATATAGAGAGCGAAGGAAAGCCCAATAAAGAGGTAATTATAGCCGTCCTGACTCATTTCGCCTCCTCCTCATCGTGTTCGAGATTATCCTCAAGGCGGGCCATCCGGATCGCATAGGCCACCAAAATCAGCACGAAGCAGATAATCGAGCCTTGCTGGGCCATCCAGAAGCCAAAGGGAGCGGAACCAACACCCGGAAAGCTTTGATCAAGCCAATCCCGGAATAAGATCCCGCATCCAAAAGATACGAAGAACCAGATTAAAAGAAGCACTCCCACGCACCTTAAGTGTGCTTTCCAGTAGCGCCCTTTGGCGGCATTTGATTTTCCCATAGCAATTGTGTTCCTGTAGGACTAACAATTCCCCCAAGCCCCTGAAAGACAGAAAGCGATTCGACCCTCATTTTTCGTTTTGACACAGGCCGTTTCATGCTTTCCTCCTGCGGAGGCAATTCCCTGCCCCCACCCTTTTTAATGAGTAATCCCATCGATGTTCGTTCCCTGGACCGCCTCCCAAAAGACGGCTGCCTGATTGTCCCCGGCCGTCTCGACGCCGCGCAAGCAAGCTTCCTCGCGGCCACCCTCTCCGACCGTCACATTACCTGGCTTGTGGAGGAAACGACCACTCTCCCTTCCGATCTCGAATCCTACCTCCAGCTGAGTGGACAGGGTGGAGCTGCCTTTTCCAAAAACGACAAGTCCCTTTCCGAAGTTGGCGAGAATCTGGCCGGAAAAATCGAGGGCAATGGCGTCCTCATCTTTGTCCCCGGAGTTGTCACTTGCAGACCGGGGGCTCCCTGCCGAATTCCCGCAGACGTCCTGAAAGCCCTCTGCGCACTCAGTCTCCCCGTCGCGCCACTGGAAGTGAGCATTCCTTCCGAAGCCATGCTCTCGGTCGAAAACCCCGCGAAGCTTCCTGCCGCCATCATGACCTTTGGAAAGGCCATCCCAAAAGGCAGGGCTTCCATCGCAAGATACCGTGAAGCACTTTTCTCGTGCTCCGAGGAGGCTTTTTCAAGCCGCGATTTCCTCAACGGATCCCTCGCCGCGGCCCTTCTTCAGGGTCTCAAGCAACACGCCTCCACCAATGCCCTCTACGATGGTACTGATGACTCGGAACTCCCGTTCGAAAAGATTCTCGGAGCCGCGATTGCTCTCTCCAAGGAGATCAAGTTCGCCACTAAAAAGAAGCGCGTGGGCATTATTCTCCCCCCCGGCAAAGGCGGTATGATCGCAAATATCGCCGTCCTCTTCGCCAACAAAGTCCCGGTCAACCTGAACTTTACCGGTTCGCACGAAGCTGTCCGCTCCGCCATCCGGCAGGCCGACCTTGACCGCTTCATTACCGCCGACCCCTTCGTCCGCAAAGTCCCCGACTTCCCGTGGCCACCCAACCGCGAACTCCTCTTTGTCGAGCGCATCCTGCCCCGGATCAAAAAGAAGATCATCAAGTGGGTTGTCCTGTCAAAATTCCTCCCCGCATCCGTCCTGACGAAACTGCTGGGAATCGGAAAATCAAGAGGCGATGACGAGGCCATCCTCCTTTTCACTTCCGGCTCCTCCGGACAGCCCAAAGGCGTCCCTCTCAGTCATCGTAACATCCTTGCCAACGTCTGCCAATTTGGTCGCCAACTTGCTCTCCCTTCCAATTCCAAACTTCTCGGCTGTCTTCCCCTCTTCCACTCCTTCGGAAGTACCGTCACCCTGTGGTATCCCATCATCGAGGGCCTCGACCTCGTCACGTATCCGAGCCCGCTCGAAACAAAACGCCTCGCCGAGCTGATTCGGCAACATCAAGTCGACCTGCTTCTCTCCACCCCGACCTTCCTCCGTGGCTACATGCGTCGTATCGATCCGGAACAACTCTCCTCGCTCCGTATTGTCGTTACCGGAGCCGAAAAGCTCCCCGATAGTCTCGCCCACTCCTTTGAGGATAAATTTGGACTTCTCCCGATGGAAGGTTACGGCCTCACCGAAACATCACCGGCCGCCACCATCAACCTCCCGCTCGAAGATCCGGGCAACGGTCTCCCTTTTATTCCTTCCCAGCGCTTCACTTCCGTAGGCCCCCCCCTCCCCGGTCTCGCGATCCGCATCACCAATCCTGCCACCGAGGAAGAAAACACCCTCGATCAGTCCGGCATCATCTGGATGAAGGGAGCCAATATTTTCAAGGGCTACCTCGACAAACCCGAGCTCACCAACGAAGTCATCGACGAAAACGGATGGTTCAAGTCAGGCGATGTCGGCCGCGTCGACGATGATGGCTTTCTCTACATCGAAGGCCGCATTTCCCGATTCTCAAAGATCGGTGGTGAGATGGTGCCACACGAAACAGTCGAAGCCGCTGTCAACAAAGCACTTGGGCTCGACAACGAAACAGAGCGTAAGATTGCCATCGTCGGCGTTCCCGATGAGAGGAAAGGCGAGGCCATCGCCCTCCTTTCCACGATCGCCGGCCCCGCGCTCGAACAGGAAGTCCTCGATATTCGTTACAAGCTCATGGATGAGGGCATTCCCTCGTTGTGGTGCCCCAAAAAGATCATTCCAGTCGAGGACATCCCGGTTCTCGCTTCCGGGAAGCTCGACATCAAAGGCTGTGAAGAACTCATCAGCAGATCCTGATCTCATCCGCTTCGACCGCTTCATGGCCGGGGCCCTCTACGGCCCGCAGGGCTACTACACCAGCCCCCGCCCCATTCTCGGTGCACGGGGCGATTTCACTACCACTCCGGAGCTAACCAATCTCCTTGCCAAAAGAATCGCCACTTGGATTCAAGACGCCTGGAAAAGAAACGGCCCCCTCCCGGTGATCGAATTGGGGCCAGGAGACGGCACACTTGCCAAGGACATCCGGACGAGTTTGGGATTTTTCGCCCGAAGAAAACTGAACTACCACTTTGTCGAAATTTCTCGACATCTCGCAGCACGTCAGCAGGAAAAAAACCGCGGCACCTGGCACGCCACCCTCAAAGAAGCCCTCACCCAAACCAAGGGAAAAGCCCTCATCATTTCCAACGAGTTCTTCGATGCCTTTCCTGTGCGTATCTTCAATTCAGGTCTCGAAGAACTTTTCCTTGGACCCAAAAACAAGGAAGTCTGGGAAGCCCCTTCCAACCTCCCGGACTCAACCCTCTTCAAAAATCCCCCGCTCCGCTTCGAGGTCGCCGAATCCATTCACCAATGGTTTCAAAGCGACCTCTCCCAACTCGGGAAGGGCGAGATCCTCACAATCGACTACGGTGGTGATCAAGATGAAGTCTACCACCGCCGTCCTCTCGGCACCCTCCGGGCCTATGCCCACCACATGCGGCTCCTGCCGCCGGAAGCCTACCAAAATCCGGGCAGGCAGGACCTCACTTTCGACGTCTCATTCCCCGACCTCATTCACTGGGGGAATCAAATCGGCCTGAAAAAAGTCAGTTTGACAACCCAAGCCGATTTCCTGGGCACCACCGACCAGGAAGGAGCCGGAGGAGCCTTCAAAGTTCTTCACCAAAGAAGAACCTAAAGCTCCTTGATCGAGATCTTCCGGTAGCTCGCCTCAAACGGAGGGCCGCTGTGCGCCTGCAAGGCCACAAATCCTTTCAAAGGAATCGAATCGTCTTTCTCGGTATAATCGCAGGTCAGAATAGTATTGATCCAAATGCGGATCCGTTTTCCTTCGCAACGAATCTTGTAATCATTCCATCCTTCCTTGGCCGCGGTGGCAGCCTCCTTTGAAACCCAATTCCCCATCACCTTGCGACGGCGGGATTCGTCATAGAGTTTGCCCCACCACCCGGGCCCCACGTCAGCCTGATATCCAATCATCTCATGGTGATCCTTGATCCGCTCACTGCGAATTTGAATTCCGGCATTCGGGTTTTTTCCCTCCACCTTCACCTGAAGGGTCAGCTCAAAGTTCTCATATCTTTTCGCGGTGGCAATGAAGGTATTGTGCGCGATTTTCTCCTTCATCGATCCCCCCACGATGGCGCCCTCCTTCACCGTCCAGTATTTCTCCTCTCCCTTCCTCACCGTCCATCCTGCGAGCGATTTCCCGTCAAAAAGCGATTGGCCAAAAACACCGGACGAAAACACAAAAAGTAGAGCGAGAATCTTCATTGGTGATTTATTACCCACACCGAAGCCCAGGTCCACTCTCAAGCTCCGCTAAAATCGACATTTTTTCGTTAGTAATCCCCCTTTAAAAGAGTATTTGTCGTTGTATGAAGCATTACGCAATCGGAACTTTGATTGGATTGATCGGCCTTACCGCTGCCCTAGCTCAAAATGGTGATCGCAAGGGACATGACAAGATGGGAAAGATTGTGCCTGAAGAACTCATCCCGCCCGCTCCCGTTCGCACCGTCGACGAAGCGCTGAAAGCCTTCACGATTGAAAAAGGCTACATCATCGAACCTGTTGCCGCCGAGCCTCTCATTGAAAAGCCCGTTGCGTTGGCCTTCGATGCCCAAGGCCGCATGTGGGTCTGTGAAATGCGTGGCTACATGCCGGACATCGACGGCAAGCTTGAGAACAAGCCCACCGGTCGCATCGCCATCCTCGAAGACACCAATGGCGACGGCAAGGCCGACAAACGGACCACTTTCCTCGAAAACATCGTCCTCCCCCGTTCCATCGCCATCGTTCCCGGCGGCATCCTCTATGCCGACCAGCAAAACCTCTACTTCGTGGAAAGCGATGGCGACAAACCAAAAGGCCAGGCGGTCATCGTCGACAAAAACTACGCTCCCGGGGGCAACGTGGAGCACAAGACCAACGGGATGATGCCGGGCATCGACAACTGGATGTATAACGCCAAGTCCAACGCCCGCTTTAAATTCATCCCCGGTGAAAACAAGATCGTCAAGGAATCCACCACGACCCGTGGCCAATGGGGAATCACCCGCGACAACTTCGGTCGTATCTTCCACAACTCAAACAGCACCCTGCTGGTAGGCGACCGCGTTCTGCCAAACCTTCTTCTTGGCAATCAGTCGGTCAAAATGAAGAGCAGTATTTCCACCCGCGTCAGCAGTAACGCCGTCTTCCCCGGTCGGGTCACTCCGGGCCTCAACCGGGCCTACATTTCCTCTCATAATGGTTATGGCTCGAACACCATTGACCCAAAGACCTTTAAATTGACCAATGCCACCGGTGCTTGTGGTCCTGTCATCTATCGCGGCAATAACCTTCCTTCCGAAGTCAACGGACACGCCTTCATTTGCGAATCTTCCGCCCAACTCGTCAAGATGATCTCCGTTGACGCGAAAGACGGTAATCTCAAGGGGGCCCACCCACTCGAGAAGCGGGACTTCCTCACTTCAACGGACGAGCGTTTCCGCCCCGTAAACATCTACAATGCGCCGGACGGCTCCCTTTACCTCCTCGATATGTATCACGGCATCATCCAGCACAAAACCTACATGACGAGCTACCTCCGTGAACAAACCTTAAGCCGCGGTCTCGAAGGCCCCGGATACGGTCATGGACGCATCTATCGTATTCGGGCCGCAAACAAACCTCTCGCAAAGGTCGAGGATCTCAGCAAGGTCGACGCTCTTTCATTGGTTAAGAAACTGGCTAGCCCGATCGGAGCGGTTCGTGATCTCGCCCAGATGGAATTGATCAACCGCAAAGCCGATCCCGCGCCCATCATCTCGGCACTCGCCCAAGGCGCAGCCAGCGAGCTCACCACCATTCACCTCATTTGGACCCTGGAGGGACTCGGCGCCCTGAAAGCAGATCACCTCATCGGCGCTCTTTCTTCCAAAAACGATGAACTCGTCTCCACCGCTCTCTACGCCGCGCTCTCCCTCTCTGATGCCGAACTCATCAATCTGAAGACTGCCGCGGCGGCCGTTTCACAAACGCCCATGACCCTTCCTTATCAGGCGCGTCTTCTGGCGACCATTCCCAGCCCGGTCGCTCATGAGGCCCTTGTCGAACTTCTCAAGAAGCATCACAAAACGTCCCTCGTGAAGGAGTCCGCCATTTCCGGACTCGGAGCGACCGCCAAGCTTTTCGACAAGGTCAATAATGGCCGCTTCATCGACAAAACTTTCGACAAGTGGATCTCTGATTCCAAACGCGGACCACAGAAGCAAATCGACCCATCCACCCTTCTCAAAGGAGATCACCTCGTTTCCTTCCAACGTGGTAAAAAGCTCTACAGCACCACCGCCGCCTGCATCGGATGTCACGGAGATGACGGAGCCGGACTTGAAAACCTTGGACCTCAGCTCGATCAATCCGACTGGGTCACCGGCGACCAAAATCGCCTGGTCAAGATCTTCCTCCACGGCCTTACCGGACCAATCATGATCAACGGGAAGAAATTCACCCCACTCGCCTTCATGCCCGGCCTTGGACAAAATCCCGCCATCAAGGATCAGGACATCGCTGATATCGCCACCTTCATCCGTGCCAACTGGACCAACCGTGCCCCTCGGGTCACCGCCGACACCGTCGCCAAGATTCGCAAGGCCACCGCCAACCGCTCCTCAGGCCAGATGTATACCCAGCAGGATTTCCCTGCGAAAAAGTAACCTTCAAAATTTTGGCGGAAAGCTTGGTTCAGGTCATAGATCCGGGGATCGATTCAAAAAAAATCGAACTCAAAAAAAGGTCACTTCCCCCCCGCTATCGTAGCAAAAAATCCCGACTCAGCGCAAAGACCTCCGCCCGACATCCGAGCGCCGCTTTCAGCTTCACATCCCGGTCCCAGGAGTTTTTCGTGCGGAGAATGTCCCACATTTGTTTGATCGTGAGCCGCAATGGAAACTGCAAGGCCGTGACCAAGGGCGTGTTTGTGAGCGGATAATCCGTCCCATACATCAGCCTGTTCTTAAGACGCTCGTCGGAGAAAACCCGGGAAAGATACTTGCTCCGGTTCATTTGCGTTAATGTTGAAATGTCGGCAAAAAGATCGGGAAACTCAGGCATCAGCCGGAGAAGGTGCTCGATGTTCTCCACTCCTTCCCTCTCCCCCGAGCTGGCAACGTGGGCTGCGATAATTTTCACGCCACACTCAAGCGGGAGTTTTAACAACCTTGGATCGCCGAGCGCGTTGTCCGTCCTGGAAAATGATTCCTCATCGCCGACATGGGTCAGCAAGGGAAGATCCAGTTCGATCATCTTCAAATAGTAATCACGATACCTTTCATCCGAAGGATCGATCCCCTGGATATTGGGCAGCCATTTCACAAAGACCGCGCCATTGTCTTTCGACCACTCCAACTCTTCGAGCGCATCCTTGCGGTTGGGATGAACACTCGCTCCAAAGTGGAGCCCTTTATGACGCTTCACCGCCTCCCCGACGAAGCGATTTGGCACATAAACCTCAAGCGCCTCCTCATCGAGACTGCCATCGGCATCGTAGGGCGCATCCATCGCGAGAATCACGGCATCATCGACAAACTCCGATCCCCGAATCGAGTCGGCAATAATTTGCATGACCCTGTCATCGCCCTTTTCCTCGACCTCGGGTTCGGAGGTTCCAAAGATCCTCAGATAGAGTTTAAATTTCCAACTTTCGCGCAGCGTCTGCGAGACCTTTGCCCCGCTGCCCCCCGCTCCAAATCCGGCAGTGTGACAGTGCATGTCCAGGAGTCCCTTTTCCGGTTTCGAAACATCGGCATAAGGTCCCTTGAAGAAGAGGAGCCTGAGAACAAGGAGAACCACCAGAAGAGCGGGAAGATAAAGCATGGCACCACTCTCTACAAAACTCTCCCAATGCCAAGAGAAGCCCGTCCACAAAAAAGCCGCAAAAGGTCGGATACCCTCTGCGGCGAAATTTGGATTTGAGTGATTCTATACCGTCATCACTTCCTTTTCCTTGGAATCGGTCAGAGAGTCGATCTCGCTCACATACTTGTTGGTGAGATCCTGAACACTGGCCTCGTAATCCCGCTGACCGTCTTCCGTGAGGTTGTTGTCAGCCTTCATCTTCTTGCCGAGGTCCATCCCTTCTTTCCGGGCTCCGCGAAGGCGAACGCGCCCTTCTTCGGCCATCGACTTGACTGACTTGACCATCTCAACGCGCCGCTCCTCCGAAAGCTCGGGAATCGGAAGACGGATCCGTTGACCTTCGTTGACAGGATTAAGACCCAACTTACTTTCGCGAATCGCTTTTTCGATGTCTCCCGAAGTCGAGGGGTCGAAGGGTTGCACCACCAACATCCGGGGTTCCGGCGCCGTGATCACGGCGAGGCCATTCAGTTTCATCACGCTGCCATACGCGGCGACTGATACATCCAGATTCTCGACAAGAGCAGGCGAGGCCTTGCCTGTGCGGATCGATGTGAATTCCGAGCTGGTATGCTCGATAGCTTTTTTCATGGTCTCTTCGACCTGTTTGAGTGCATCCGGTGCTTCCATGGGTTGAGTGGGGTTGGTGATTTCTAATGAACGATTGTGCCGATATCCTGGCGATTCAGAGCGAGCTGGATGTTTCCTTCCTTCTCGAGATCAAAGACGATAATGGGAATATCATTGTCCATGCAAAGACTAAAGGCAGTGGAATCCATCACCCCAAGTTCCTTGTTGATGCAATCCCGGAAGGAAACCGTTTCATAGCGAACGGCGTCAGGATTCTTCTTCGGGTCCGAATCATAGACACCATCGACCATGGTCGCCTTGAAGATCACGTCGGCATTCATTTCGTTGGCCCGCAGAGCCGCCGTCGTGTCCGTCGAAAAAAACGGGCTGCCCGTGCCGGCCGCAAAGATGACAATGGCTCCGCGCGACATTTGGCGGGACGCCTTTCGGCGAATGAAAGGCTCTGCGACGTTCTGCATATGAATGGCGGAATGAACAATGCACTCCTCCCCCTCCTGTTCGAGAGCGGCTTGCAGCGCGAGGGCATTCATCACCGTTGCCAGCATCCCGACATAGTCCGCGGTGGCGCGGTCCATCCCCCGGGCACTTGCCGACGCTCCACGCCAAAAGTTTCCTCCGCCTACGACAATCGCGAGCTCAACATCCGAACGCTGCCGTGCCTCGTGAATCTCGCGTGCAATACGCTCTACAATCTCGGGTGAAATATTGTCATGACTCCCGGAGGCCCGAAGGGCTTCACCGCTGAGTTTCAAGACGACTCGTTTAAAGTTTCGGATCGTTGCAAGGTCGCTCATCTGCTGTCGTGGATCTTGGCAGGGCCAACCATCTCCGGAAAGGCAAAATCCCCAAGCTGCGCGAATTTCGCTCCAAGTGGTCAGTTCCTGATCACAAACTTCCCGGAAAGATCCTTCAAGCTCGCATTTTTCGCAGTCGTCCCCTCAATCGCAACTCTCACCTTGATGGGATCATTCTCGGATTGATGATATTCGGTGAGGGTCGTTTTCAGGGCCACAATCGACAGCTCAAGAACTGTCCTGACCGGAAGTTCCACATCCTCATGCGCCTTCATCCTGGTCAGATCAAATGTCACGACGATGATTTCTTCCTCAAGACTCGCATGCAACTCAATCCGGTAGAGGACCAGGAGGTTACACTCCTTCACCTTGTAATTATCAACCGGTGGCATCCGGAGCGGCTTGGAGATTGCCGCCACCAAATTCTCTGGCATCGCTCCCCCGAGCACCATGGGAACAGAAAACACGCGGGCTTGGATGTGCTCCCCTTCAAATTCATGGTCCATATCCGTCCCATGCAGAGAAACCGGCTGATAAACCTGTAGAACCTCCAAGGTGGTCGCTGAAGCCAGCCCCATCAGCAAAAGAGGGAGAAGAAAAAACGTTCGCATGAGCAGAATATTAATACTTCAAGAGGAAAAAAGCCAGCTATTTCAATCCTTCGTTCAGAGCCTCTTCATGCCCTCTTGCCAGCTCAACACCCGACATTCGTCGACTCCCTTCCAATTGAACCTCGCCCAAAATCAAGCTCCCATTCCCGCAAGCGATCTCCACACCTTCCTCTCCAACTTCCAGAACTTGTCCGGGTGTTCCCGAACCGGTTCCCAGGCGCACCGGCGGAAAAATTTTCAAGCGTTTGTTTCCCAAAGCAGCCGATGTCCCCGGCCATGGATGAAAGGCCCGAATCAAGCGGGCCATCTTCCCGGCCGACCCGGCCCAATCGAGATACCCGTCCTTCCGTCCGAGCTTTGGCGCATAGGTTTGCAAAGACTCATCCTGAGCGTCTCCGGGCGCCTCAGCTTTTTCAAAAAGGGCCAGCGCAGCACGACAAGCCGCGGGTCCCGCCTCCGCAAGACGATCATGCAGTTCACCTCCCGTCTCCCCTTCGAGAATCGGGAAAGGCTGCTGTAAGATCACGTTCCCCGCATCAAGCTTCCTGACGACATGAATCACGCTCCATCCGGTCTCGGCATCGCCGTTTTTCAAAGCCGCCTGAATACAGGAAGCCCCGCGGTATTTTGGGAGCAACGAAGCATGGAGATTGATGATTGCACGGGTGGGAATCTCGATCAGGGCTTGCGGTAAAATCTGTCCATAAGCCATGACCACAATGACCTCGGGGCCCCATTGCCGGATCTGCTCCAACGCTTCCTCCGATCTCACCGATTCCGGCTGAATCACCGGAACGCCGGCACCAAGAGCCAACTCCTTCACTCCGGGAGCCGTCATCACTTGTTTCCGCCCCACAGGTCGGTCCGGTTGGGTGACCAGCCCGACCACCTCATGATCACTTGCGAGAACATCCGAAAATGTCAGCTCGGAGATTTCCCCCGTGACCATAAAAACCAATCGCATTCCTAAACCGTTTGATTTGCGATCCGTTGATAAGCTTCGAGCGTCTGCAGCTTGGCCAAAATGTCATAAAGGACTTTTGCCGGTGACTGGGTGGCATCGACATCACAACGAATTTCCTGACCATAGTAATCCAAAATGGGCTTGGTCTCATCCTCGTAGGTCTTGATGCGGTGTTGGATGACCACCTCTGAAGCATCGTCCAATCGTTGTTCCTTCAGAGCCCTCTTGCGGAGACGGCGCGCCAATTCATCCCGGTTGGGACAACTCAGATGGAAGACCTGATGAACCTCCACGTGCTCTTCAAGCATCTTGGCTTGATCCTGGTTTCGAGGAATTCCATCCAACACCAAAATATCAATATCCGGCTTATAGCGGTGACTCCGAACCAGATCCCGCATGTGGCTCGCCCAAAGTTGAATCGTCAATTCGTCGGGCACCAGTTCGCCTTGTTTCGAATATTCGACAAACTTCCGCCCGAGCTCGGTTCTGGTATCCAATTGACGGAAAACATCACCACTGGAGTAGTGATAAAATCGTGGAATCTGGGCAAGCACAGCCCCCTGGGTGCCCTTGCCTGACCCCGGGGCCCCAAGAATCAGAATTGCCGGTTTTTTGGCTGAATCGATCAGTTCGCTCATGTCGTTGAGCGGAGTGTTAGTTAGGATTGTCAATCGCTCAACCCCAAATCAAGTCCGGGGATCACCATCGATGGAAATCATCACCCAGAAAACAAAAACCGGAGCGGCCACCGCCACATCGACCAATACCCTGTAAGCGTCGGCTTCGATCCGACGGCGGGCCTGATTGAGGAGAAAAAGACTCGCCGCCCCCACCAAAAGCCCCACCGCAAAGGGCTTGTAGAAAGCCTGTTCGTGATAGAAATCCTCGTTAAAGAAGATGGACTCCCTCTTGAGCGTGCTCATGTAAATAAACATCGCAATCCCGCCAATCAGCAAGGTTCCCAAATTCAGCACCGCAGCCGCGTCGTCATCTTCCTCCCCTTCCAGCTGCCAAAAATCAATCGCGGTCATATTGATCACACAGATCGCTGCGAATAAGAGAACCTCGGAGGAAAAAACCATGTCGCCAAAAGGAAGCACCGGCGAATAGGCATGGACTCCCGCCGATGCTCCATAGGCAAAGGTCAGCCCCGCGACCAGGTTTTTGCCAATCCCGGCATGCCCCGATCTCGGACGATTCAAGGTCACCACAAAGTAAACTGCCGAGCAAAGCATCACAAACAGGCCATATTGCAGGACTGTTTGAGCCAAACTAAAAAGGACCGAATAGAGGCAACAAAGTCCGCCAATGAAAATGCCGACCATAAAGACCCTCGCATACTTTTTATGGAAGTGATGTCGCGTCTCCAGATCTGCCGGATTGGTCGAACGTCTGGCATCAATGATTCGATCCAATGCGTAAACGATCCAAACCGACACTCCCAGCGTCACCCATAGCTCCCAGGGCAGACTCCTCACCCCCCACGCCTTCGAGAACATCCACGCCCACGCCAAGGCAATCAGCGGAGCATCCAGGCTCAGCAAGTTTGACCATAGCCACCAGGGCGCGCGTTTATTCTCCATGAGGTTTCGGGAGAGAAATTCAACCCGCCTCCCGCGAAAAGCAAGTCCGGCTTCCATGAGTCGGCCTCAAAAAGAAAAGAAGAGTGCTCAAACGGATTTTCAAGACAGCTTCGGAAGCATCGGCTTAATACTCTGTTTCCTCCAGCCCTTCCACAAAGGGCGGCACCGGACATCCGATTGCATCGGCGATCGATCGTAGCATTTCCGCTTCCCGATTAGACAAATCTCCGTCCCTCGCCGCTGCCTTTCCGCATGAAACAAGCAACTCTTTCTTCACCAACGGGGAAGCCTCGTCAAAGCGCTCCAGAACCTCGTCGAGATCGCCCAGGGTGGTCGCCCCCTGCCTCTCAAATTCGCCCTTCCAGCCCTTGGTCCCGGCCTCGTAGGCCGCGACCGCTTCGGCTTCGCTCTCCGCGCCAATCTCTGCCATCGTCGAAACCAAAAGATTAGCCTCGTTCATAAGCTTCGAGAATTTCGTGTAGCGAATCTTTCCAAATCCCCGTCTCTCGAAATGACGCACAAGATGGCGCTCAATCACCCGCTGAATCATGAATTCGAAGAAATTGACCTCCCGGTCACTCGCAATCAGCCATCGGGTGATCTCAAGAAAACGCCGGTATTCCAAATCACTCAAGTTCCGCAAGGTCGGCAATGCCAGGTCAATCAAGGCAATCTTCCGCGCCGAGTGCAGATCCCGGACTTCCTCCTGCCACTTCAGGGCCAGGGTCGTTGCCTCCTCACCCGCAGACTCCCGCAAAAAAGAAACCTCACTGGCAATCAAGACCTCGTCTTCCGCCAGTAACAGGCCAAAAATCAAAGCCTGCGCTTCTTCCCGGTCATGGCTCGCCTCCTTCAACTTGGGAGCCAGGGCCCGATGGATTTTTTGACCGGCTTCCGCACTTCGACGGCTCTCCGCCCCCATCTCCTCCAAAGCCCCGATGACCGCCACTCCGGGCAGAGCATCAAAAGCCCCCTTCCGGGGCTTCTCTCCACGTTGGACGCGACCTTCGGCCACCGGCTTGAGCTGCGATTGCGAAAATTTCCCGTCCCAACTTTCCTGGATCGTCTTAATTCGCACTTCCAGGGGCGGATGCGTCGCCAACCCAAAACCGAACATCCCGCCGTTCGAGAAAAACATGTGGCTCGCCTCACTCGCCTTTGGCGACTTCATCTTCGAACCAAATGACAGCCCTCCAATCTTTTTGAGTGCTCCGGCAATGCCATCGGGATTCCTCGTAAACTGCACCGCCGAGGCATCAGCTAAAAATTCCCGTTGCCTCGAAACCGCCGCTTGGATCATTCGTCCGAAAAATACCCCCAGCGATCCTATCACCATCAAACCGATTCCCACCAAAAACAGCGCCATGACAATGCCCCCGCCCTCCTTGTCGTTGCTCCGTCGCGAGGATAAACTCTGATACCTTAGAAGTTCCACCATTCCCCGCCCAATGATCGAAAGGACGAGCAACCCAAATACCATGCCCATCAGCCGCATGTTGAGCCGCATATCACCGTTCAAAATATGACTGAATTCGTGGGCGATGACCCCCGCCAACTCATCGCGCGAAAGCCGCTGCAAACAGCCCCGGGTCACCCCAATCACGGCATTCGATGGCTCGGTCCCCGCCGCAAATGCGTTGATCCCCTCCTCATCGTCCATCAGGTAGACTTGCGGAACCGGCACCCCAGAAGCGATCGCCATTTCCTCGACGATATTCAATAGTCTCTTTTCCTCAAAATCCGTCGATCCCGGCATCACCTGACGCCCGCCCAGATCCCTGGCAACCACCGAGCCACCACCGTTCAGTTGCATCGACTTGTAACCGCTCGATGCCAAAATCACGGCAGCCGTGGCAATCGAAGCCGGGATCAGAATCCCCACCGCTTCACCACCTCCCACCACGAAAAAAATGAGAGCGTCCACTGCCACAACCACCCCGATCACCGCTAGAATGAACCACAAGACGAGCCATTTGGTCCGCCGTCTTGCATCATCCTGTGCCTCAAAAAAGTCCATCGGTGTCAGGTTCGCTTGCCCTGCTCCCCCGGCCTCTCATGGGCACGCATCGCCCGGCAGCCAACCACCATCCAAAAAATGGTGACCAGCAGTCCATGGAGTAAAATAAGTCCGGGTTCCATTGCTCTAGCCAAAGTCAACTTTGACAGCCTCGCGCTCCGAATCATCGGAAACCTCGAACATCACCGCCGGACCAAAATTAAACATCCCTGCGATCACACTACTCGGAAATGCCTCCCGCTTGTTATTATAGTGCATCACCGAATCGTTGTAACCTTGCCTCGCAAACGCCACCTTGTTCTCGGTGCTCGTCAACTCCTCACTGAGCTGTTTCATGTTCTCATTCGAACGAAGATCCGGATAAGCCTCGGACAGGGCAAACAACCTCCCCATCGTCGAGGTCAAGCCACCTTCGGCCTGCATCAGCTTCTCCATCCCGCCCGCATTTTCAGGCGAAAGCCCCTGTCTCGCCGACTCCGCCGCATTCCGCGCCTTGATCACCGCCTCCAGGGTGCCCTTTTCATGAGCCAGATACGTCTTGGCCGTTTCCACCAGGTTTGGAATGAGATCATGCCGCCGCTTGAGCTGCACATCGATCTGCGCAAAGGCGTTTCGAAACCGGTTCCGCAACTTCACCAAGCCGTTGTATTGCCCAACCGTAAAAAAGAGGATCAAGGCGACAAAGGCACCAATCACCAAAAGAGGGAACAGCCAACCGGCCAGCGAAGCTAAAACAAAGGATTCATTCATATCGATAGGGATTCTCAACGAGTGATCAAAAGGGGACCACTACAAAATGAGACGGCGTTTATCACTTCAACTTTGAAAAATCCGTGGGAGTTAAAAAAACCTTCTCCACTTTCTTCACCAGCCTCCCATTCACTTCCGAAGCTTTTTGAGCACTCTTCCACTTCGGGTCCGCCACAAAGGCCTTCCAATTCTTCTTCGCCGTCTCTCTGTCCTTGTGGCTGATAATATAAATCAACTTCGGATCATCCCCCTCCGACAACCAATACCCGATATTCTTCATCCCGTGACTCTCAAAAATCTTCGTGGTGTGATCCCGGAAGCGAGCCAAAAGCCCCTCCATCTTCCCCTCATTCGCGTGATAAGTCCGCAATTCATAAACCTCAGCCGCGAGCGGGCTGACCATCAGAGCAAGGAAGGTTAATATCTTCATACCCCATCAACCTAAGCACTCCAAAAAAAACCACAAGCCCCGGCCATCCAAATCCTTCTCTTCTCGACACCCGCCCCCCTCCAAAAACCTCCGCAGCTCCGCCTCACTGCCTGAGCCTCTCCCTCAACCTTCCAGGGCGTTTGGTTGGCTGGGCTATTCTTGGATGGGGGCTGCGGTTTTGA
>CALFSW010000347.1 GCA_937916505.1 uncultured Verrucomicrobiales bacterium | reverse complement strand
CTAGAATGGCATTTATGGGCCATCTCTCTCATGAAAGATACGAGGAGGCGTCTCGAATGCTGCGCGCTCCCAGCGTGATCGCCGTGGCTCCTGACAGGGCCTTGACGCTGGTCGACTGCAACGGAAATTCGACGGTGATTCAATCAGAGAATCTTCCGCTCGTGGTGGGAGGCGGATGGCTTGACACCGGTGATTCCAATATGACTGCGCTTGGGCCGAGTAATAGCGGAATCTTGCACTCCCCACCGGTGGTGCTCTACCTAAGCTACGACGGTGGCATGGTCCGGTTTGGGGGCAAGATCAGCATCGAGAGCGTTGGCGACCGCTAAACAAGTCGAAGATGGCCGGCACCTCACCGCCACCAAAGTTTGTTTTGGATTTTGAGATTCGGTGAGATAAGTTCAGCCAATCGGAACCGCTAGTTCTCTCGCGGTGCGGTGCATCAGTTCTCAAACGTCCGCCAAAAAACTCCTAAAAATCCACGATGAAAAGACAGGCCCAAAAGCTACTAAAGATTATTGTTTCGGGTTCCTTTCTTGCGTTTGCTGGTTGTTCGGAAAGGTCAAGCGCGCCCGAATCAAGCGCGCCCGACACCGATCCACCTCAAACATTGCGCGGGCAATTTGATCTCTACTATACTCTCCAAATAAGTCCCACATCGACAGCGGGAACAGGTGCCACCCCGGAGAAGGTCAGTGCGATACATTTCTACGATACGTATATTGTCGTTGAAGGCTCCGATTCCTACGGCCGCGTCTTCCCAATTGACAAAATCAAAGACTTCAGGTGGAGCGGACCCGCCGCTGAAGCTGTAAGTAAAGAGTAGAAGTCAATCTGCTTTTGGCAATGGGGACGATTTAGCATTGTTTGCGATAGACAGCAGAACATCCGGGCAAGCGGAGAAATACCACCGATGAAGCGGCGATCTCCCGGGTTGAAACTCTATTAACGATCACAAAATTTCATTTCACGGGAGGGGGAGTCCCGCTTTTGAAAATCAGGCCATCACGCCGTCGGCATCTTCGTGTTGTTGCTCTGCTTGCTCGAGATCGTATTTCTCCTTGGCGATGACGCGGATGAGTTTGGGAAGTGAGTTGTCCCAGTCGGCGAGGAGCTCCTGAGCTCGTGGTGAATCGGTTTTTCGGGCGTGTTGCGCGATGAGTTCCCTGACCTCGGCGATGTCCTGCTCGCGTTTGACAGGGCGGGCGACGACCATCTCGGGGTTGATGCGGCTCTGGAATTTGCCATCGATGTCGTAGATGTAGGCGGTTCCTCCCGACATGCCGGCGCCGAAGTTCTTTCCGGTGAGGCCGAGAATGACGGTGAGACCGTTGGTCATGTATTCGCAGCCATGATCGCCGACGCCTTCACAGACGGAGGTGGAACCGGAATTACGAACGCAGAAACGTTCTCCAGCACGGCCATTGACGAAGAGTCGGCCGCCGGTGGCTCCGTAGAGGCAGGTATTTCCAACGATGGAGTTTTTGGCAGAGTCAAAATCAGGGGACATTCCGCTGGGTATTCGCACGATGATTTCGCCATTGCTCATGCCCTTGCCGACGTAGTCGTTGCCCTCGCCAATGAGGGTGAGCTTAATGCCCCCGCATAGGAAGGTGCCGAAAGATTGTCCGGCCGATCCCCGGAAGGTGAGGTCGATGCTGTTGGCCGGGAGGCCGTGGTTTTCATAGATCTCGGCAACACGACCGGCGGTGCGGGTGCCGATGTTTCGGTCTGTATTAACGACGTTGTATTCCTTCACGAAAGGATCGCGATCCATCAGTCCGTTCGTGGGGTTCTCGCCATCGGCAGTGCCGGTGTGAGCGGCAAGATCCTTGAGGATGTCGAGATCGAGGGCAGGCTTGTGAATGCCATCGTTGCGTTCGTGGGTGCAAATCCGGACGGCACTGTCGTCGGCCTTGTCCGAAAGAATCTTTCTGAGATCAAGGGTGTTGGCCTTGGGATGATCGGGGACTTCCCGCTGTGCGAGGAACTTCTGGGGGCGTCCGACTAATTCGTTCATGGAACGAACTCCGAGGCTGGCCATGATTTCGCGTGCTTCTTCGGCCACTCCGGTCATGAAGTTGACGACGTGATCGGGAGTGCCCTTGAACTTGGCGCGCCACTTGGGATTGGTGGTGGCGACTCCGACGGGGCAGTTGTTGAGGTGGCACTTGCGCACATAAACACAACCCATGGCGATCATGGCAATGGTGCCAAAATTCATCTGTTCGGCACCCAGAATGGCGGCAATGACAACATCGCGTCCGGTCCGGAGTCCGCCGTCGGTCCGAAGGGTGATGTTGTTGCGGAGTTTGTTCATCATGAGGACCTGATGGGCCTCGGAGATTCCAAGTTCCCAGGGAAGTCCGGCATGTTTGGTACTTGAGAGCGGCGAAGCGGCGGTTCCGCCATCGTGCCCGGAGATGAGGACGTTGTCGGCGCTCGCTTTGGCGCACCCGGCGGCAACGGTTCCGACTCCGGACTCGGCCACCAGTTTCACGGTTACCTTGGCGCGCGGGTTCACTTCCTTGAGGTCGTGAATGAGCTGGGCGAGATCCTCAATGGAGTAGATGTCGTGGTGGGGAGGAGGGGAAATGAGTTGGACGCCGGGCTGGGTGTTCCGGAGTCGCGCGATGAGGGCATTGACCTTGTGTCCGGGAAGTTGGCCGCCTTCGCCGGGTTTGGCACCCTGGGCCATTTTGATCTCCAGCTCGTCGGCATTGACGAGGTAGTGGGCCGAGACCCCGAAGCGACCGCTGGCGATCTGCTTGATGTAGGAGCGGGCGAAGTCGCCATTTGGGTAGGGCTTGAAACGACGAGGGTCCTCACCGCCTTCGCCGGAGTCGGACTTGCCGCCGATTCGATTCATGGCGATGGCGAGAGTTTCGTGGGCCTCGGGGGAGAGCGCTCCCATGGACATGGCGGCGGTGGTGAAGCGCTTTACGATTTCTTCGACCGGCTCAACCTCATCAAGGGGGACGCCGGAGGCGGGGACCTTAAAGTCGAGGATGTCCTTGATGGTAATGGGGTCGTTGGCGAGGGTCACCTTGACGTAATCGTCGTAGTCTTCCTTTTTGCCGTCGCGGACAAAGGTGTGGAAGTTCTTGATGACGTCGGTGGTGAGAGCGTGGGCTTCTCCCGACTTGCGGTAGCGGTTGTAACCGGGGTCACCGAGGTCGAGGGTTTTGCCTTTCTCAACTTCAGTTTGGAAGGCCGCGCGGTGACGGACGAGGGATTCTTCGGCGATTTCGCTGAAGCCGACTCCGCCGATACGGGAATGGACACCGGTGAAGGCGTATTTGACCACTTCCTTGCCGACTCCAAGAGCTTCAAAGATCTGTGCGCCTTGATAGGAATTGAGAACAGAGATGCCCATCTTGGACATGATCTTGAGGAGTCCTTTTTCGAGGGCCTTGCGGTAGTTTGCCATGGCGGCCTCGGGCGTGATGTCATCACCAAGTTTCTTCCTGGTATCGGTTGCGACAACCTGCCGAACGGTGGCGTAGCCGAGATAAGGACACACTGCGGTGGCGCCAAAGCCAAAGAGGCAGGCGATTTGATGAGTGTCACGGGCCTCTCCGGTGTCGATGACGAGGGAGGTGCGAAGGCGCTTGCGACAGCGGTTGAGGTGATGGTGAACCGAGCCGGTGGCAAGAAGGGAGGGAATTGGGACGCGATCCGCCGAGGTGGCGCGGTCGGAGAGGATGAGGACTTCGACTTTGTCATTGACGGCTTCTTCGGCTTCGGCGCAGATGCGATCAAGGGCGATCTTAAGACCAGCTCCACCTTCGGAAGCAGGCCAGGTGGTATCGATGACCTTGCTTGAGAATCCGTGTTCCTTGCGGTTGATGATCGTTTCCAATTCCTGTTCGAAAAGGAGAGCCGACTCCAGTTGCAGAATCCGGGCGTGTTTGGGAGTTTCGGTGAGGAGGTTTTGTTCCGGTCCAAGTCCCGCGCCAAGGGTCATGACAGCCCATTCGCGGATGGGGTCGATGGGCGGGTTGGTCACCTGTGCGAAGAGCTGCTTGAAGTAGGTGAAAAGAAGGCGTGGATAGCGGGAGAGGGGTGCGAGCGGAATGTCGTCGCCCATGGAGAAGACCGCTTCCTGGGCACCCTTGATCATGGGCGGAAAGACCATGTCGAGGTCTTCCTTGGTCACGCCATGGGTGACTTGCTGACGGGAAAGTTCGACGGGATCGAAGTCGACCGTTGGAACAAGAGCGGCGTGTGAGGTGAATGACTTGAGTTCGACGCGATTTTTGTCGACCCATTTGGCGTAGGGCTTCTGTGCGGCAAGTTGTTCTTTGATCTCTCGATCGTAGAGGACTTCTCCGGTGACAGTGTCGGCTGAGAGCATTTGTCCCGGTCCAAGGCGACCACGGCGGGTGATTTTGGAATCTGGCAGGACGATTGCGCCTGACTCCGAGCCGATGTAGAGGAGTCCGTCTTCGGTGAGGGTGTAGCGGGAAGGCCGGAGTCCATTTCGATCGAGACTGGCACAGAGCTTGCGTCCATCGGTAAAGCAGAGACCGGCGGGGCCGTCCCAGGGTTCCGAGAAGGAGCGGATGTAGTTATAGAAAGCGCGGACTTCCTCGGAGATTTCCTGATCGTGGCGGAAGGCCGGAGGAACGAGCATGCACATGGCGTGTTCGATACGGCGACCGGAGAGGACGAGCAGTTCGAGGGCGTGGTCGAGCGAGGACGAGTCGGATTCGCCATCGATCATGAGGTTTTTGAGAAGCTCGACGTCGTCTCCCCAGATTTCTGATTCAAAGAATTCTTCGCGGGAAGCCATCCAGTTGCGGTTTCCCCGGACGGTGTTGATTTCACCGTTGTGGCACATCATGCGGAAGGGTTGTCCGAGGGGCCAGGCGGGGAAGGTGTTGGTGGAGAATCGCTGGTGGTAGAGGGAGATGCCGGTCTGGAAATCCGAGTCCTGCAGGTCGCTGTAAAAGGCGCGCAGAGTGGCGGGCATGGCGAGGCCCTTGTAGCTAATGAGCCGGCTGGAAAGGGTTGGGATGTAGAAAGCGGCCTCGGATTTAAATTCACGTTCGATTTCGCGGCGGACGAGGAAGAGGAGTCGCTCAAAGTGATCGGCATCGACATCGGCAGGACGGCTGACGAGGAGGTGGGTGATATCCGGCTGGGTGAGCCGGGCGAGGTCGCCAAGTTCGTCGGGATTTACGGGCACGTCACGCCATCCGATGAAAGGGATGTTCCGGCGGGTGAGAACGGACTCGGTGAATGACCTGATATTGGCGGCGATTCCTTCGGGGAGGAAAAAAACACCGACTCCAAGATCGGCGGAATCGCCGGTGAAGCCGAATTGAGCGGCTGCTTTCACGAAAAGAGGACGGGGGATCTGGCAAAGAACACCGGATCCGTCGCCGGTCTTCATGTCGGCATCGACCGCGCCACGGTGGGTCATGTTGCAGACCGAGGTGAGGGCGTAGTCGATGATCTGGTAGGATTTTTCTCCATTCAGGTTGGCGATCGCTCCCATGCCGCAGTTGGCGGTTTCATTGCTCCATTCGTGGAGGGTGCCGGAAGTGTCGGGAGTGTGACGTGGATCGTAGAAGTTCATGGTCGGAAAGTCGTATGAGGATCGGATGAGGAATCAGCAGGAAGCGTGCCCCCCCGGAGGGGGCGGGAGATTAAGGTTGGGTGGGGGGAGTTGCCAAGTGGAACTTCACACGGTGACACGGGGAGTTTTTGTGCGAACGAGTGAATTTTTGCTGAATTCGACCGTCTCACTGGAATCATGACAGCTTCAGCCCGTCTTATGTTGGCCCTTTTGGGATTCGTTTTGGTTTTTTCAAGTCAGGCTCAAGCCGAGGGAGACAGCTCACTTTCGCGGGCATTGGCTGCCAAGTTGATTGCGGAGGCGAATCAGATTCGTGAAAATGAAGTGACGGTGGGGCCGATGCAATCGGTGCAGCGGAAGCTGGATGGCTCCACGACGGCGCTCGGGGGGATTTGTACCACTTTTATTGCGCCGGTGATTGAAAATGGAGGCCGGCGACGCACGGTGCAGACACGCACCTTTTTTTATGATGCGGATTGGGGGTGGTATCTCTATGCCATCGAGACTGTCCGGGGAGGAGATGCCATCGACGTGGTCAGCCAGCGCAAAGGGCGAATTGAGTTAAAGTAGGGTGTCACGGTCGGTCGGTCGGGAGACCGTCCCTGCCATCGTTATGCGCTGCCGCGCATGCGTTCGACCTTGGCTCCGAGTTGGAGGAGTTTTTCGTCGATCATTTCGTAGCCGCGGTCGATGTGGTAGAGGCGGTTGATCTCAGTGGTGCCTTTCGCTCTCAGTCCCGCAAGGACGAGGGCGGCGGAGGCCCGGAGGTCTGAGGCCATCACGGGTGCGGGGCTCAGTTCCTTGACTCCGTGGACGACGGCGGAACCATTGTCGACATTGATGTCGGCACCCATGCGGGTGAGTTCGGCGCAGTGCATGAAGCGTTGGGGGAAAATGGTGTCTTCGATGACGGAAATTCCCGGAGTGGTGGCAAACATGGCGGTAAATTGAGCCTGCATGTCGGTGGGGAAGCCTGGATGGGGAGCGGTGGTGATAGAGCAACCCTGCGGGGTGTCACCCGGACTGACGGTGACACTGGAGCCATCGTCGTTAAAGTTGACGAGGTGACCGGCTTCGATGAGTTTTTCAGTGGCTCCCACGAGTTGGTCCTGACGGACGCGGTTGAGAGTGATGCCGCTTTCGCTGGACATGGCGCCAGCGACCATAAAAGTGCCGGCTTCAATACGGTCGGGGATCACGGTGTGGTGGGTGCCGCCGAGTGAGGTCACCCCTTCAATGGTGATACGGCGGGTGCCTGCGCCTTCAATCTTGGCTCCCATGGAGTTGAGGAAGTCGGCGAGGTCGACGACTTCGGGCTCACAGGCGGCGGATTCGATGATGGTCGTGCCTTCGGTAAGGACGGCGGCCATCATGAGGTTGTCGGTGCCGAGGACGGTGGGGCCGTGTCTGCCACGAAGGTCGACTTCCCGGCCTTTGAGGCCGTCCTTGGCTTCGATGAGAATATTACCACCCTCGGTGTCGATGTGGGCGCCGATGGCCTGTAGTCCTTTCAGGTGGAGATCGATGGGGCGGTCGCCGATGACGCAGCCACCGGGGATTGAGACGCTGGCACGACCGAGGCGGGCGACGAGCGGGCCCATCACGCAGATGGAAGCGCGCATTTTGCGGACAATCTCGTAGGGAGCCTCGGGGTGAATGTTGGCGGCGGTGATCTTGACGGTGCCGCTGTAGCGCTCGACTTCACAGCCCAAAGCGCTGAGGATTTGGAGCATGTAGTTGGTGTCCGAGACATCGGGGACGCGCTCGATGATGACCTGTTGGTCGGTCAGGAGGGCGGCGGCAAGGATGGGGAGGGAGGCGTTCTTTGAGCCCGAGATATTGATGGCACCTGCAAGAGAAGTGCCGCCGTGTACGAGGAGTTTGTCCATAAACGGTGGTTGTTGTGGGGAGAGGCAGTGGGCTTTTTAAGCCTTGCGTGCAAGGGGAAAGCGGGGGATTCCGTTGAGATCCCTGCCGACCGAAATATCGGATAAACCGGCTTCTTTGAGAAGGTTGGCGACGATTTCGCCCTGATCGTAACCGACTTCCAGCGCGACGAGGCCACCGGGATTCAGGAACCCGGGGCACTGGGCGCAGAATGGGCGAAGGAGATCGAGGCCCTCGGGACCGCTGAAGAGAGCCATTTCTGGGTCGTGAAGGACCTCGGGTTCGAGCTTGGGACGTTCGGTTTCGGCAATGTAGGGCAGATTAGCAACGATGAGGTCAAAGGTTCCCTCGATCGTGGAGAAAAGGTTGCTTTCGAGAAAGGTGGCGTTGACTTCGAGAGCTGCGGCATTTTCTTCACAGAGAGCGAGAGCGTCTGTGGATAAGTCTGCGAGGACAAGTTGCTCGCAATCTGTTCCCAGGTTTTTTGCGAGGGTCAGGCCGAGGACCCCGGAGCCACAGCCGACATCAAGAATGCGGGCGGGTTTTGAAAATACTTCCTTTTCGATGAGTTCGACAAGTTCCTCGGTCTCGGGGCGGGGAATGAGAGCCCGATGGTCGGACTTGAATTCATATTTTCCAAAGTGGACGATTCCGTTAAGGTGCTGAAGGGGAACGTGTTGACCGCGTTGTTTGAGTTTGAGGCGAAGGGCGGCCAATTGATCTTCTTCAAGTGGTTGCTCGAAGCGAAGGTAAAGATCCATTCGTTTTAAACCGAGCTCGTGGGCCACCAACAGTTCCATGTTGAGGCGGGGATCCGCGATGCCTTTTTGCTTGAGAAAGGCTGCGCCCTTTTCAAGAACATCAAGGATGGTCGTCATGTGAGTAAGTTGTGAGCAAGAGGGGTGGGGAACTTATCCCAATTCCTCCTCGGCGAGGCGCTGCTCCATTTCGGCTTTTTGAAGATGGTCGGTGAATTCGTTGATCTCGCCATTCATGATGCCTTCCATGTTGTGGGAGGTGTAGTTAATGCGGTGATCGGTGACGCGGGACTGGGGGAAGTTGTAGGTGCGGATTTTCTCGGAGCGATCACCTGAACCGATGAGGGATTTGCGCTGAGCCGAGTAGCTGTCTTGTGATTCGCGTTGCGCGATTTCAAAGAGTTTTGCGCGGAGAATCTCGAGGCCGAGGGCCTTGTTCTGGGTTTGGGAGCGTCCGTCCTGACACTTCACCTGGAGGCCGGTGGGCAGGTAGGTGATTTGAACGGCGGAGTCGGTGGTGTTGACGTGCTGTCCGCCGGAACCACCGGAGCGGGTGGCCTGGATGTGGAGGTCCTCGGGGCGGAGCTGGACGTCGACTTCCTCAGCCTCGGGGAGGACCGCGACGGTGCAGGTGGAGGTGTGAATGCGACCTTGGGTCTCGGTGGCGGGAACGCGCTGGACGCGGTGAACGCCGGATTCGTATTTGAGAAAGCGGAAGACTTCTTCTCCGGTGACTTTGAGGACGACCTCTTTATAACCTCCAACATCGGAGGGGGAGCTTCCGAGGTGCTCACACTTCCAGCCGCGCTTGTCACTGTAGCGTTGGTAGGCGTTCATGAGCTCGCCAGCGAAGAGGGAGGCTTCGTCACCACCGGCACCGGCACGAATTTCAAGGAGGGCGTCGCGGTCCTCGGTCTCGTCGCGGGGGAGGAGGGCGTATTGGACTTCCTGGGCCAGGACTTCGAGGCGTTCTCGAAGGGGGAGGAGTTCCTCGTTTGCCATGGCTGCGAATTCCTCGTCGTCACCTTTGGCAAGTTCTTCGTTTCCTTCGATATCGCTGATGACCTGTTGGTAATCGTCCCAGAGAGCGAGCAGTTTTTTGAGACCGCGATGCTCGCGCATGAACTGGGTGGAGTTTTTCTGGTCGTTGAAAAACCCGGGATCCTCCATGAGCTTTTCAATCTCGATGAGGCGCGCTTTGCGTTTTTCGATGAGGGTTCCGTAGTCCATGGGCAGGTCAAGAAGGTCTTGGGTTTTGGCGGAGAGGTCAAGGGTGGGCTTGGAAGGAAGGGGATTTTGAGGGGAAGTCTGCAGATCGTCGGAACAAGACCAGAGAAGAAAAAGAAGGTTTCCTTCCATTTCAGTCTTGCAACGGTGCGACTGTGAATTTATCCCTCCGCCGCACGCGTGAAAGCGCAGGCGAAGCGCCAGTCCCATGGTGTAATTGGTAACACAGCTGATTTTGGTTCAGTCATTCAAGGTTCGAGTCCTTGTGGGACTGCCACTCTTCCCTCGGAATTTTCTGGAAGGTGGCATTTAATCATCAAACTTTATTTGATGAATTTGACGAGGTCCTGGCGCATTTTCACAAGGTCCGGCTGGTTCAGATAGAACATGTGACCGGCTTCATACCAGACGAACTCAATGGCTTTACGGCGTTCGTCGGGAATGTTGAAGAGGTGGGAAATGCTATATTGCATATTGGCCGGAGGCGTGGCGAGGTCGGTGTAACCGCACATGACGAGAACTTTAAGATTGGGATTCTCACGCATGGCATTCTCCAGATTACGGGTCATGTTGAGGACGCTGTTGCTGGTGCCCCAGTTCCAGGGCCTCACGTCGCCGGTGAGGATCTTGTAGGGATGATGTCCCTCCCAACCGAGGTCGCGGCTGAGGTAGTCATTGATGGCGGTGGAGAAGGCTCCGTAAGCGACGGCATAGGAAGGATCGTAGCTGGGGTAGTCTTCCGAGGAATTGGTGGCAGGCCACGCGATACGGGCGTCGAAACGACCGAGGACCTTCTTTTCATCGCGCAGGAGTTCCTTTCGGTAGCGGGTTGAGGAGAGCCGAAGGTTGGTTTCGATAAAGAGAGAAGCAGGGAGCCCGGTGAATTTTTCGAGCTGCGCGGCGGTGGCTGACTTTTCCTCGGCAGAAATGTCCGCTCCTTTGAGGAGAGCTTGCGAATACGGACCGAAGGCGAAGGTGTGGGCTTCTTTCACGAGGGCGTCGCGGTCACCGGAGATTTTTTTATGGTAGTGGGAGGTTCCGGTGAGGGCGGGGAGGAAAACGGCGTAGCTGAGGTCGTCGGCTTTGTTTGAGCGCAGGGTGCGGAAGTCAATGAGAGAGGAGAGAAGAACGACCCCATTGAGGCTCATCCCGTATTCGTCTTGAAGGTGATCGGCAAGGCCGGTGGCCCGGACTCCGCCGTAGCTTTCACCAAGAAGGTATTTAGGGGAGGCCCAACGGTCGTTTTCAGTGATCCAACGCCGGATAAAGTCACCCACGGAGCGGATGTCTCCCGTGACGCCGTGGAATTCGTTGGCTTTGGTCTCGCCTTCCACGCGTGAGAACCCGGTGGAGACAGGGTCGATGAAGACGATGTCAGCAATATCGAGAATGGATTGGGGGTTTTCTTGAACGGTGATGGGAGGCGGGAGGGTTTTGGTGCCGTCCGGAGTGGTGGGGACGATGCGTGGTCCGAGGGCTCCCATGTGCAGCCAGACCGCAGAAGAGCCTGGTCCTCCGTTGAAGGCGAATACGACGGGGCGCTTGTGCCGGTCTTGCAGGCCGATGCGTTCGTAGGTGACGTGGAAGATGGAGGCTCGGTCTTTGTCGTCCTCGGTCTTGAGGACAAGGGTTGAGGCGGTGACACGGTAGTCGATCTTTTTACCGTCGATGGTGACCGAGGCCTGTTGACTGGCCTTTAGCTCCTCGTTTTTTTCCGGTTCGGCATTTTCGGATTCCTGAGCGTGGAGGAGAGTGAAGAGCAAGGGGATGAAGGCAAATCGCATGGAGGAAGAATGGCGTAGTTGGACTGGGACGCAAAGGGGAAGTTTTGCGGCTTTGGTTGGAGCTTGGCAGTGAGTCTCCTGGTTTTTTCGTCCGTTTGTGGTCCGGTTCAGTGAGAAGAGCGGCAAAAGGCTAATTGCGAGGCGGAAGCCAGGCCTTTTGAGGGTGTGCGTGCTACGCGGGGGCCCAAAAAATCCCGGGGTGACCGGGAGTAGGGGCACTTCAAAAACCTTTTAAGAAGTGGCGGAGCGGACGGGACTCGAACCCGCGACCTCCGGCGTGACAGGCCGGCGCTCTAACCAACTGAGCTACCGCTCCGCATAGTCGGTTAAGACGGCGGGAAGCTATGGCGACCCGCCTTGTTGGACAAGAACTAATTTGCCCATTTCGGTGTTTTTTTTCGCTTAGGAAAGTTCGGCGATGGCGGCTTCCAGTGAATCGGCATCTTCGATGGATATGATGCGGGCCTCCTTGTCGATTCGGGCCATGAATCCGGCGAGAACCTTGCCTGGTCCAAGCTCGATAAAGAGATCGTGCCCTTGTTCACGGAGGAGCTGGATCGATTCGATCCAACGAACAGAACCGGTGACTTGATCTTTGAGAGAGGCGCGGATGGCGTCGGGGCCTTCCGCCGGCATTGCGAGGAAGTTGGAAACAACGGGAATTTTAGAGTTGTTGATCTCAGTGGCAGCAAGGGCCTCGCCGAGCTGTTCCTGGGCCCCGGCCATGAGGCGGGAGTGATAAGCCCCGGCGACCTGAAGTTTTTTGCCCATGCGGAGACCATATTCTTTCGCTTTGGAGACGGCTTCATTGATCCCATCTTCTTTACCGGAGAGGACGGTTTGGCCGGGGCAGTTCAAGTTGGCGACATCGACGTCACAGTCTTTGGCAAGACGGGCGACATCTTCGGCGGTGCCTCCAATCATTGCCGCCATGGAGCCGGGGTTGGTTTCGCAGGCTTCGTCCATGAGTTCACCACGACGGGCAACGAGTTTGAGGCCTTCTTCAAAAGTGAAAGTTCCGGCAGCGCAATGAGCGGTCATTTCGCCGAGAGAGAGCCCGGCAGCGGCAGCGGGTTCGAGGGAGGGGACTTTTTCAAGGAGGACTTCAAGCAAGGCGAGGCCGTGGAGGAAAAGAGCGGGCTGGCAGTTGCCGGTGCGGGTGAGATCTTCGGCAGGGCCCTCGAACATCACGGAGGTGAGGGCGCGGCCAAGGATTTCGTCGGCTTTTTCGAAGAGGGCTTTGGCGGAGGGATAGGCTTCGACGAGGTCTTTTCCCATGCCTACTTTCTGGGCACCCTGTCCGGAGAAGAGGAGAACTGCTTTACTCATGTTGAAGCGAGCTAACCTTCTTCAAGCAAGAGGAGCAAGTCATGAAGCGAGCGAACTTTTTGGGTGATGAGGCTCGCGGCATCGGACATGAGTGTTTCGAGCGGGAGATCGAAGTCAGTCAAAGCGAGGTAATGTACGAAGAGGCCGGATTTCCGGACTTCATCGGAAATGTCCCCGGCGAGGGCGATGACGGGTTTGCCGAGCTCGTTGGCCAGTCGGGCGACGCCAACGGGCCCTTTTCCGGAGAGGGACTGGGCGTCGAGGGAGCCTTCACCGGTGATGACGACTTCGGAATCGGCAATGCGGGCGGGGAGGTCGAGGGCATTGGAGACCAGGTCAAAGCCGGGATGGAGTTCGGCATTGAGGAAATGCATCAGGCCAAATCCGAGGCCGCCAGCTGCTCCGGCACCTGTTTTTTCGGCGAGATCGTTTGCTCCGGTGAGTTTGACGAGGCGGGTGAGGAAATCTTCGAGGATTGTTTGCTCAGCGGGGGTGGCTCCCTTTTGGGGGCCAAAGATTACGGTCGCTCCGTTGGGCCCGAGCAAAGGGTTGTCGACATCACAGGCGACGTCGATTGGAGGGAGTTGGATGAGTTGCTCCCGATCAATGATGGCGAGCTTTGACAGTCCGGCGGGGAAGGGCGGGAGGGAATCCTCCTCATCGTCCAGAAGGAGGATGCCGAGGGCATCGGCCATGCCCACTCCGCCATCGTTGGTGGCACTGCCGCCAATGCCGATCAGAATTCGTTCGACGCCCTTTTGAGCGGCGGCGTGACGGATCATGAGTCCGGTTCCGTAAGTGGATGACCGGAGAATGTCGCGGTCCTGTTGCTCGATGAGTTCAAAGCCCGAAGCCGAGGCCATTTCCATGACGGCGAGGCCGTTGTCGGTGATGGCGTAGCGTGCTTTCACGGGGCGATGAAGGGCATCGACGGTATCACACTCAACCCACTTGCCTCCGAGCGCGGTGAGCATGGTGCCGGTGAAGCCTTCTCCTCCATCGGCGATGGGGCACAGGTCAACCTGACAGGATGCGGGCAGCCCGGCCATGATCGCTTGGGAGACCTCGTTTGCGTGGAGCGAACCTTTGAATTTGTCGTTGGCAATCAGGACGCGCATGAAAGGGGGAAAGCAGGACCGGGGCCAAACGTCTAGCTGACGAACCGGATGGTGAGGGGGTAACGGTAAAATTCACCCTCGTTGGACTTAATGGCCGCAATGATGGTGAAGACAATAAAGATGACCAACAGGGCGGCCAGAAGCAAGACACCGACAAAGACGAGAACCAAAATCCCTGAGACGATTCCATAGATCGTCAGCGAAATTTGAAAGTTGAGTGCTTCTTTCGCTTGGCCTCCACCGAAAGGCATCTCGTCCTTTTTAATGAGATACATGATGAGGGGGCCGAGGATATTGCCAAAAGGAATTCCAAGAAACATGGAGAGCGAAGTGAGGTGGGAAAACATGGCCCATTGGCGCTCGGCCGGAGGGATGTCGGAGTGGTGAGCGGGGGGGCGGGGAGTTTGGGTATAAGGATTTTCCATAAATTGAGACTAAAGGGGTGAGGTCTTCGCGCGACTACAATTTTGAGGCGAGATTGTCACGAGGCAGCGGGGGCGGAGTTTCCTTCCTCGCTGCGCTCCCCGGGCTGTGCGGGAGTGTTGCCTGGCGGCAAAGGGTGACGGGCTTTATTCGCGGTGCTGCTGAAATCGCCGATAAAAATCTCCGCGGGAATGAAGAGAATTCCTGCAGTTTCACGTTTGTTGCGAATGGGCACCCCACTCCACTGCCAACTTCTCAAACGAACAAAGTCGTCCCCGGACTGCTCCGGCAGAGGCCTTCAAAATCTGGCCCGTATTCCAGGTGCGTTAAGATGATCCAAACCCTTCAACTACGGACGTATTGAGGAAGTTATCCTTCTCGTGTCTCGGCTCAATACTCCCTGAAAAAAAATGGGTTACGGGGATTTCTGCTCTTGGGGAGATCCTCGCAAGAAATATCGTGCTTGGTCCGACCGTATTAACAGCGCCTCTCCGGCTGCACCCCTGACTCTTTCGACCTACAAGCACTATGAAAATACCCCCAAGATTCCTCCCGGCCATTTTTGGCCTGGCCTTTGGCCTCACATCCTCCGTGAGCCTTGCGCAAGCCGAGTATACCAAACTGATCGAAGCCCTTCAGACGAAGAACAGAGAAGCGGCTAGCACCTTCGAAGAAGCCGATTTGCTCATGCAGGGCTATCAGAACTACCTTGATGATCCTGAGATCGATGCCGTTGAAAAACCCGTTCTCCGGAAGGCCTATCTCAAGCAAAAGGCACGGCAGACACTCAGTCAAAGTGACTTCAAGCGGACCAAGAGTGCCATTCGTGATCTTGTTCGACTTCAAAAAAATGGCTCGGTCGACCCAACGGTCTTAAAAGGTTCCTATGAGGGGCTCGAGGAACTCGCGAAGCAAGCACGTGGAGCTTGGAAAGAAATCCTCTCGGTTAGAAAGCAGCTCCAGGCGGATCTCCGATTTGAATATCAGACGAAGCTCATCGCCGCTGAAGCAAGGTTGGGAGATCTCAAGACTCGAGAGAATGTCAGCAAGCGCCTTCTTGATTCTGTCAATTCCCGTAGTGAAGGTCTGGATGACGACGCATTCAAGACCGCTCTGAAATTGCCCTCTCTCACCACGGCTACGGCGAGTGGTTTTGGGATCGGCTACCAGCGTGAAGACGAAGAGCGTCATGCTCAACTCATCCTTTTCGCTCTCACCGGGTATTCGAATTACTTTTGGGATCACTTCGATGGAAGCCGCGCTGCCGGAGAAAAAGAGCCCGCGGAACAGCATCGTAACATCTTTGGAACTTCGGATGGACGGGTCTTGTTGAGTCACGCCATTTCTCATAATGAGAGCAACTACTACCACCTTTCTGACGATGCCCGGGCTCGTTTTAACTCTCGTGTCAGAAAGATCTGGGGCCCCGGAAGCCTTCAGGTGAAGAAATGGAATCAGCACTACTCGGATTCGTTTGGACAAGCTTGCAAGAAGCTCGCCCTTTCGAGCGAGAATGGCGGAGCTCTGCCGAATGAAACGATGATGTCTCTCATCAGGGAGATCGACGAATTGCTTGAGATTGACGACGAAGCTCGTCAAGCGATCGAGATGATTCATTCACAGTATCAACTTAAGTTGTCCGATGCTGAATCCTTCGGTGAAAATGTCTGGCTTTCGACAGCTGCCTACAATGCGAGCATTTGGGTGACAGAGTCGAAGGAGCTTCTGTCTGATTTTGACCAGGCTGGAGTCCGCCTCGCGAGGCAGAGCACACTGTGCCTCCTTCCGGATTGGAAACCGGATACTCACGGTATTCAGACAAGCGTTCGCGTCATCGACCGGGCTACCCAACGTTACCCGTCGGTCGCCAAAGTTCGCCGTGACCTCGAAGGTTCCTTTGGCGATTCCAACAAAGGAAACGGAGATGAGAATGTGGTGCTCCCTGTAATCGATGGGGAGAAAATGAAGAAGGACACCTTTAAAAATAAGGAGTCGGATAAGGAGAATGCCAAGACCGGAAAAAAGGAGACTCCCGAGTCTAAAAAGGAAGCTCCCGCTCCCGAGCTCCTTTCAAAGACGCCCGCTCCCTTCAACGCCGCTCTCAAGAGGGGCACCACCCAAAAAGAAAATTTCTGCTAACGACCATGGGCTCCGCGTTGTCCATGGCCGGTGATTCCTTTCACCTTTTCGCAGGACATTCATCCGTTTTCCGGAAAGTCGATGGCGCGCTGGATCCCGGGAATCAGACTCTGAAGCCTATCGGTTTTCGAGCTGGAGACATAGATTTCTTTACTTCGTTGGGGGCTCCCTTGTTGGCGCCGCAGCCGAGGTCGAGGCGCAATGAGTTCGAGCTCGAATAGTGGAGTTGGATGTTTCTTTTTCGGTGGCTGATGGGTATGATGGGAAGATGATAGCGAGATTGACGATAGCGGTCCTGTGGCTGGCGATTGGGTCGGCCCTTGGAGGAGGCGTTGAGGAGGCGAAAAAATTGGTCAGGGAATCGAAGGACGGAGTGTCGGTGGCGAAGAAGGTTCTCGATCTGGTAAAAGGTGATTTAACTGAAAAAGGAGTGGATCAGGTCATCGGGTGGGTGATCGAGAATGGGGGCGCGAAAGAGAGGAAGCGAGTGGGGGAGATTTTGTCGTCTGTGCCTGGAAACGATCAGTTGATGTTAAAGTATGTGAGGGTGTTGGGTTTTTTCGGGGAGGAGGAGCAATTGAAATCGGTGATCGGCAAGATGGAAGAGGGAGGCTTGCTACAGGAAGCAAGATTTCGACTCGCGTCGTTGATGGCGGAGGATGCGGAGAGAAACTTAACTCTGACTGATGCGGAGCGTGCCGCGAGGAATCAGGAGGCCGTGGGTTTGTTGGAAGAGCTAGGGAAAGAGGAGGGCTTGAAAGAACTACTCGGAAAGTGGATTGAGGATCTGCTGTATAAGGTCACTCATTTGGTGGTGGGTTGCGAGGCTCCGGAGATTGAAGGGGTCGATCATGAGGGAAAAAAATTCCGCTTGAGCGAGTATCGGGGCAAGGTCGTGCTTCTACCTTTTTGGGGATACTGGTGAGGTCCCTGCCGGGCCATGTTGCCACACAAGCGGTCGCTTGTTGAGAAGTGGAAGAAGGAGCCATTTGCGGTGGTGGGAGTGAATACCGATCCCCCGGAAACGCTCTCCAGGCTGGTGAAAAATAGCACGACAACCTGGCGGAATTTTAGGGACGAGAGAGTGGGCGGCGAGATATCCGGCAAGTGGAAGATCCAAGGCTGGCCTACGGTCTACGTATTGGATCACAAAGGTGTAATCAGGCATGTGGACATACGAGGAGAAGAACTGGATCAGGCTTTATCCAAACTGATCAAGGAGGCAAAGGAGGAGGATAGAGGGGAGTGATTCACGGCGGAGGAATGAGTCAACCATCCTTAAGATCGCGGAGACTCCAAATCTCTCCGGCGAGGTCCTTCAGGGATC
>CALFSW010000346.1 GCA_937916505.1 uncultured Verrucomicrobiales bacterium | reverse complement strand
TTCCTTGAATACTGAGCTGAGAGCCAAAAAAGACTCACATTCAGGAGGTTACTAGAAAGATGATGCACTCCCTACTTTGTTAAGATTTTTTAAATTTAAACCTCTGTAAATATTTAATTTCAAAAAAAAGGGATAAAGCCGTATTTTTAATGAAAAAAAACGGGCGTTACCAAGATATGTAATCATAATCTCTCAAACCCGGAGAAAATTACGCACAGTTATGAACACCAAAAACGAGCAACAATCGGCGATCGGAAACATCCAACCCGGATCACTCACCAACATCCGCTCCCTCCCCGGAAGCGCGACATTGCCAAATACGAAGGCACCCTCGTTCAGGGCCTGGAAACCGCGTCCCGACTTGTCTCCGATCCCCGGGAAACGTTGACAACAGGGATCCTGCTCCGAGGACGAGCAGTATCCGGGACGACATACCGGGCCCCGACCACCTGGAAGGTCTCGTCATCGGGCAGGTAGAAGGGTCACATAGCCACCAACCCCGGAATCCGTCCCCGGTGTCGATTTGAGCAACAATCCGATTGTATCACCCGCCAACAACGCGGGGGCCCCGGCCGCTGCCCGCGCCCGCATCCTCTCGAGGGTTTCGATATCAAAATTGATGTCGGTGAACCGCTGATCCAAATTGTGACCATGAACCTGACTCGTGCAAACGAGTGCGGCCAATAGGACAGCCCCCTCAAAACGGAAAATTCGATCCGTTCAGCCCCTCTTCCAAGAATTTTGATTCTCATCCCCGCGTCTCTCGACTAACCCTCCCGCGTGCTCGCCGTTAAAAACCTCCGCGTGGAATTTGGTCCCCGCGTTATTTTCAAAGACCTCACCTTTTCCATCGGGGAAAAGGAGCGGATTGCCTTCGCCGGACACAACGGGGCCGGTAAGTCCACTCTCATGAAGTGCATCGGCGGAGTCCTCCCCCCCAACGGTGGTGAAATCACCAAACCAAAGCACCACCGCATCGGCTACCTCCCACAGGAAGGCATCCACATCAAGGGCATCTCGCTTTTCGAAGAAGCCGAGTCCGCCTTCGCCGAAACCAAGGCCATCCAGGAAAAAATCGACCGCTACGCTGCCGAACTCGAAAAACTCGATCCCCGATCCGCTCCTTTCTCCGATCTCCTCAACAAAATCGGCGAGCTTGAACTCCTCCTCGATGGCCACGATCCCGCCCGCATGCGCCCCAAAATCCAGGCCGTCCTCAGCGGACTGGGCTTCAAACACGAGGACTTCGACCGCGACTGCGGCGAGTTCTCCGGCGGCTGGCAAATGCGTATCGCGATGGCCAAGCTCTTCCTTGCCGAGCCCGAGATCCTCCTCCTCGACGAGCCCACCAACCACCTCGACATCAACGCTCAACGCTTCATGGAGTCCTATCTCCACAACTACAAGGGCGCCATCATCCTCATCTCGCACGATCGCTCCATGATGGATGGCCTCACCACCCGCACCATCGCTTTCCACCACGGCCGCGCCGAGGAATTCACCGGGAACTATTCTTCCTACGAGACCCAGCTCAAGGAGCGTCAGGACAATCTCCGGAAGCAAAAAGTCAATCAGGACCGCGAGATCGCCAAAACCGAGCAGTTCATCAACCGCTTCCGCGCCCAGGCCAACAAGGCCTCGCAAGTCCAGTCACGCATCAAACATCTCGCCAAGATCGAACGCATCCAGATCGATTCCCAGGATGCCGTAATGTCCTTCCGCTTCCCCGATCCTCCCGCCTCGACCCACCTCGTTGCGAAGCTTGAGAATGCGGCCCAACAATATGGCGACCTCACCGTCTTCAAAAACCTCGACCTCGAAGTGACCCGTGGGGAAAAGATCGCCATCGTCGGCCCCAACGGCGCGGGTAAGTCCACCTTCTGCCGCATGATCACCGGCGAGGAGAAACCCTCCACCGGTAATCACGAACTCGGCCCAAAGTCCCTTCCCTCTTTCTTCAACCAAAACCACGCCGACGAACTCGATCCCGACCTCACCGTGATCGAAACGGTGGAGCAAATCCAAACGCGCGGCTCCAAGATGACCGCGCGCGATGTCCTCGGCTGTTTCCTCTTCAAAGGCGACGATGTCTTCAAAAAAGTCGGAGTCCTCAGCGGCGGCGAGCGCTCCCGCGTCGCCCTGGTCCGCATGCTGGTCCGCCCGGCCAACTTCCTCATTCTCGACGAGCCCACCAACCACCTCGACATGCAATCGCAGGACATCCTGCAAAAAGCACTCATCGACTACCCCGGCACCCTCCTCATCGTTTCCCACAACCGGAACTTCCTCGATCCCATCGTAGAAAAAACGATGGAATTCCGCCCGAATGAAGATCCAAGGATGTTCGCTGGAAACCTCACCTACTATCTCGATAAGGTCGAAGAAGAGGAAGGTGGCTCCGCGATCCCATCAGCAGGCTCGACACCAAAAGCAACGCAGGCGGCCAAGCCTCAAGGCCCCAAGCTCAATCCAAAAGAACGCCGCAAACGCGACGCCGCAAACCGCGATAAGCGCAACAAGATCCTTAAGCCGATGCAATCGGAATTCGAAAAGGTCGAGACCACCATTTCCGAACTCGAAGCGGCCCAGGCCCTCCTCACCGGCCATCTTGAATCACCCGAAGTTTCCTCCGATCCTGAAAAACTCCGCGAGACCACCAATGCCTACGAGAAGCTCGCCAGGAAGCTCGAACACGCCTTTACGAAGTGGGAGGACCTCAGCGCGCAGATCGAGAAACTGGAAGCCGAGCTCGGAGCGTGAGCATTCCTCTTTTTCAGCCCTGTCTCATCGGAAGCGAAACCTTCTCCCTCATGAATCTCAACCACCCCCGGGTGGAAAAAGAAATCATTGCCGAGATGAGCACCGGGATCGCCGTCTACTACGATCAACGCTGGTCCGCCACCGCCATCCTCACCGATTGGCTCTCTAAAAAAATCGACCTCTTCCGCGACAAACGCGTCCTCATTCTTGGTGCCGGCGTCGGAGCGGAAACCCTCATCCTGGGCCGTCACGCCAAGCACATTTGGATCAACGACCTTGCTCCCACCGCACTTACCCTCTGCACCGAGCAACTTCACGAAAACGGGATCCTTGAAGCGACCTCACTCTGCGGTAAATACCAGGAACTCGATCTCCCCGAAGTCGATCTCGTGGTCGCCAGCTTCCTCGTTTACAACAACGACACCTATCACGCGATGAGCGCCTTCATGGATCAGCACCAGGGGGAGATCATCCTCGTCAATGAACGCCTCGCGCCCTTTCCGAAACTTCTCTCGGAAAGACCTCACCGTATTCTGTTCGAAGAAGAGGCCGCCCTTGGCGTCCTCTTCTAATAGGGAGAGCGGGCGTCCCTCTCGCCCTATTTACCTTCTTGGATCCCAATATCCATCCGCCCAGCGAATTCCCTGAGGTGGGATTTGGTCACTCTCTTTCTTCCCGTCGGTAAGCCGAAAAACGTGCCCGATCGGCGTCCTTCCAGGCCGCGCCCCGCCCGTATAGGTGCCGCTGCCCCAATGCTTCCCCACAATCAGGAGCTCAAATTTGCTCAGCCGGTCTTTCTCGACGGCCAACTTGCCCTCGATCTTGCCCTGATAACCCAGCTTCCCGTCGGGAGAATCGATCAGGAAATCCCCACTCATCCGCCCCTTCGCATCCACCTTCAAAGACCACTTTTTAATTTCCTCTTTCTTCCAGTCACGGGGCTCTCCCCGCGTGTTATCCCGCAGGTGAAATCTCGCCATTCGCAGCGCCAGCCACTCCGGAATCTCTCCGCCCCCATCCGCGATCAGTTTGCCCAACTCCTCCACCTCGGACTTCTGAAACCAGAGGTGATCCACCGCCGCTTGATTCCCGACCTTGTCTTCGGCCAACTTTTGCAAGCGGCCTTCCCGTTCCTCCAGACACCTCGTATAGACTTTCACGATCTGACCTCCCCCGGGAAGTTCATGATGATAACGCCCATCGCTCTTTCCCTTGGCGGGAATTTTGACCTTCTTTTCCGAATCCGGCAGCGCGCGCCACTTTTTGAGGGCATCGTTCATCATCGCCAAGCGCCGCTCCGGGCCCCGGTTGTTATTGAATCCGAGCAATTTTCCTTTCGCGGTGAAAACATAGTGCCCCTGCTGGGTCGCATTGGGATTGCGCGGCCCCTGGCTGGCGACCTTCCAGAAAAACTTCCCTGTCTCGTCCTTACGGCGCCGCTGATACCAATCGTCCGCCGCCACGGCCACGAACTCTTCCTTGAGCAACTTCTGCACCTCGGGATTTGCAAAGACCAACAACCTGTCGGCCACTCCATTGTTTCAGACACAGCCGAGCGGATGCCCGTCCATTTCCCATAAGTAGATCGGCTTGCCCGACCTGGCCGCTTCCTCACGCGCCGACCAAAGATCGGTCTTCCAATCAATCGAGAGCCAGGCCGACTCCGTTTTTGAAGGAAGGATTTCCTTTACCAGTGCTTCATCGGATAGAAGCGGCTGGATCGCCATCAACCCAATCCCGGCGAGAACCGTTTTTTTCAAAATATTCATGGCCTGACCTTATTCCGAATTTTTCAAGACGACAGTCCAAATTTCGCCATGACGTTCAACGGCTTGACCTGGCTCCCAAGATCTGGCCATCGGGTTCGAAACATTTTGAGAAAGAGAGATGATACGGATTGCTCCGAATTCTCGCATTAAGAGATGACCGCACTATGAGAACCTTAAACCAATACGCCAAAACATTCGCTTTCAACCTTCGTAAAGCACGAATGATCATCACTCTCCTGTGCGCGATTGGAGGTCTCTCTTCATGCTCCACGAGTTCAAAACCCGCTACTTCACCTGCCACCTTCGACCCAGCCGATTGGCATCTGGTCCGGAAAGCTCCGCGAACCTACTTTCCGAGGGGAGTCCCGGCCAACCATCCCACTGGCTTCGAGGACGGCAGCTGGATTCTCACCGGAGACGAAAAAGACACCCAATATTTCATCCCTCACAAAAGCACCGACAAGAAAAACTTGATCGCTCAAGCCCGAACCAAGGAAAGCCCTGACCTGGAGAAGCGCCACAAGCGTGAACGTTCTGAGAGAGTTGCCGGGAAAGTCACCGGCGTCACCTTGGGGGATGTTGTCAAAGCCCCCTTTATCGTCTTTTACTACGCCATAATCGC
>CALFSW010000345.1 GCA_937916505.1 uncultured Verrucomicrobiales bacterium | reverse complement strand
TCCCCGGCATGGACAAGCTCCTCGGGTTCGGCTCGGAGGACGTGAACTCGAACTTCGGTGAACTCTACCGGAGTCGCCAGGACGGGAAGTTCTTCGGTCTCGACCTCGACGGCATGGAGCAGTTCGGCAACCAGCTCACCCGTGAGGGGTCGTCCGGTCTTGGGGATCGGCTGGCGGTCGCCGCGGCAAAGGCCATCGGAGACGCCGCCGCCAAAGGTGAGCTGATCGACACTTCCGAAATGCGCGACAAGTTGGGTCAGATCATCCGGACGATTCAGGACGCCATGCCCAAGCCAGGCAATACCAGTATCGGGGACGCAGCAGGCAAGGTTACGGAAACCGGGAGCAACACCAAGACTTCAGGACTAACCACCCAGCAAGCAAGACTGGCCCCCATCGTCACGTCACTGGCCAAGGTCGGAGGTGGCGGCTACACGACCGGGACCCTGGACGCCCAGCGCGAAAACAACCGGCTGACCGAAGAGACCAACAGACTACTCCGTGAATCAAACCTGAACCTGAAGAAGCTCGGGAATGGAGGGAACCTGAAAGCCTCCTTCAGTTGACGCCGCGCCCCGGCCAAGATGCCGAGACATGTTGCCATCCAGCCAGGCCGCCTCTACCCGCAGCCGGAATACACCATCCAGATCGACAAGGAGGGCAAGTGGACGGTCACGCAGATCTACATGTGCCACCGCTCGTCGGCGGTTTCCCTGATGCCACGACCTGGATCGATCCACCCGGATGTTCCGTTCGTGTCGATCAGCCAGTCGACGGCCGCCATCACCGAGGGTGACCTCGCGGTGATCACCTGCGTCTACTCCGGGGCCGAGAACAAGGAGGACGAAAAGGCCAATGCGGTTTACACGATGGGTCTGTCGCTCAGCGAGGAGCCCATCCTCACTCACTTGCGTTACAAGGACCTCGACAGCAAGGAGCGGGACAATCTTCAAATGATCCTTGCAGGCAAGGAGAAGGACGACGGGGGCACCAAGCTCAAGGACAAGATCGAGAGTGACCTCGGTAAGGAGGTGCTCGGCAAGATCGAGCGCGGCCAGACAAGTTACTACAGCCCACGTGTCACCTGGCGGGAAAGCTGGGTGCGCGACAAACCAGCTAAAGCCGACGAGCTCAATGACATCGGCAATATCTCCGACCCCTTGGGCCCGGTCCCGAGTCTTGCGGGTGGTCGCGACTGGCTCCTCAACGGAGTTACCCAAACTCAAGATGGCAAGGCATTCCGCCTGGAGATGGAATGGCTCGCCAGTGACCGCGGAGGATGGGACCCGGAAATCTATCAAGATCCATGATCCGACTGCCCCAGAAGAAGAGACCTGGCGACCCCATCCTCGCGGAGGACTGGAACACGTTGCTTGATGCCATCGCGGCCAGGACTCCACGCCCGGGCACCGGTTTGGAGCTCATCGCCTCATCCGGCGGCTTCGCCTACTCGCAGCCCCCAGAGCCGATCATCCCCCGCCAATCGCTCCCGCCATTCGCGGTGATCGGGATCGAGAAGTCGGAGGGCTCCCACGAAGTGATCATCAAGGAAGGATGGGTCATCGAACGCAAGCCCAAGAGCGAGGATAATCCAGCGGTGAAATTCCACATGCCCAGGTCGGGCGAGACGACACTCGACACGATTCCTCGCCCGCGGATCGCCATGAGCATCGGCGACACCCTCTGGTGCAAATATCAGACCGACATCATGGGCGAGATCTCGGAGGAGCCCGAGGTCATTGTTGCGGCCGATGATCAGGACGGCATTCACTACTATCCGGAAGATCCGGAGAGTTCAGGACAGGAGGGAACCTACTTCGTGAAGCTCTTCAAGTTGGAGGACGACGAAGGCTTTCCGAAGATCAAGGTCTACCAACAGAGCGATATCGAGCACTGGGCGCAACTCTGGACCGGCGACAATCTGGGCGGCGGAGCGCGCGTCTACAAGGAGCACAAGGAAACTGAGAACATCTTTAAGTTCCGCACCATCCGGGGAGACTACGGGATCCGGGAAAATGAGACCGGCGATGAAGTCGAACTCGATTTCTGGGCTGAAAATATTGGGGAAGAATCTGGCGGAGAAATCTGGAAGAAACCGGAGCAAAACGGAGTCCCAATCCCGGATCCACCGGACGGGCCGGCCCAATTTCGCAAGGTTGTGGGGCGGGCTTATTATCTCGATGACAATCCCGACGCTGGAGTTACTGAGCAAATCAAGGTCGTGACTGATGAAGATCTCGTCCGGGTGATCGGTAATGGAAAAAAAGGTTCGCGGGTTTGGAGAGACTGCGATGGTAACGAAGTGATGCGGATTGAGTGGGATGACGGGCTCATCACGTCCACGGGGGACGCCGAGATGGAAGCCGGGTGCGAAGAAACTGATGCTCCCCCTCCCCCCTACTGATCCGATGCTCGCGATTTGGTTTACCTTCGGACCGGACGGCCCATGTCTGATCGAGTCGGTGGCGGCTTTCCGTCAGACTGCTGGCTCTGATGCTTTGGTCGCCGTGATCGACGACGCGAATCACCCCTTGTCCACGGACTGCCTGCAACATATCGATCCCGACATTTACCGCCGCAGCACCTTCCCGAGGGGAGGCAACCTGCGGGGCTGGCCCTGCGTGTTCGGGATGCTTGAGGCGATGGCCTCGGTGTGTGCACAAGCGGAACAGCCCGGATGCTTAAAGGTCGACAGTGACACCCTGATCCTCGGTCTCAACTGGCTGAACAAAGACGCTCCGCTGTGCGGGTTTATGACGGGGCGCCATGCCTATGCGATGGGGATGTGCTACTGGCTCCAAGCAAAAACGGTGGCTGAAATCCGAACCAGTTTTGAGTCCCGTTGGTTGCAGCGTGATTGGCAAGTAGCCGAGGATCAAACGATCACCTCCGAGGCGATCTGGCGTCATGGACCTGCTTGCCTATTGCACACCTGGGACCGAAAGATCGCGGGTGGGTGGCAATACGGAGGCACCGACGAGACCCGCTTTGATTCCTGCGAAGTTGTAACCTTCGGCAACCGACGCCTCATCAAAGGCAGTGGGGGCAACGATGCCCGCAAGCACGCGGCCCTTATCATGGGCCAATACCGGGAGCGCCGGGAAGTTGACAGTCCACCGGAGACGTGAGGCTCTACGTCGATCTTGAAACCAACCAACTGATCGAGGGCCGGGGATTCCGAAACCCGGTATCCTCGCTACGATTCAAACGCGGTGATGCGGCCCGACTGGAAGTCGAGTTCCTGCGCAACGGCACTACGCCCGTGACCATCGGCGAGCCCGCCTCGCTCTCCCTCCAGTTCGGGGTGAAGCCTCGTGGTCGATATGACATCGGCTATCTCGTCCAGGAGGACGAATGGACTCTGCCCGATCCGGGTTCTGAAAGCCCCGCCTACCAGTGCTCGCCCAGCTTCAACACGGTCGAGCTGGACTCGGCCCTCAATGTGGGATCATCGACAGGTTCCGAGCTCTCCGAGATTACCCTCATGGGCGAGATCACGTGGCGCGAAGGCCTCGGCGAACCAACCAGCACGCGCACCTTCATCGTGGTCGTCGAAAATGACGTAAACCGTGGAACAGAAGGTGTCCCCATCGAGGCCGAACCCGCCTATCCGACTCCCGCTCAACTCGCCCCGCTCATCCTCGGCGGAGAAGCCACAGCGGCCGGGATTCAGGCGCTCTCCGCTGACGACGACCGACACCGCATCTATCAGGCAACCGACACCGGTGACTTCTGGCTGGTCCCGATGGGTGAGCTGGGATCGGGTTCGGTGAAGATTTACCCACAAGCGGGCGGAGTCCCCGCGCCACTGGTCAGCCTCAAGCTCAAGAGCAACACGACCAACGCATTCCAGATCTCGGGCGGCAGCCACTCGGCTCATCTGGCACCGCCGGTCCACCACCCGACCATCACCCACAGCGGCCACAACCAGTATCAACGAAACTTCTGTGGATTCTGTGTTCACGATCCCGACGAGGTGACGGACTCCGAGAATTGTTGGAACGCCGGCACCGACACCTTTACCGCACCTCGCACAGGAACCTACCGCTTCACGTGGTCGGCCCTGCAAGTCGGGGGGCTTCCGGATTTCGTAAACTCTTGGGGCGATCTCGTTTGGGGTGGGCGGATCGCCCTGCGGGTCAACGGATCGGCAGACTATGCCGTAACCACTGGCAATCTGGATGGCTCCTTCGCGAGTCCCCAGGATCTCGACATCCTCACTCTCGCTGTAAATCTCAACTCAGGAGACACCGTGCAGATCGTGACCGCCTTCGGTCGGAACAATTACACTTACCAGCTGCCGGCCATGGGCAGCCACCACCACAACGGGCAATACGGTCACCGCGGACCAATCAACTCCACCCTCACTATCGAAGAGCTATGATCGTGGACATTGAACGCGACCTCGCCGCGGAGCAGGAATATGCCTCCCGGCTCTGCGTGATCGGCAGCTTCCCCCGATCCGGAAGCCACTGGACCAGACGCATGCTGGCCGAAATCATCGCCCGCCGCAACAACCTGGAATCGGGGGCCGCATTCGGAGTGGCCCTCAATCGACTGGCCGGATTCACGCAGCCCTTCGAGCAGAAGTTCTGGAAGACCTTTGAAGGTCCGATCTTCGTGGCCGCCCACAATCTGAACGAGTTCGGCCGTGACTTTCTGAAGATCTACCTCCGGCGCGACTTCGAAGCGGTCTGGCGATCCACTCAGAAGGCCCAGAAAGAAATGGCAACCTGCTGGTGGGGCGGCACACGCGATGAATGCTTCAACAAATGGAGCCGCCATGTCGAAGACGGCTGCACGTCCGCCCGAGTTGTCATCGACTACGAAGTCACCCGGACCGATCCCGCCACTACCGTAAA
>CALFSW010000344.1 GCA_937916505.1 uncultured Verrucomicrobiales bacterium | reverse complement strand
CTGCCAGGCATGAATGGCAGGCAGATGCTCGAGATGACTCCGCTATTGGCCCAAGCCTTCGACCCTGACATCCCTGAACATGTAGGGATTGCCGCTGGCGGTGGTCACGTTCTTGAGAATCACCCTTTGGGTGATCACATAGGGATGCTTTTGCTTGTAGGAATCGCTGGTCAGCTTTGAGTTGAAATTCGCGACGAAGATCCTGCCGGGGGAGGCATTGAAACCTTCGACTCGGACGTTACAACAGTATTTGGAAACCAGATCCACTTCGCAGTCACTTGGGAAGACACCGGAGTTGGTCCCAGCCAGGTCAACTACTGGCGTGATGGCGTACAACTCACAACCGATGGCGCGGTCACCTCCAATCTCGCCGACCTCAATGATGCGAACATGTGGCTCGGTCGCTCCAACTGGCTCATCGATGCCAACCTCGATGGAACCTTCGACGAATTTCGAATTTACGATCATGCCATGGATGCCACCGAAGTGGCAGCCAGCATGGCTGCTGGTCCCAACGTTGTTCCCGAGCCAAGCACCGGAATCCTTGGCCTCTTCGGACTCGCCTTGGCACTGCGCTTCCGCCGCCGCTAAGTAAAAACACTTTGACCGGGAGCCGGATTCCCTCATTCTTTTAATACCCGTCCCGCAACCAGGGGGCGGGTGTTTTACTTTCCCGCTCTCCCTTAAAAAAGTTTGAAGCCTTTTTTCCCGAGATCACCCATGGCCATTCCAATTAGAATCCTCTCCGTTTTTGCTGCCTCCGTATTGTTCAGCTCCTGTGATCGTGAGAGCTCTTCCTCATCGAACGATCCCGGAGAACAAACTCCCATCAAACCGGTGAAGGGCTCCATCAGCTCGCAGCCTCTTCCTATCCGCGAGAGCCAGAAGGAAGACACCCCCCTTTTCGAGACCCTGGATGCGGATCATACCGGGATCGACTTTGGCCTTCACTGGGATGACCCGGGAAGCCGGATCAAGGAATTCCTCTTCCTCAATCCAGCCGGTGGCCTTTGTGCGGGAGACTTTGACAACGATGGCCTGCCGGACCTCTACATCACCAGTCCGAGCGGAGGAAACAGGCTCTATCGAAACACAGGTGACTTAAAGTTTGAAGATGTCACCAAAACCTCGGGCGTGGAGGACACGCAATTCCGGGGAACCGGCGCCAGCTTCATCGACATCGACAATGATGGTGACCTTGATCTCTACGCCTGCGGCTACGAGTGTCCCAACAAGCTCTACCTCAACGAGGGCTCCGGCCAATTCACGGACCGAGCAGAGGAATTTGGCCTGGCTTACAAGGGAGGCAGTATGATGATGAGTTTTGCCGACATCGATAACGATGGCGATCTCGATGGCTACCTTGCCACCACGGCGGTGGCCCCGCCGGCCGGCACCAAGTTCAAAGTCAAATTTGTTCCCCGCGAAAGCGACGGAGTCGAAGTCCCCGTTGTTCTTCCAGAGCTGCGCGAATACTGGGAGATCCTCTACCTTCCTGGCGACAAAGTGCGCCGCGTCGAGGCCGCACAATACGATCACCTGTTCCGAAACGATGATGGAAAATTTGTTGATGTCTCAAAGTCAGCTGGAATCGACGGGGCTTACTTCACCCTCTCGGCAACTTGGTTTGATTATGATTCCGATGGTGACCCGGACCTTTATGTCTCCAATGACTACACCGGTCCGGACATGCTTTACCGCAACCGGGGAGATGGCACCTTCGAAAACGTGATCAAGGAGGCTGTGCCACACACGCCCTGGTTTTCCATGGGAAGCGACGTCGGAGATCTCAACAATGACGGCCATCTTGACCTCATGGCCTCTGACATGTCAGCCACTTCACACTACCGGGAGAAAGTCATGATGGGAAATATGGACGATAGCGCCTGGTTTCTCGATTGGGCCGAACCCCGCCAATACATGCGCAATGCCCTTTACATTAATTCCGGTACTGATCGCTTCCATGAAGCGTCTTTTCTCGCCGGTCTCTCCAGCACTGATTGGACGTGGACTCCACGAATCGAAGACTTTGATCAGGACGGTCACTCCGATGTCTTCATCACCAACGGCGTCATGCGGGACAACATGAATTCGGACCTGACGGAATTCGCCAACAAGAATCTCAAGCCCGGCTCGCCGGAGTACAACAAGTTCTGGCTCGAGAAGCCCATGCGAAAGGAGGACAATCTGGCCTACCGAAACCTCGGCGGACTCAAGTTCACCTCCGCGGGCAACGATTGGGGTTTGCAACGAAACGGAGTCAGCTTTGGCGCTGCCACCGCTGACTTTGATGGCGACGGGGATCCGGATCTCGTCGTCAGTAATGCCGACGCTCCCGTCAGTGTTTATCGCAACAATGGCAGCTCGCATCACCGTGCTGCGATCAACCTTGTTGGCACCGCCGGAAACCGAAAAGGCCTCGGAGCCACCATTCTTCTCACCACGGCATCCGGAACCCAAACCCGGGCCATCACCTCTGCCCGTGGTTGGCTTTCCGCAAGTGACACCACCGCTCTCTTCGGGCTCGGTATTGATCAAAAGATCGACCATCTCGAGATCCGCTGGCCGGGTGGCACCCGCCAGGTCTTCGAAGATCTTGAAGTCGATCAAGCCTACACCATCTCCGAACCGGTTGGGCAACCCGCTACGCCTTTCAGGCCTTCAACAAGTCCCCTCTTTGCCCAATCAGAAATCCTTTCGCAGGCCAGGCATCAGGAAATCCCCTTCGATGATTTCAAGCTTCAACCACTTCTCCCCAACAAGCTGACGCAACACGGCCCCGGGACCGCCTGGGGCGATCTCGACGGGGACGGCGATGATGATTTCTTCTTCGGTGGCGCGAAAGGACAATCCGGCCAACTTTTCCTAAATTCAGGAAAAGGAAAGTTCGTTTCCCATCCCTCCAGGGCTCTTGCCGCCGCCATGGCCTCGGAGAATCTCGGAGCCCTCTTTTTCGACAGCGATGGCGATGGCGACCTCGACCTCTATGTCGCCCATGGAAGTTCGGAAGCCCCTCCCGGCCATCCATCCTATCTGGACCACCTCTACCTGAATGATGGAAAAGGTTCCTTTTCCCGCGCACCGGCGGGAGCCCTTCCGAATCGATCTTTCAGCTCCGGACCGGTGGCCGGCGCAGACATCGATCGCGACGGAGATCTCGATCTCTTCGTGGGCGGACGACTCATTCCCGGACAATATCCCCTCGCCCCACCCAGCCAACTCCTGATCAACAACGAAGGGAAATTTAGCGAAGTCCCCCTCCCTGATCTTGGCATGGTCACCAGCGCGGTTTTTTCGGACGCCGACAACGATGGCTGGATCGATCTCCTCGTCACCACCGAGTGGGGACCAGTCCATTTCCTGAAGAATGACAAGGGAACGCTCACGAATCAGACCCTCCAGGCAGGTCTCGAAAGTCGAACCGGCTGGTGGAATGGCATCGCCGCCGGAGATCTCGATAACGACGGGGACCTTGACTACCTCGTGACAAACTTTGGCTTGAATACCAAATACAAAGCCTCTGCAAAGAAACCGGCCCTCGTCTATTACGGAGACGTTGACGGAAGCGGACGTCCCCATTTGATCGAAGCAAAAGTGGCCGACGGAAAACTCCTTCCCCGTCGTGGGTTTAGCTGTTCCAGGAACGCCATGCCTTCGCTCGAGGCAAAAGTGGGAACCTTCCACCACTTTGCCAGTTCCGCCCTCAATGAACTCTACACGGACTCCAGATTAGAGGACGCTCTCAAGCTCGAAGCAAACACCCTCGAAAGCGGCATCTTAATCAACGACGGAAGTGCCCGTTTCTCGTGGCATCCCCTCCCCCGCTTCGCACAGATTGCGCCCTCCTTCGGAGCCGTTCTCAACGATCTTGATGGCGATGGCGATCTCGATGCCATCCTCGCACAAAACTTCTTCAATCCACAACGCGAGACCGGGAGAATGGATGGAGGGTTGGGTCTCGTTCTGGAGAATGACGGCGCCGGTCAACTCGCTCCCCTCAGTGCCGCTGAAAGCGGAATCGTGATTCCCGGTGATGCCAAAAGTCTCAGCGTTGCCGACCTCAATGAAGACGGTCGTCCGGATCTCATCTTTGGAATCAACAATGATTCCGTCATCACCTACCTCAATCAGGGCAAAGCCAATCTTCTCAGCATGTCCTTCGGGGCAGATCAGATCGGAACGAAAGTGACCATCGATGGACTCACCCGAACGGTCCAAGGCGGAGGGGGGTACCTCTCCCAGTCACCCGCGACCCTCACCTTTCCCTCCCCCCAAAAAGACACCACCGCCACAATTCGTTGGCCCGATAACGTCACAACAGAAACAGCAGTGAATGCCGGAGCTACGAATATTCGTATCGAAAACAACACGAATTAGAACTCTTCACCGAATGAAAACAGGCGCTTTTCTACACCGCTGGCGTCGCTTTCGTCCTATCCGGAAATTCCCCGATCATCTATTTTCACATCATCTTGAATTCGAGCCCAATATCAAGCACTCACAATCGACTCTTAGAACGATGAAACCTTGTTACAAATCCACCCTCAGACTCGCGATCATTCTCCCTGTCCTAAGCCATGCGCCACTCTATGGGCAGCTCGTTCATCGCTACAGCTTCAACGATCCAGCCGGCGATGCCACTGATGCGGCTCTGACAGATTCGGTTGGCAGCTCGCATGGTGTCGTCAAAGGGACTGGAGCTGCTTTCACTGGAACCGGACTCGATCTTCCCGGTGGTAGTTCCGACACCGCAGCATACGGAGATCTTCCCAAAAACCTGATTTCAACCCACACCGCCGTCACCATCGAGGGATGGATCACCGTCAGCAGCAACGCCGGCAACTGGGCCCGCATCTTTGACTTTGGAAGCACCGATCCGGGTGGTGACTTGGGGGAAATCACCGGACCGGGCAACACAAACGGAGGAAGCGGAACGGGGCTCGACTACTTCTTTCTCTCAGCCGCCCGGTTTAACAACTACGACGATCAAAGAATTGAGGTGCGCAATGAAGACCCGGCAGGAGGAGGCATTAATACCTTCGAATCAAGCATGCCAACCGTTTTTGGAGAGCAGATTCATTTTGCCGTCACCTGGAAAGACACCGGAGTGGGAACCAGTGAAGTGAACTACTGGCGTGATGGCGTTCAGCAAACGACCAACGCTGCCGCAGGCTCCAACCTGGCGGACCTCAACGACGTGAATACGTGGTTGGGGCGTTCTACCTGGCTCGCTGATTCCAATCTCGATGCGACTTATGATGAGTTCCGCATCTACGAAAACGCTTTAACACCCGCGCAAATCGCGTCTTCCCTTAACGCCGGCCCTAATACCCTGATTGATTTTGCAACCGACGCTGATGGTGACCTCATTCCGGACTCATACGAGGATCTCTTCGCCTTCCTTGATTCCAACGATGGCAGCGACGCCGCTCTCGATGAAGACATGGATGGCCTTTCCAATCTCCAGGAATTCAATACCGGCACCGCGCCAGATGAAGATGACAGCGATGATGACGGCTTAAAAGACGGCGCCGAGGTCAATACTCATATGACCTTGCCCCTCATAGCCGACAGCGATGACGACGGACTGAAGTGGTCTCCTTCTCGTTGCCAGAGATTTCTGAGTTTTGTTGATGAT
>CALFSW010000343.1 GCA_937916505.1 uncultured Verrucomicrobiales bacterium | reverse complement strand
GAATAGTCATTATAAATCGGGCATTCAAGCCTTAAGACAGTCCATTTGAACAACCCGAATCCCAGTTCCAATGAATGACCATAATTCTTCTGACCAGGAATACCCGAACATAGCACAAACCAGATTCATCAATCTAGGTCTTCACCTCACGAAACGGGAAAGCAGGCGAACGGTTGTCCGAGTTCGCAAGGTAGAGGCTCCAATCACGGAGCTTGAGATCATCCCGTGGATTCCCTCTCCGGACAATGCGCTCCTTTCTCTCTTCTTCATCACAGGTGACAAAAATGATCCCGATCTCAACCCCAAACCTTTTCTCGAGCTGTCCGGGCCAAACCGGATTACGAATTTCGCTCGTGAAAGGACCGACAAGGACGACATCAAGATGAGGGAGATTCTCGGCAGCTGTCGCGAAAAGACATTCATATACGGGATCCCGAAAAGCCCGGCGATAGGTCTCTGAATCCCGGTCATCCGGATCTTCACCTCCCAATTCCATCCCTGCCCGAACCACCGGTTCGGTCAGGGTATCACTGTCGAGCAGGCATGCGCCTAATTCCGACGCCAGCTTTCTTCCATAGGTGCTCTTGCCGACCCCGGCCGGGCCACAAATAATGTAAAGAACCGACATTAGTATTTGGGAGCCTTGCCTGCTGCCCCGACCTCCACAAACCTGGAGATGGTCTCGCGTGCATGAGCCCGACCTTTCGTGGCATCATAGGGCTCTTCGGAACCTTCCAACTGCATGGCATACCCGAAATGGTGTTGATACAACTTCTTGCCATCGACTTCTGACTTCAGTGAAAAGGTCATATTTTTGGCGTAAATCTCGGACCACATCTCACGCACTTCCTGCCAATACCCACCCGATTTCAGCAAGGCTTCCTCGGCGGCCAAAAGTGAGGGAGCACTTATCCGCTCATATCGGTTCACTCCCAATTCCTGACCCACAATCCGCTTCTCCCCTTTATCCTCCAGAGCAACTTTCTGATTCTGTTGAATGTGCACCCACCCGGTCGGGGTCAGGGTCAATTCATGCACCCCCTGAAGCACCTGGTAATCATCGCGCACTGAAAACTCCCGACGAGGCAGTGGACGCCAGCAGGATTCGCTTTTCCAGGAGGAGACACCTCCTTCATGGCTCCACCCGCCTACAACTTCGTATCGTGGTGAATCATCGACCTGAAACACAGTCTGGGTCCACTTCCCACGAACCTGATCGGGAGATCGTGTTTCCTTCGACCAAGTGGAATTCCCACGATACGTGTGAAGATCCGTGTCTTCATACTTCCAGTCCTGTCGCCAATGCTTCATCACCATGGGGCCGGATTCCTTGCCGTCCTGGTCTTTAAAATACATGACAAGGGAATGCTGAAGACTCACAAAATTCGCTTCAAAAGAAAGCACCTGCACATGCTCCGTTCCCCATGAAAAATAGGGCTGCGGTGGCTTGTAACCCTTGCTAAATCCCATCGTCTCCACGAAATCAAAGCTGACCCGGTAGCTCCCGGCAAGGGCCATGATCGCGTTGACGTCTTTGGCATAGTTCGAAGCAGTGGCTTCCTGCAAACGTTTCCAGGATTCTGAAGGAGATTCATCCAAAACGACCTTGGTTCCCTGCGTATTCCCCCCCCGGGGCTGCATCTCAGAAACTTTGGTAAACGGCCATGCAAAGACATGCCCGTTCACCACCTTTTTTTCATCGGCAACAAGTGTCCCAATGAAAGCGCCCAAGAGAGGAATTGCGTGTTTCATGACAATATCCTTTCTCATTTTCCAGCAATTGCAATCGACCAAAACACGAATGAAGCAGTTTAGGAGAGAACCTGGTCCATCCAGATAAGAACCTTTTTACGATACTCACCATCATTCATGAAAAGGGCCCGCGTATGGCTCCCCTTGGGAATCCGGTAAAAGGTCTTGGGCTCTTTGGCCTTCTCGAAAAGCTTTTCGCCCTGGGAAAGAGGAACGGTGGTGTCATTTGTTCCGTGGGCAATCAAGACCGGCACCGGCGAAATTTTCTCCACAAAGTCCCGTGCCGAATAATCGTCGGTCACCAGATTGGCCCCTGTCTCTCCGGCGATGCGACGGGCCATGTCCTCATAAGAGGCAAACCCTGCGAAGCTCACCACCCCCCGGACCCCTGGGATCATTTCCTCTCCGAGAGCTGCCAGCGATTTGGCCCCTCCCAGACTGTGCCCGTAGGAAATCAGTCGTTTTGAGTTCACGTCCTGACGCGTCTTCACGTAATTGACCGCCGCTCTGGTATCCTGCACCAGCCCTTTCCGGGTGATCGTACCCCCGGACTTGCCATACCCCCGATAGTCATAGAGAAGCACCTGATAGCCGGCCCGAACCATCCACCCGACAAAGGTGATATGGTAGCCCACTGATCCGGCATTACCGTGATGGAAAACGATCGTTCCCTTTGGCTCCACCCCTCGCTTGGGATTCAAGAACCAGCCGTGTAGTTTTGTTCCATCCTCGGATTTAAAGTTCACGTCCTCGTAGCGGTAGCCATATTTCGAGGGAACATCGGGAGCCGTTTTACTGGGATAATAAAAGAGGCGATTTCCCCCGTTCCTGCCGAGAAGCCTCTCAGCAATCGAAGTCAGAGGATCTTTCTCCCCGTCAGCCGGTTGTTTTTCATCAGCCTGACAGCAGAGAACGAGGAGAAGTGGGACAAGGTAACGAATCATCTTAGCCGAAGATAAACCGATTTCCCCAGGAAATCCATAGCGGCATTGTCACCAGGGCCACAATCGAAGTGGCAATCACCGCCTGCACCGCCACCTCGGGGCGCCCTCCATAGTGGCGGGCTACGATGATAGGACTCACTGCGGCCGGCATGGATGCTTGCACCAGCAGCACCTGCTTCAATTCCGTAATCAACGGGAGCCATTTCGCCGCGGCCAGGATCACCAGCGGCATGATCGCCAACCGAACAATCAATGAACCCACCGCAATTTTGGGTGAAGGTCTCTCTTTGCCAATCAAGTCATACATTGTCGCTCCAATCAGAACGAGTCCCATCGGAAAGGCACAAGCCCCCAACCAGGACATCGCCTGGCGAAATCCAGCGCCAACCAACCCTCCTCCGGAAGCCTCAAACAACTGCCAGCCGCTTGTGGATGACAGGGCCACGCCGAGAATCACGGCAACTGTGGGACCATTGATCAGGAGTTTTGGATTTCCAAAAACCGACCCCGTCATAATCATGACTCCGACCATCCACAAAGCAATCTCGACACCCAGGCTATGAATGAAGAGAACTCCAAAAACCCGGTCGTCGCCCCCCATCACAAAGAGAGCAGCCAACATGGGAATGGCAATATACCCATAGTTCTGCACCCCAACTGACACGCAAAAGGTTCGGCGTCCGTTCCCCGGCTTCAGACCAAGGGTCAGAGCGGCGAGATACGAGACCAGCATTCCAAGAATCACCAATCCAAAACCAAGCCCCACCCCCCAGGCCAGGACATCAAATTGCCGGACGAGGTTGTTTCCCAGCGTCTTATCAAGAATCAAACAAGGGTAAAGGCAGTGAATGACAAGCTTCAGCATCCCCTTCTCCATCTCCGTTGTCACCACCTTGAACCCGCGTAGAGCCAGGCCCACTCCCACCAATAAATAGACCGGGAGAATGGCCTGAAGAATCACCGCAAAGTTCACGAAGAGTCTTTTGATCACCCTTCGGTAATTCTGCAAGCTTCCCGACGCGAAGAGGGCTTGATTCCTCCTCCACCCGGTGTATATCTCCGCCCGCAAAGCTGGGGCTGTAGCTCAGTTGGTTAGAGCAGAGGACTCATAATCCTTTGGTCCAGGGTTCAAGTCCCTGCGGCCCTACTAGTTTTCGCCTCGGGAAAGCCCCCTTCTAGCGCTTTGGGGAGCCCAGATAGATGAGGCCTGACCCCGAATCGAGAAGAGCTCTCCCGATGGTCAAAAAATCCATCCCCAGGATTCCGTCAACCGGTCTCCCGTTGGAATCACGGAAATGCCGCCGAACAGTTCCCAGAGGCGCAACCGAGAGATCAAAGACCGAGACATTGACGTCTCCAAAACGGAGATCCCGAAGCCGGGCATGTCGCAGAGCCACCCGATCACCGGAAGCATCAATCATCCGGGAATTAGTGGGGTGACTGGGAAGATCGAAACGGTCAAAGCTCTCCTCCGCCATCACCGAAATTTCGGCTCCGGTATCAACCACCCAGGTCACGGGTCGCCCCTGAAGGCTGCCATGAAGAATCAAATGAGGCAGGCGGGATGCCGTTCCGAGTTGAATAATTTTGTCTCCAAGTCCTTCTCTTGGCCCCAAAGTAACCGGAAGCGGAGTTTGACCGCCCTGAAACCGGGGCCCCGGAATCCACATTCGGGCCGACGGGATGTCGATGAGAGCACCTGTGGCAGACAAAGCGTCGAGTCCCACTTGCCCGGCATAGCTGCTGGTCGAAGTCTTGCGATCATGACTGGGAGCGATGGTATAGGGAAACTGACGGGCAATCATTGAGCCAATCTGCAGGGTCCCTACCCCCCGGCCACTGGCGACCTCACGTCCCAAGGCCCCTCTCGTGATGACTTTCACCGAACCATTGGGACGCAAGCCAACTGAAGCGGCCAGGTTCTGATCAACGTCCGTGCTGTTCGCCCCGGAATCGATCAGGAAACGCATGGGAGATCCATTGACCTTAAAAACTCCCGAGTATCGGGAATCACCGATCACTTTTTGAAGCGGGACCGGTTCATATCCCAACCGGCCGAGTTCACCTGCTCTCGATCGGGACAAGCCGGATACTCCGGAACATTGGGTGAGCAGGAAACACGCCAGAAAGGAAGCGACAGATTTAAATAGGATTTGGTTCATGCGGTGTCCGGAAAAACAATAGGCGCTCCCTTCTCCCCCGCAACCAGACTTTTACCAGGCAGGACCAACCTCCCATGTCTCCAGCATCTCTTCAGGGCAATCCTCCAAAAAACGTGAGGGCCGGGTGATGATGTCGCCCGTATAACTCTTGGGATTGATCTGCGGATAGGTCAAATAAAGCTCGTCCTTGGACCGGGTCAACGCGACATAAAAAAGGCGACGTTCTTCCTCAAACATGTCGAGATCGTCCGCCTCAAGCACGCGTCCATTCGGAAACATTCCATCGGCAAGCCAAATAAGAAAGACAACCTTCCACTCCAGCCCCTTGGCCTGGTGAATTGACGAAAGCACCACTTTTTCGTCGTCCTTTTCAGCCTGACTTCCCGCAGGCTCTCCGTCGACCGAGCTCATCAGGGAGAGTTGACCAAGAAGCTCCTGAATATCATCGAAGGTTTCAGAATACAAAATCAGCTGCTCGATGTCCTGACGACGGTTGTCGTAATTCTCGAAGCTTGCCTTCATGTAATCGTCGTAAACACCTTCCAGCACACTGGTGATCATCTCCGAAGGGCGGGCGTATCCCTCTCCAACCACCAATTCGTCCAGCGTGTAACACAACTGCTCCCAGTCTTTCTTCGCTTTCGCGGGAACAGAAAATTTGAGCATGTGATCCGAAAAGCGGGCCGGGGGATCTTCATCGCGCGAAATCCCAACCTTCAGCCAGGCCCGCCATAGCTTCGTTGCAGTGGCCGCACCAATTCCGGGAAGAAGAAGGCAGAATCTTTTATAGCTCACTTCGTCCCGACGATTCGTTGCGAAGCGCAAAAAGGCCGCAATATCCTTGATGTGAGCTTGTTCAAAAAAGCGCAACCCGCTCGTGATTTCAAAAGGAATCCCCCGCGACGTTAACTCCATTTGAATCTCCAGACTTTGGTGATGAGCCCGATAAAGAATCGCCATTTCATCCATCTCAATTCCCTCGTCCCGAAGTTCGAGAATTCGTTGTGCCACAAAATTGGCCTGCGCCCGGGGATCTTCAAGAGGAACCAAGGCCGGAGTCATCGATCCTCCCGAACGAGAAGCCTGGAGGGTTTTCTGAAACTGCTTTTTGTTTGCCGAAATCGCGGCATTGGAAAGAGCCAGAACCTCGGGAACACTCCGGTAGTTTGTCTCAATCTTGTAAACTTTCGCGTCGGGATAGCGGTCCGGGAAGGAGAGAATATTATCCATGTCAGCCCCCCGCCATGAGTAAATCGATTGGGCGTCGTCCCCCACGACCATGACCGAATTCTGAGGCCGGGCGAGAAGATGGATGAGTTCACTTTGGACGGCATTGGTATCCTGATATTCATCAACAAGAAGATACTGAAAGCGCTTTTGGTAGAGGCTGCAGAGATCCTTATTCCCCTTCAGCAACTTTAAAGGCAGAATGAGCAGATCGTCAAAATCGACCGAATTAGTTTCGAGTTTTTTTGCAGTGTATGCCTCCCCCACCCTGGCAATCTCCTCGCCCCATTCCTCGAAATAAGGGTAGCGAACTTCGAGCAGGTCCTCAAGGTTCACCCCTGTATTTTCGACGAGGGAAAAGATGGAAATCAAAACATCCGCCTTTGGAAAGCGACGTTGCTTGGTATCGATCTCGCATTCCGCCACCACCGTGTTCATGAGCGATTTCTGGTCGTCGCGATCCATGATCGAAAATGAACGGGTCAGTCCCAATTCATCGGCATGTCGGCGCAAGATCCGGTTTCCAATCGCGTGAAAGGTTCCACTCCAAAGCTCACTGAGATCCAGAGGAATCAATTCACGGACCCTCTCCATCATTTCCTTTGCCGCCTTGTTGGTGAAAGTCAACAAAAGGAGACTTTTGGGATCGACTCCCTGATCCAAGAGATAGGCGACCCGGTATGTCAATGTTCGTGTCTTTCCCGATCCCGCGCCCGCAATCACCAAAGCGGGCCCCGGAGGAGAACTGACTGCCGCGAACTGCTGTTCGTTGAGCTCGGACTGATAATCGATTCCCGAGACTCCCTTGCGGGGTCCCTTTTTAAGCTGATACTGGCGAGCCATTCTACTACTCGGAGTCCACCCGCTCGGTGTGATCGATGAACCGGCGGTATTCCTCCTTAACTTTCGGCATGAGGAGGTACATCGCAAGCACGTTGGGGATGGACATCGCGAAGATCATGCCATCCGAAAAATTAATGACGCTCTTGGCGCTGACTGCCGAACCAAGAACAATGAAGCCGCAGAAAATCAGCTTGTAGGAAATTTCCGCTTGCTTGCTTCGGCCGAAGAAATGGGTCCAAGCCTGGAGCCCATAATAGGACCATGAAACCATGGTGGAAAAAGCAAAGAGAATCACGGCCACCGCAAGAATGTAGGGGAACCATGAAATACTCATTTCAAAGGCTTTCGAGGTCACCTCAACCCCTTCGAGTCCAGGCTGGTTATAGGTTCCGGCCATGACAATCACGAGAGCGGTCGTCGTGCACACCAGGACGGTATCAAGAAATGGTTCAAGCAGGGCTACGATTCCCTCACTCGCAGCATATTTGGTCTTCACCGCAGAGTGCGCGATCGGTGCCGACCCAATGCCAGCTTCGTTTGAGAATGCCGCCCGTTTGATTCCCTGAATCAGAACGCCGACAATTCCACCTCCCACCGCAGTGGGAGCAAATGCTCCCTTGATGATTAACCCAAAGGCCTCACCCAACTGGCCGATATTGGTCAAAATCACGACCAAACCAGCAGCCATGTAGATTCCGCACATCAGGGGCACAATCGCAGCCGTGGTCGTCGCGATGCTCTTAATGCCACCAATAATCACCAAACCAACAATGATCGCCAGGATCACTCCAAACATCCAACGGTTTTCACCGAAGAAGGAATCGTCTCCTCCACTCACGGCCACAAGCTGGCTGCATGCCTGGTTCGCCTGATACATGTTCCCTCCCCCGAATGAACCGCCGATACACATCAGGGCAAAGAAGGCGGCGAGCAGGACGCCAAGGGGTTTGAGCCCCATTTCGCCAAGACCTTTCGTCAGGTATTGCATCGGACCTCCATAAACCTTGCCGTTTTCGATGGTCCGGTATTTGACGCCGAGGGTGCACTCGCAGAATTTGGAGGCCATTCCAAAGAGCCCCATCAGGATCATCCAAAAAGTTGCCCCCGGTCCTCCAAGACTCACCGCCACAGCGACACCTGCGATGTTTCCAAGCCCTACGGTTCCGGAAACAGCTGCAGAAAGCGCCTGAAAGTGAGTGATCTCTCCGGGATCGGTCGTTTTGCTGTAGCGACCTCTTACCGTTCGGAAGGCAAGCCGCCACGACCGGAAGTTCAAAAACTTAAAATAAACCGTAATGACAACTGCGGCAATTGCGAGCCAAGCCAAAACCCAAGGCATCTTAATGTCCTCCCCTTTGTCATTCTTGGCAACCGGGATCGAGTAGAAGACCGTGTCGTCCACGAATTTTGAAACAGGCTTGAAGCTGCTGTCCATATTCTCATCAAGCTTGTCAAAGAACCCTTTCTCCTTTTTTGTTTCATCTGACGGAGAAACACTGGGCTCCTCGGCAGCCAAAAAAGCAGATGAAAGAACAAAGAAGAGCCCCAACTGGCAGAAGAGTTTTCGCATGACCCGCGCACTCTGAGTGAAAGGCCTGATCGCGACAAGGGAGAACCTCGACCTGATTCCCATTAATGAAAAAAAAACCGCCCGGATTTCTCCGGACGGTTTTAAAAAATCTTCTGAAAATACGATCCAACTACGGGAGAAGATTCACAGCACGAGCTCTCTTGATCTCGCGAGTGATGGCTCGGTGCATCTTGGCAGAAACGCCAGTCACCTTGCGGGGCAGGATACGACCGGTTTCAGTCGTGAACTTCGTCAGAACCTCGGGATTCTGATAGCTAATCTTCTCAAATGGCAGGTCGAGACGCTTGGTGGTCATCGACTTGTTGTGCTTGCGGAAGTTAATCCGGCGCTGGATGGTCTTTGGCTCAGACATGATAAAAATTCGTTGTAGTAAAAGGACTATCGAAGCTCGCGATGGAGAGTACGGCGGTTAAGGAAAGGATTAAACTTCTTCTTCTCGAGACGGCCTGGAGTCCGAAGACTCTTCTTGTTGCGAGTGCTAGTGTAACGGGAGGTGGGTTTGCCTTCGGCCTTGGCCTCAGTGCATTCCAGAATTATAATATCGCGTGCCATAATCTTTTAAAGTCAGAAATCGGGAAGCGGAAGCTATGAAAATCCCCCCTATCGTCAAGGGAAAACCGAGGAAAATTCACAATCCCTGGCATCTGCAGGGCGTTTGGTTGGCTGGGCTATTCTTGGATGGGGGCTGCGGTTTTGATGAG
>CALFSW010000342.1 GCA_937916505.1 uncultured Verrucomicrobiales bacterium | reverse complement strand
GATGGCGTTCTCGATGCTGAGTTCGGCAGTTTGGACAACCCACCGAGCGCCAGCCAAAGCATCGCCATCAATACCGCCGTCGGTGCTGATGTCAGAATTGGTGACGACTTTCAGCTGACTCACAATTGGGAGGGTGGTATCGACGACGTGCGCATCTATGACGAGGCGCTCGACGCCGCAGCCATCGCAGCTCTTGCCCTTGACACCCCGATTCTCTCGGCATTCGGAGCCTCTGCGGAAATCGTCGCCAGCGGCTCGCCCGTCGTGCTCAGCTGGGACAGCGATGCCGGCAACGATGCTCTGTCCATTGACAACGGGGTCGGCGATGTTTCAGGGCTGGGTATGGTTACGGTCAATCCGACTGCCAACACCACCTACACCCTCACCGGCACTCGCGGGGCTGATACGCAACAGCGCCAGGTGACCGTGCTTGTCGATACCGCCCCACTCATCGAAGCGATCGCGAATCTCGGCTCGGCGACCCTGGTCGAGGGGCAATCCACAACCATCCGCTGGGATGTCTTCGGAGAAACAAGCCTTGGCATCAACGGGACCGATGTCACCGGGTTGGACCAAACCGAGCTGTCTCCGGACGTGACCACAACCTACACCTTTTCAGCCACCAACCCCTTCGGCACTGTCACCTCGGAATTCACCCTTATTGTTGTTGATGGGAGTTCCCCCGATCTCAGCTGGGCGGCGGCCGGTTTACCGGACGGTGTCCTCACCCAGTGGGACCCGGCCATCAATGTCACCGGGAACAATGGGATCACTTTTATTAATACGACGGGCGGCGAAGTGCAGAGCGGCTTGAGTAACTTCACCGGCGTAAGTGCTTGGGTAAACAGCCCGGGCTACAACCTCTCGTCCAACCCTGGCGATTCCTGGCAGGACGGCCTTGGCGATCCCGCGACCAAAGAGGACGTTAGCTGGGAGATGGTGGTCCGCCCCGGTGACTTTAGCGGGACTCATGTGCTCTTCAACACCGGCGGGAACGGAGACGGCACCGCCATCGTGCTCACCGACAGCACCCTCGACTTCCGCGTTCAGACTGCTGCCACTGACGACCAGCGCATCATCATCACCGCCGACCTTGCCGCCCTCGGCAATGCGACTGATTTCTTTCATATTGTGGCGACCGTAGATGTTGATGCGGTGAACCCGGGCGCTGCCACACTTTATGTGAATGGCCAACTCGCCTCCTCGGCCACAAGTGCAAGCGCCCTCGACGACTGGGATGGCGCTGATCTCGCCGAGCTCGGTAAAGGCGGGAATGTTCCCACCAGCACGACTTTTCCCTTCGAAGCTTTCACCGGTGACATTGCGCTCTTCAACTACTACGGGGCCCGTGTTCTCAATGACTCGCAGGTCAGTGCGAGGTATAGCGCCATTGGCGGTAGCGCTGGTGATCTGACCATCACCGACATCGAATACGATGGTGTTGCCGGTGAGATTCGCCTCACCTTCGCTTCGATTCCGGGGCGGACCTACGCTCTCGAGACCACCGCCGACCTGGCCGCGCCGAGTTGGTCTGAAATCGACGACTCGATCCTTTCCGACGGCACCGAGACCACCGTCATTCTTGGCGGGATCACTCTGCCCGACCCCGGGAACCCAAGGCGCTTCTACCGCATACGACCAGGGGTGGAGTGATCGATTGGCTCCTCCTTCCGCTTGTGATCAGTGATGAGCTGTTCCAGATCGAGGTGGTGGGCTTTCTTCGTAAATTGACCCTCATCAAACAGGGCCGCCTGCAGAGGGATCATGCTGCCATCATTCTCCTCGCTTCCCGACCGCCGCAAAAAAGCCCCACCCCAAGGTGAAGCCTTGTCCTCAAGCGTGGGAATTCCCCCCTTATTCCGATCGGATAATTTCCAAACGGTAGTAACAAGTTCCAGGAGCTCCCTTGAGTTCGAACTCCTGCACATACCGCCCCTCGCTCGCTTCCGGAGCCTCGGGCAATTCGTAGTCTGCGGGGTGCTGCGCGACGGCCCAATTCTCCAGATCCGAACTCACGAGAAGCTGATAACTGAGTGATCCCAGACGGAAACGACTATTGGCTTCATCGAATTCCAGAGGCTCATGGGAATCGAAGCGGAAATTCCGGGAGTCACTGGAAAGCAACAGCTGTCCCACCGGAGAACTTCCTTCGCGGGGATGCAGCCCCAGCGCCTCTTCCAAAAGATTCACCAAGCCATCCCCGTCAGGATCGGCGAGGTCACCGGCAATCTCCTCGTTCGCTTGCTCCCCGGGGGTGAAATACTGGTCCTGAAACTCCTGACGCATCGTCCCTACCGTCACTTCACGAAAGACCTTGGAGCTGCCATTTCCGCGTGAATCCATCGCTTGGAATTCCAAGAGGAGAAGATCTCCGGCAGTGACGGCCATCTCGCCCTCACGCACCACCAGATCCAAACGATTGACGAAGTTGGGCAAGAGAGACCCCGAGAACAAGGTCTCCCCGGCCTTGCTGATCTTCCACGATACCGAACTCAAGTCGTGAGCTGCGTCCGAGGTATTGTCAAAAAGACGGATTTGCTCATTTCCCCATTCTCCATCCGAATCTTGAAATCGAATTCCCAAAAGGTTCATTCCCACGGGAAGACTTGCCAGGTCTGTCGGAGAGAGCGCAAGCAAAGCTCCGTGGGAACTCTCGCCGCTCAAAGAAATGGAAGTGGCCAGACCTTTCCCGGGATCGGCATTGATGAAGTATTCCCCCGCGGAAAGCTTCGCCTCATTGGCCGAAGCGGGATCAAACAAGCGAAACCCGGTTGCCCCCCATTCATCGTTCTCATCGCGAAAACGAAACCCGATCAGATTGGGACCGGGCAACAAGCTATCGAGGGTCGACGGCCCGAGGACCACCTCTCCGTCATAGCTCCCGGTCGGATCCGCTGAAATCAACTGCCCGGCGCCTTCGCCGGGATCTTGATTTAGGAAATACTCGCCGCGGGCCAGCACCGCACTTTGAGCCTGCGCCGGAGAAAAGCGCTGCATTCGCGTCTCTCCCCAATCTCCGCTGTCATTCTGAAAGCGAATCCCCAACAAGTGATTTGCCGACGTTAAGGTCTCAAGAATTTCAGGAGCCAGGGTAAAGAAGCCCGAGTATTCTTGAGCCGGAGTGCTCATGAAAACCGTCCCGTTCCCGTATCCCGGGTCGCTATCGATGAAATACTCCCCCTTGAGAAGTTCGCCGGCGGCTCCCTGCATCCCTGCCAGGGTCAGGGCGTAAGCCATGTGTTGAATTTTCATACCAAATGAAGGTCTCTGAAAATTAATCGCGGGCTTCGGCTTCGATTTTGAAGGTGATCCCGGTTGTGGGATTCGCGGAGATCATATCCGCTTTCAAGATCCGTGGAACCGGCGGATACCCACCGACCTTGAAGGGAGTCGGACCGCCAAAAGCCCCAATTTCCCCTCCTTCCGTGCTGGCCGTCAATGCGGATGATCCGGCCTTGATCTGAAAGTAGGCTCCCCAGTCGCCCTCATCGGTGAAGGTGTCTTCATAAGTTCCCGTGAGACAGTCAGCACTGTTTCCAAAAATGGCCGCAGTATCAATAAAGAGGCAGTTCAAGGTGTTGCCGGGGTGGCTGTCGACCGAGCCTTGATATCTGCCAAAAATACTGTTTCTCACAACCGCATTACGAAGGTTGTGACCCGGAGTGG
>CALFSW010000341.1 GCA_937916505.1 uncultured Verrucomicrobiales bacterium | reverse complement strand
CGATTGGGATAATGATGTCAATGACGATGTCACCGGAGAGGATGGCTCAACCACGGTGCTATTTCCCCATCCGGATCCAGGTGTTCCCCGGATCTTCTTCCGCGTTGAGACCAACTAAAAAAATCACTTTGATTCCCTTCAAGAGCACCGGTCGCAATGCCGGTGCTTTTTTTATTGTGAGACCGGCGATGCAACGGCGACTTCCTTTTCCCAGCTCTCCAAAAGGCCCAAAAGACGGCTCACCTTTTCGGGATTCTTTGAGGAAAGGTCCACGGTTTCGTTTCGGTCATTATCCAAATGAAAGAGCATGATTTGCTTCTTTTTTTTAGCCCCTGTCACGACCAGCTTCCAATCCCCTTCCCGCGCCGCGGAACTCGATCCGTGCTTCCAAAAAAGTGGCTTCCTCGAAAGCACACTTCCCTTGAGAACCTCCGTGACATCGATGCCATCAAGCTTCCTCTTTGCCTCGATCTCCCCCCCTCCAAGCGAAACAAAAGTAGGCAACAAATCCATGGTCAAAATTGGAGTTTTACAAACCTTCCCCTTCGGAAGCTGACCCGGCCAATGAAAGATTCCCGGAACGCGGTGACCTCCTTCAAAAACCTGCCCTTTCCTTCCGCGCAATCCTCCGGAGGAGCCATCTGGTGCCGGCCCATTGTCGGAGCAAAAGACAATCAGGGTGTTCTCTCTTAATTTAAGCTCTTCAAGCTTCCCAACAATCCGTCCCACTCCTTCGTCCATGATTTCGATCATTTTGGCATAGACCGCCTTACGATCCACCTTCTGCTTTGGTTGGTCCCGGTTCCCTTTCCCTATGACCCGGAACCCGGGCGTTTCGCGGTCCTGAAGCGGGTAATGGGGCGCCCCATGATGAAGAACCAAAAAGAAGGGCTTTTCTTTCCTGCGATCGATGAAGGAAAGCGCATCGTTCGTGATCAAGTCGGTGATGTATCCGGGCTCGTCCTTTTTCTCATCCTGCTTCCACCAGTCAAAGTGCCCCTCCTGATCGATGTGGCGATGGTAATCCACATTACCCGAAACGAAGCCTTTAAACTCGTCGAAGCCCTGATGGACTGGATTGAACTTTGCCGGATATCCAAGATGCCACTTTCCAAAAAGCGCGGTCTCATAACCCAGCTCCTTCATCGCCTCTCCCATTGTCCATTCGCTTAAAGCCAGCCCGGTATCCCGATGATTCCTGGCAGTGATCACGCCCCCCACTCCGCTTCGCTGCTGGTAACGCCCCGTCATTAAAGCCGCCCGGGTCGGCGAACAAACCGCCCCGTTGGAATGAAAGTCCGTGCATCTCACCCCCGTGGCCGCCAGGGCATCCAAATGAGGTGTCTTGATGGTTTCACTGCCATAGCAGGATAGCCCGCCATACCCCAGATCATCGGCCATAATAAAAATGATATTAGGCTTGGTCTCTTCCCCAACCAAAGAGATTGGCAGAAGGCTGATGAGGCCCAGAATGATTTGCTTTTTCATGATTTGATTCACTTCTTTTTCTTCACTTTCGCCCCTTTCGCTCCCGGCCCCCAGCGGGGCTCCTGAAGCTCACCTTCCCAGGCATCAAGTTTCTTCAACATGGCATTGAGAAGGTCCGGATTCTTCGAAGCCAGATCATTTGCTTCCCCCACATCCTTTGAGAGGTCGAAAAGAGCCGGCCCTCTTCCAGCCTTGCGATCGTGAACGATTTTCCAATTCCCCTCTCTCATCGCACGTGGACCCTTGCTTCCTCCCTGACGCCAGAAGAGTGGACGGGGACCCCGGGGAACCGTCGTGGTTTTCGGTTTTCCATCCAGATGGGAAAGAAAGCTACGACCATCAAGTTTCCACTTCGGATCAACCTTGCCCCCTCCTGCTTCCACAAAAGTTGGAAGGAGGTCGAGCGCAATCACGGGATCCTCAATCACAGATCCTGCTGGAATCTTTCCAGACCACTTCATCGCCCAGGGAACTCTCACCCCGCCTTCCCACAAGGTCCCTTTCTTTCCCTGAAGAGGAGCATTGTTCGCCCCGGTCAAGGTTTGCCCTCCATTATCGTTGGTAAATAAAATGATGGTATTGTCATCGAGACCCTCGGCCTTAAGACAATCGAGAACCTTCCCCACATTGTCATCAAGGCTCACAACAAGTCCGGCATAGTTGGCCCTCTTCTTATCTCCAATATGAGCGGTCCGCTTGGCATCTTCAGGCTTGGGCTGCAAAGGCCCGTGGGGAGAGGTGAACGAGACAAACAGGTAAAAAGGCTTCTCCTTGTTCGTCTTGATGAATCGACAAGCCGCATCACCGAATCGATCGGTCACGTATCCCTTCTCTTCGGTCACCGTGCCATTCTCTTGAATCACGCGATGGGCACTGGGCTTCTTAAGCTCAAAGTAGGGTCGGGATCCCTGCAGCAATCCATAAAACCAGTCAAAGCCCCGCTTGTTCGGATGATACTCCGCAGGATATCCAAGATGCCACTTTCCAATCAAGCCGGTGGTGTAGCCGAGATTCTTCAGATGCTTCACCCAAAACGATTCCTTCAACTCAAGACCACTCTTGAAACCGGGAGGCAGATTGTTGTCATAGCCAAATCGCTGCTGATACCGCCCCGTCATCAAGCCCGCCCGCGAAGGCGAGCAGACTGAACCCGCCATATAGGCATTCGAAAAACGCGCTCCCTCTTTCGCAATCCGGTCAATATGCGGAGTGAGCTTTTTCATATCCGCTGCGCAATTCGGCTGAAACCCAAAGTCGGCATAGCCGGCATCGTCGGAGTAAAGGACGACGATGTTGGGTTTGGCCGCTGCCAGAGAGGACAGCAGAACCAGGCTGGAAAGAATCTTCGCGAACATGCCGAAGATCATGACAAAGTTTCAAGGGGCGGCAACCTCCTAAAACACCACCTCGTCTTCGCCAAGAATCTGCACCTCGGTTTCGAGTTCGACACCTCGCTCTTCACGGGCCCTGGCCTTGATCTTTTCGATGAGGGCGAGGACATCGGCCGCTCTGGCCTTCCCGCGATTCACGATAAAGTTTCCATGTTCGAGAGAAACTTCGGCTTTGCCCACGCCGGTCTCCTTGAGTCCCATCTCATCTATCAACTGGCCCGCTCCACAAACATCGGGATTCTTAAAAGTACATCCGGCGCTGGCGGCTTTGGGCTGGGTGGTATTGCGATGATGACGGGATTGGTCGAGCTTCTCCTGAATAGAATCAAGATTGGATGGTGTCCCGACAAAGGTCGCTTTGAGTGCATAGTTGCGGCGTAGCTCAGGAACATTGCGATAGAAACTTTCAATATCACTCTTGTCGCGGGTTCGGATTTCTCCGTCTTCATCAAGAAAAGTCACGCTGACAACCTGATCAAAAGTCTCAACACCCATGGCTCCGGCGTTCATCCGAAGAGCGCCGCCCACATTCCCCGGAATCCCTTCCATCCATTCAAAACCGCCAATATGATTTTCGCGGGCGACACTGGCGACTTTCTTGAAGCGCACTCCGGCTCCCGCCGTAATGGTCTCCCCCTCCACCGAAACTTCAGTGAACGCTCCACCGGTCGGATGAATCACCGCTCCACGAATCCCGCCATCGCGAATGAGCAGGTTGGAACCTCGTCCCACGATCCGAACCGGAATCCCGCGCGCCTTGCAGAAGGTCACCGTTTCAGCAAACTGGTCAAACTCGGAAGGTTCAATCCAGATCTGGGCCGGACCTCCGACCCGCATCGTGGAATGACGCGCCATCGGTTCATAAAGCTTGATCGCAGTGACACCGGTATCACTTTGAATCTCCTCCAGGACTTTGAGGTCGCGGATGATCCGGTTCCCCGCTTCGTGCACATTGCCTGCCCCGAGAGTCAGGAAAAGGTCACCATTTTCAATGACATTTCCGACGGCATGATGCGCAGTGGTCAGGTCGGGAACAAAAACGGCCTTGGTTTCCCCATTGGCCCGAACCGCATCCACGATGGTTTGTCCGTTGATTCCGGGAATGGGATCTTCACTGGCGGCGTAGACATCCGTCACGAAGACCAGATCGGCTGCTTGCAGAGCCTTTCCAAATTCATCAGCGAGCTTTTGTGTCCGACTATAACGATGGGGTTGAAAAAGAACAACCACCCGCTTGGGATCGTAGCTACGGGCTGTCTGCAGAGTTGCCGCAACCTCGGTCGGGTGATGACCATAGTCGTCCACTATCCGGTAGCGTTTACTCAGATGCTTGGTCTCGAATCGTCGCTTGGCTCCGGCAAACGAAGCGAGCGCCCGGTTCATCAGTGAAAAATCAATCCCACAACGGGTCGCCATTGCGACGGCCCCAAGAGCATTGAGAACATTGTGCCGACCCGGAATCCCCAGTTGCACCCGGCCAAGTTTTTCGCCCCTGTGGTTCACCGTAAAACTCACCGTTCCGATTTGTTCGGAGAGGTCTGTGGCAGTCCAATCGGCATCCTCCCAGCCATAAGAAATGGCGTTCTCCCGAACGGAGCAGAGACCGGTCGCCTCCGCACATTCGCGGCAATAAACGATGGAACCTGAAGTCTGGTTCAGAAGCGTATTAAAAACCTCTCTGATCTGCTCAATTCCGCGGGTGTAGTGATCAAGATGCTCTTCTTCAACGTTCAGCACGATGCTGTGCTTGGGATGATAAAGGGCGAGAGTCCCGTCGGATTCGTCTCCTTCGGCAACGAGATACTCACCGTCTTCATTCCACTCCGCATTGGAACCGAGGACTGGAATTTCCGCGCCCACGTAGTGGCAGGGTTGGCTGTCACCTTGGCGTAAGATGTGCGCAATCATTGCGGAAGTCGTGGTCTTTCCATGAGTGCCGGAAACAACCACGCCATCCTTGGTATGAAGAATAGCGGCAAGACACTCGGCTCTTCGAAACGTTGTGATCCCGGTTTCAAGAGCCGCCGCCAAAGCAGGATTATTTTGGCGAATTGCGGACGAGTAAATCACGGCATCAACACCTTTGACAGCCTCGGACGAGTGCGGTGAGGAAAAGTCGAGTCCCAGCCCGCGAAGCCGCTCGGTTTCGCCCGAGGTAACCCGATCAGAGCCACTCACCCGATGCCCCATCTGAATGAGAAGGCGGGCCAATCCGCTCATTCCGGACCCCGCGACCCCGATCAAATGCACCCGGAGAGGTTGATCCGGATTGAGGAGCTTTTGACTAAATTCAGAGATGGTCATCCTTCAATTACATTGGCAATTTGCGCAGCAGCATCAGCGTCGGCGAGTGCCTTCATTGCATTCGACATAATCGCAGTGTGTTCCTCGGTGAGCTCGGCGAGCATTCCATGGACAACATCTGAATCGAGCTCCTTCTGCTGTCTCAGGACAGCGGCACCGGCCTTTTCGTAAACCCTGGCATTGGCGGTTTGATGGTCGTCCGCGGCAAAGGGATAAGGAACGAGCAGAGCGGGCAATCCGGCATGGCTGAGTTCGGTCAACGAGGAAGCCCCGGAGCGGGCAACACAGAAATCGGAGGCGGCATAGGCGGCTGCCATTTCACTGCAAAAAGCGAGGACCTTGTAGCCCCTCCGGTCACCGACCTGGGCCGAGAGCCGATCGAAGTCGGCTTGACCCGCGAGATGCAAAACCTGCCACCCGGTGCCTTCGGTTCCTCCGGCAACCGCTTCATTGAGGTGCCGGGCTCCTTGTGATCCCCCCATGACGAGGAGAGTCTTCTTGGCGGGATCCAGTCCGAAAGTCTTGCAGGCTTCTTCGCGTGAGGGGAGATTTTCCAATTCATCACGAACCGGGGTGCCGGTGCGAATGACCTTGGAACCCGGGAAATGGGAAGCGGCCTCATCCAGTCCAACCAGAACGGCGGTGCAGCGTTTCGCAGTCATCAGGTTCGACCGCCCGGGAATGGCATTGGAATCGTGCACATAGCTACGGAGTCCTTTTCTCGAGCCGGCAAAAACAGGCGGATAGGAGGTAAAGCCCCCCATTCCGAGAACGACATCCGCATTCTCGCGTTTAATAATCGCACCACAGTGCTTGATCGTCTTTCGCAGCTTCCAAAGAAAGGAAATCATCTTCAGCGAAAGTGTGGGCGGTTTCACAATGGCGTTGACCGTTTCGAAGCGGAGCTTGGAGTATTTTTCCGAGGCCCGGGCATCGACCTTTTTTTCTGAAATGAGAAGAAGGACCTGATGGCCTCTCAATTCGAGCTCCTGCGCCACCGCAATGCCGGGGAAAAGATGGCCGCCCGTTCCTCCGCAGGCGATGATGACTTTTAATGGATCTGACACGATGTTGGCGGGACGCTAGGGGCTTGAAGTGTGTTTTTGAACTGCGAAATTCACGAATTGCACCGACAGGGCGTTTGGTTGGCTGGGCTATTCTTGGATGGGGGCTGCGGTTTTGATG
>CALFSW010000340.1 GCA_937916505.1 uncultured Verrucomicrobiales bacterium | reverse complement strand
AGGTCTAGCTCTTCTTCCACATGAATCGACAGAACCAACCGACCACCAATATCAACATCAGGTAAGTCAACATTTCGAAGGGCCATTCGTCCGGATGAGTGTGACCTTCCGGCCCGGGATGGGCGGAAGAAATCGAAGTGAGGAGGACGGACAGAGCCATCAGAAGGGAGGAAATTCGTGAGGTCGAAGTGTTCATCATATTTGTGGGATTCGTTGTTCTCTTTGTAGGATCGGGAAAAGGGGCGCAGCGGTTCGACGAATCTCCGCGAAGGCATTTTTCATAAGCAGACTACGTGCCGCAAGAAGGCGGAAGACAATGACTCCGGGGCCTTGCCGGGTGAGGCCACATCGAAGGCCCTCTTTGTTCAGCTTTTTCTCCAAATCAGTCAACGCTTTGAAGCCATCTTCAACCCGATGACTCACAAACCAAACCGCACCGTAAAATGTCACCTCCCACCCCGGATAGATCAGCGGCCAACCACCCTGATCAGGCTTCAAGACCATCCGCTCCTTGCTTCTCAACTCTCCCCCATAGCGAATTTCAAATGAGGTCCCGTAGTGTTGGTAACGGTATTTCTCGCCGTGCCTCACTCGTCCGGGCGAGAGACAATCGAAGAAGATCAATTCCCCCCTCCCATCAACTTCAATCCGGGTGTCTTGCTCAACCGAGGCTCCCTGTTGGGGCACCACCCAATTCGGGTGGTATTCAAGGGCAGCCCCCTTGCCCACCACGAAATTTTGCTGAATCCGGGCCTGGCGATCCGCCATCGCGTAGAACCTCGAGGCACTCGGCGAGGTCAGCTCTACCTTGGCCTCTTCAGCCAAATTCACCGTAAGTTCCATCTCGTCCCCCGCAAAAAGTCCCGCCGTAGGATTCACGATCTGCGCCGCAAGCGCCTGGCCGTCCCAGTACGGCTTCCCGACATGAAACAAGCCTCCCGCGCGACGACGCGACAGCATTGTCCGGCCCGCGCCATCGAGCGAGAATCCGAGGAATGCCCGACTCTGTAAACTACCCAACATCAGTAAAAAGGACGACGCGATCAAACCAGGAAATGAGATCATCAACCGCACGACCGGACTTGAGATCAGTCATCAAAAAGGGTCTCTCTCCTCGCTTCGAAAGACAATCGGAGTGCATTCGCTCCAGATCGACTTCCACGTAGGGAGCCAGCTCTGCCTTGTTTACCACCAGAAGATCCGATCCCACAATCGCAGGGCCACCTTTACGCGGAATATCCCCCCCTTCGGTCACATCAATCACGTAAATAAAGACATCCGCAAGCTCCGGAGAAAAAGTGGCGGTGAGATTATCACCACCGCTCTCGATGAGAATAAACTCAAGCCCCTCAAAGCGCTTTTCCAATTCATCGACCGCCTCAAGATTCATGGAAATATCATCCCGGATCGCCGTGTGGGGACACCCTCCGGTCTCGACTCCGAGAATACGCTCCTCCGGCAGTGCGGAGGCCTCGATCAGCATCCGGGCATCCTCCTTGGTGTATATGTCGTTCGTAATCACCGCCATATTTCGGAGAGCACCGTAGTGACGACAGAGAGTCAGGCAGAGGGTTGATTTCCCCGACCCGACCGGCCCGCCGATCCCCACTCTGATTGCTTTTTTCTCACTCATGTTTCTAGGAAATAAAGAGTCGGGCATCAGCCCGTTCATGCCGACTGGCCGCGATGTCCCACACGGGATTAAAACTCCCAAGTTCGGCATCTGTCGTACTTTGCGCGATTTCGAATTGATCGGACATGACCTGCAAGGAGTCCCGCAAAACCAACTGGGCCGCAGCCGGTCCAATCGGCAAAAGCTTTAGTGCGCTCTGCACCAAAGCCGAGAAGCTTTGATAAACCAGGGTCCAATACGCTGATTTCTCAGACAATCCCCGCTCGGCAAAAATAACCCCGCTCACGATGGGTGCCTGATAGTGGACGAAGCTCTCCCCTTCCAACTCCCGCCAGGTCTTTTGATAAAGTAGCCAGGTCTGACGGCCGATCCGGCTGGCGGCATCCCGAAGCTGACCGGTCGGCCTCATCGCCCAGGCGACTTCGTCCCAATGACGGATAGCCGCAGAGTCCAGATCCAGCGCCGCCTGATACCCGCGCAGCATCAAAGGGACATCCACCATGATCAGACCATGCCTCACATCACGCCCTAAAAAGAGGCGGAGATCATCGACGGTCTTCACACAGCCGGACTGGCACATCCCCTCCAAACCAAAGGAATGCGCGTAACTTCCCACCGGCAGCGTGCTGTCGGCAAATTGAAGCATCATTCCCAAATTCTCGTCATTCATCGCAGCTAATGTCGGTGATCCTCCGAGTGGGGGCGGCAGTTTAAAACATCCTGGCGCAGGGTGTGGGCGATACCGATTCTCGCCAAAGAATCAACCAGAGTGGGGAAATTTTCGACCAGAATTTCATCCTTCCGAACTTCGATCGGGATGTGGCGATTCCCAAGATACCAGCCAACCTTGGCAGCAAGATCGGGTGAAGCAGGCATCGCAATTGCCACCACTTCTTCAGGCCCTTGCTCGATGAGAAAGCAACCCCGCTCCCCCAATAGCACATCGCCATTTCGAGCCGGAGCTTCCAGGTCCACTGCGATTTCCTCACCGTTTTCCGCAACTCCCCGCCAGCGGCGTTTCCACAGGTCAATCCGTGCAATTTTAACCACCGCCGCCTCTCCGGTTGCTTCACCGATACGATTGAGCAGAAGGGCCATTAGAACAGAAAATATCGTTGGGCCAGCGGCACTTCACTCAAAGGTTCGCAAGTCAGTTCCTCGCCATCCGACGTGACGCGGTAGCTCTCCGGATCGATCTCGATGTCCGGGCAATTCGAATTGAAAAGCATATCGTGCTTACCAACTGTGCGGGTCTCTTTCACCGCAACCAATCGCTTGGACACCTGCAACTTTTCGGCCAAGCCCTCCTCCAGTGAAACCGCGCTCACAAAGGTCACGCAGGTCCGCGAACGGGCTTTACCATGCGCCGCAAACTGGGGTCGGTAGTAGGTCGGTTGCGGAGTTGGAATCGAGGCATTGGGATCGCCCATGTTGGCACAGGAGATCATCCCGCCTTTCAGAATCAACTCAGGCTTCACCCCGAAAAACATCGGCTTCCAAAGAACCATATCAGCCAGCTTTCCCACCATTAATGATCCCACCTCAGTCGCCATACCGTGAACGCGGGCAGGATTGATGGTGTATTTCGCAACATAGCGGAGGGCGCGAAAGTTATCGGCAGCGGGGTGATCGCCCGACTCATCAGCAAGAGGACCAAACTGAATTTTCATCTTGTGGGCGGTCTGCCAGGTTCGCGAAATCACTTCCCCCACCCGACCCATCGCCTGGCTGTCCGAGGAGATGATGGAAATGGCTCCCCGGTCATGCAGCAAATCCTCCGCCGCGATTGTTTGCGGGCGGATTCGTGAATCCGCGAAGGCAACATCTTCGGGGATTTTTGAATCGAGGTGATGGCAAACCATGAGCATATCCAAATGCTCGTCAAGCGTGTTCACCGTGAAGGGCCGGGTCGGATTGGTCGAAGATGGAAGCACGTTGGGATGCGAGCAAACCTTCATGATATCGGGAGCGTGCCCGCCCCCCGCACCCTCGGAGTGATAGGTATGAATGGTGCGGCCACCAATCGCCGCCAGGGTATCCTCCAAAAATCCGGACTCATTCAAGGTGTCGGTATGAATGGCAACCTGCACATCCATTTCATCGGCCACAGACAGGCAGGTATCAATGGCCGCCGGAGTCGTTCCCCAGTCCTCGTGAAGTTTCAGCCCGATCGCTCCGGCGCGCACCTGCTCGCGGAGCGGCTCCGCCTGAGCGCAGTTCCCTTTTCCGAGAAAGCCCAGATTTACGGGATATTCATCGGCAGCCTCGAGCATTCGGTGAATGTTCCAGGCACCCGGAGTGCACGTCGTGGCATTGGTCCCAGTTGCCGGTCCCGTGCCACCACCCAGCATCGTGGTGACACCGCTGGCAACGGCTTCATCAATCTGCTGCGGGCAAATAAAGTGAATGTGGGCATCGATCCCACCCGCAGTCAAAATGGCACCCTCTCCGGCGATCACCTCGGTCCCGGCTCCAATCACCATCGAATCAAGCTTCCCGGAAAGGGGATCGGGGATCACCGAGCCAATGCCATTCTGAATTCCCGGATTCCCGGCATGGCCAATTCCCACGATTCGACCATCCCTCACGCCAAGGTCAGCTTTGATCACTCCCAGTTCGGCATCAAGAATGGTGGCATTGGTAATGACCAGATCGAGACACTCGGCGTCCAACGCGGTAGACGACTGCCCCATCCCGTCACGGATGACCTTGCCGCCGCCGAACTTCACCTCGTTGCCATAACCTCCGCCCTCGGCAATGTAGTCTCGCTCCACCTCGATAATGATCTCGGTATCTCCCAGCCTGACCTGATCACCCACGGTGGGCCCGTAGTGCTCGGCATACTTTTCACGTGATATTTCCAGGGCCATAAATTCAAAGTGCTCCGTTGATGCGTCCATTCAGTCCCCAGACCACCCGCTCTCCCGCTAGGGCCACCAACTCGATTTCCTTTTCATCGCCCGGCTCAAAACGCACCGCTGTTCCCGAGGCGATGTTGAGGCGGAATCCACGGGCTGCTTCGCGGTCAAAATCGAGCGCGGAGTTCACCTCGTAGAAGTGAAAATGACTCCCGATTTGCACCGGCCTGTCTCCTGTATTGGCGACAATCAGAGGACGCGTCTCGAGTCCCTCGTTGGCAAGGATCGGAGGAGCTTTCTTGGGGATAATTTCTCCGGGGGGCATCTTCTATTGGATCGGATTGTGAACCGTGACAAGCTTGGTGCCGTCCGGGAAAGTTGCTTCGGCTTGAACTTCATGGATCATTCCCGCTACCCCATCCATGACGTCGTCCCGGGTGAGAATGCGCGTCCCCTCATCCATCAGCTCGGCCACTGACTTCCCATCCCGGGCACCTTCAAATATTTCATAAGTGATGATCGCGATTGCTTCGGGATAGTTCAACTTTAGGCCACGGGCTTGGCGACGGCGGGCCAGATCAGCCGCAACCACCACCATCAATTTGTCTCTTTCTCTCGGAGTCAGGTGCATCGGTCTTAAACAGTAAGGTGGCGGGAGATGAGATCTTCAGAAAGCTCCCCAATCGATCCGCCGGTGAGCATGGCACCGCGATCCATAATGTAGAAACGGTCCGAGACTGCTTTGGCAAATTCGAGATACTGCTCCACGAGAAGAATACTCATGTCGTAGGTTTTCTTGAGGTAAAGGATGGCATCCTCGATCTGGTCGATGACAGAGGGCTGGATCCCCTCGGTCGGCTCATCGAGGACGAGAACCTTGGGCCGCGTCAGAAGGGCCCGCCCAATTGCGAGTTGCTGCTGCTGCCCACCACTCAGGACGCCACCTTTACGATGGAGCATTTCCTTCAAGACCGGGAAAAGGGTATAGACTTCCTCCAATCGATCAGCCGATTCCTTGCCATAAATCGACAGGCTCACTTTCAAATTCTCCCAAACCGTGAGCATCGGAAAAATATCGCGACCTTGCGGAACATAGCCGATCCCCATTCGCGCCCGATTCTCTGGTTTCATCCGACCCAACGACTCCCCCCCCAGAATAACCTCACCGGAAGTGGCGGGCACCAATCCCATAATCGTCCGGAGAGTCGTCGTCTTCCCCACTCCATTTCGTCCCAGCAGAGCAACCACGGAATTAGGCGGCACTTCGAGATTCACCCCGCGAAGTATAATCGATTGATCGTAGGCAGCCTCGACGCCTTGTAGTTCCAACAGGTTACCCATGAGCTTGCCTTCCCAAATAAACTTCTTTGACTTTGGGGTCGTTCGAAACGTGATCGAAGCTCCCCTCTTTTAAAACATGACCCTGATGAAGGACCGTCACCCGACGCGCGATCTGCCGCACAAACTCCATATCATGCTCCACCACCACGACACTGTGCCTTCCCTCCAAACTCAGAAGAAGTTCCCCTGTTCGCTCGGTTTCCTCATCACTCATTCCAGCCGCAGGTTCATCGACGAGAAGAATTCGCGGTTTTTGAGCCAACAGCATGCCAATCTCAAGCCATTGCTTCTGTCCGTGAGATAAGAATCCCGCCAGTTCATCGCGCCGATCCTGTAGGCGGATCGTTTCCAACACGCTCTCGATCTCTTCACGGTCTGCCTTGGTCATCCTGTAAAACAACCCCTTAAAAACTCCTCGCGGACGATTCAGAGAAAGGAGCAAGTTATCGAAAACAGTATGCTGATGGTAGACACTGGGGGTTTGAAACTTTCGCGCAATCCCGAGGCGGTTGACTCTATAGTCCGGCAGCTTTGTCAAATCGACATCATGTCCGTCCGCCTGATGGTATTTCACCGTGCCTTCGTCAGGTCTGGTTCGGCCGGTGATGATGTCCATGAAGGTGCTCTTCCCTGCTCCGTTCGGGCCGATGACGGTGCGAAGCTCGCCCTCCCCGAGATAAAAATTCAAATCATTGATCGCCTTGAAGCCATCGAAGGATCGGTGAACACCCTCCGCTGAGAGGACGAGATCGGTATCGCGATAAAGTGGGTTCATGCTTTCGCCTCCTTTTTTGTGAACTTTGCCCAGAGCTTCTTGGCCAAACCAACAATCCCATCGGGCATGAAGAGGACGACTCCAACAAAGAGACCACCCAGAATAATCAGCCAGTAATCCGGATAAGCACTCGTGGTGTAACTCTTAAGCGCACTTACCAAAATGGCACCAATAATGGGGCCGATTTTGGTCCCACGACCACCGACCGCGACCCAAACGACAATATCCAGGCCAATCTTTGGTTCCATCAGGCTCGGGTTGAGAATCCCCGCCTGCGGGACATAGAGCGCACCTGCAAGTCCGGCTACAATCGCGGATACCACAAAGATGAAGAGCTTGAAATGTGTCGTCGAATATCCCGAAAATCGCACCCGGTTTTCTGAATCACGAATCGCCTGCTGGATCTTGCCAAACTTGGTGGTGAGAAGCCAGGCGATGAGCCAATAGACCAGTAAGAGGAGAATCCCCGAAGCCGCGAACAGCCAACGGGTCGCATCAATACTTCGCAGATCTCCACCAAAGAGAGACTTGAAATTCGTGAAACCATTGTTCCCACCGAAGCCGGTTTCGTTTCGGAAGAAAAGAATGGCAGCGGCATAAGTCAGTGCTTGGGTCAGGATCGAAAAATAGACTCCTTTGATCCGGGACCGGAAGGCCAGGAATCCGAAGATCAAGGCGACGAGTCCGGGAACGACCACGACCGCGAAAATCGAAAAGAAGGGATTATAAAAAGGATACCAAAATGAGGGGAGCTCACGATAACCCATAAACTGCATAAACTCAGGCACAGTGCCATAGTCGACCGTCATCAACATGAGATGCATCCCGAAGGCATATCCACCGAGGGCAAAGAAAAGGCACTGACCCAGACAGAGCAAGCCCGTGTATCCCCAAAGCATATTAAGACTCATCGCCAGGACCGCATAGCAAAGATACTTCCCCCAATTACTCAAAGTGTAAACGGGAACATGAAAGGCCGACCCTTCGCCCACAAGGGTATTCAGGATGAGCATCAGCGCAATCACGGCGGCGATGATTGAAAAGACGATCTTTTCCGATCGATCTTCAAATGGCTTTAATGCGGCAATCATTTAATCATCAAGGCTACGGGTTCTCGCCGGAAAGAGTCCACCGGGCCGCAGTTGGAGAAAAAGAATGATCCCAAAAAGGACCGTGATCTTTCCCATCACAGGCCCAAGAAGTGGCTGCAATCCCTGATCCACCACCCCAATCCCCAATGAAGAAAGAGCCGCTCCGAGGAGATTTCCCACACCTCCAACCACCACCACCATGAAACTATCCACGATGTAGGTCTGACCCATGGATGGCCCGACATTGCCAATTTGTGAAAGGAAGGCACCCGCCAAACCGGCCAAACCGGAACCATAAGCGAAGGTCATCATGTTCACCCGGGAGGATTTAATTCCCAAACTCGATGCCATTCGCCGATTCTGCATCGTGGCACGAATGTGAAGCCCCAAGCTTGTCTTATTGAGAAGAAACCAGGTTCCAAACATCACGAAGATCGCAAAACCAATCAGGAAGAGCCGATTGTAAGACATCGAAACCCGATGGAACTCATAGCTCCCAAAAAGCCATTGAGGAGAGGACACTGCCACATTGGCAGCTCCGAACTTCAAGCGAATTACCTGTTGAATCATCATGGAAATCCCCCAGGTCGCCAGGAGCGATTCAAGCGGTCGGTTATAGAGAAACCGAATGACGCCTCTTTCCAAAAGAACTCCAAAGAGAGCCGCCACAAAAAACGAAGCGGGCAGGGCAAAGGCAAAATACCATTCATAGCCTGTCGTCCCGATGCCAAAGGAACTTTCAAAAATTCCTTGAACGACATAGGCGGTGTATCCGCCAATCGCGATAAATTCCCCATGGGCCATATTGATCACGCCCATCAAACCAAAGGTGATGGCGAGACCATACGAGACCAGAAGTAGAACCGATCCGGTGCTAAGGCCGCGCACAAGGGCTCCAAAAAACTCCACCCTTTTTTGCTCCTTATCGATTTTCTCCAGCGCGACTGCACATGCATCCACCAGTTCCGCAGAATTTGGCCCTCCGGCCTCCTCCGTCTCTCCCCGCAGTTCTTCAATCAAATCCCTCGCTGGAAAGGACGCGGTATCGCCCAAGTCCTTGACTGCTTGGAACCTTTGATCTTCATCGCCATTTTCAAGAAGAGAAATATTAAGTGCGACTTGAAAAGCCTCTTTCACCTTGGGATCGGTTTGCCTCTCCTCACGGGATTCCAGAACTTCAACATAATCAGCCTTTTGGCTCAGCCCCAGCTTCATTGCGGCCTCGATCCGTTCCTTGGGTTCGTCAGAACTTAAATCAAGAAAATCGACAACAAGCCGTAGCCTTTTCCGCAGACTACGGGAAGCCCGATTGATGGGCCCCCCATCAGACACAATTTCACCATTCTCAACATCTTCGTAGATGCCCTCACCTCTCTTCAAAAGCGCCCTTGGTGCTCCTTCAATTTCAATCACTGAAATCTCTCCAATTCGCCACCCCTCGATAACGTCTTTGATAATCTCATCACCATGATCATAAAGATCTTCAACAACCGCCGCCCTCTCTTCGTTTGGCGCAAGAATCAACTTGGAAAGTAATCGACGAGCCTCTTTTTCGCTCCCCAGTGCAGATCCCGATACCACGAACAACAAGAGAACCCCGATAAATGAGTCTCTTAATGATTCTATCAGGTTCATGGTTAAAATGATAAGTGCAGACGCTATGCCAAATTTCGAATTCCGGGCTGAAATACTCCGATTCCTCGATTTTCGGGAATACCTGAGACGAAAACTCCCCGTTCCAGGACCGGTGGCTGGAACGAGGAGGGTCATGAAAATCCCACTTAGAAAATTACCGGTCGGATATCCTGATGAAAAGTCTACTTAGAGAAAGTCCCCTTAAGGAAGGGCTCTCCATAGATATCTTTGTAGTTCTCAATGATACTGAACTGACCGGTCTCCAATGTTTCACCAATGAAAACGGTCTTCGTAACATGGTGATTCTTCTGTGAAGTTACCTTCCCGCCCGGGCCATCGAAAGAAATACCGGATTCAAGAGCAGCAGTCACCTTTTCGACATCGAAACTGCCTGCTTTCTCAACCGCAGCTTTCCAAAGATAGACTCCGTTGTATGAGAGGACCATTGGAGAGCAGGTAACCCGACCTTCCTTGACCACCCCGGCAGCATCGGTTTTCTTGAGCCAGGCTTGAAAACCTTCTTTGAACTTCTTGTTGGCAGGAGAATCAATCGACATGAAGTAAGTCCAGCAACCAAGATGGCCAACCAAGTCCTTCGCGGGAAGAGCGCGAAACTCATCCTCAGAGATCGAAAAAGAAACAACCGGACAATCCTCGGAGGTCAGACCAGAAGCCGCAAATTCCTTGAAGAAGGGCACGTTCGCATCACCATTAATGGTGTTGATCACACATGCGTCACCAGAAGCACTGAACTTCTTGATATCAGCCACGATCTGCTGGAAGTCCGAATGCCCGAAAGGGGTATAGTTTCCTGCAGAAACAACTTTTCCTTCCGAATCATTCCGAAGACCGCCACCAATATTATTGACTGAGACCCCCTTGGAAACCAGGTATTCAAAGAGCACCAAATTGGTAGTCTGGGGATACACATAATCGGTACCAATGAGATAAAACTTCTTCATACCCTCCTTCAAAAGGTAGTCAACGGCCGGAATGGCCTGCTGACCGACGGCCTCCGCAGTATAAATGATATTTTTAGACATCTCCTCACCCTCATATTGCACGGGATAGAAGAGGAGACCGTTGTATTTTTCATACACTGGAAGAACTGATTTTCGTGAAACCGAAGTCCAGCAACCAAATGTCACGGCGGTCTTTTCTTTCACAAGCAGCTCCTCAGCTTTCTCCGCGAAGAGAGGCCAATCAGAGGCGCCATCGACAACGACGGGCTCAATCTTTTTTCCCAGAACGCCGCCGCTCGCGTTGATCTCGTCGAAGGTGTATAGCAACACGTCACGGAGGGAGGTTTCCGAGATGGCCATGGTGCCGCTGAGGGAGTGAAGCACACCGACTTTGACGGTGTCTTGCGCGGTGGCTTCAATACCTTCCCCGGTCTTGTCTTTCACCGCTTCGGGATCCTCTTTGAGAGATTCACCAGCTTTTGCAGCAATTTCCTCTGTCCCGTCTTTTGAAGACCCAGCGGCATCCTTGACCTTTTCCTTGGATTCCTCACTGCAGGAAGATGCGACCAGGGCAAATCCGGCAAGAGCCGGGAGGATGGTTTTTTTCAATTTCATCAAAATTCTAAAGTAATAATTTTAAGATGAAAATCTAGAAACTAAATGTGATTCCTGCATTAAAGGAATAGAAAGAATCCTCGGCATTTCCGATCACTTCACTATCAGTATCCCAATAAGTCACACCCGCATGCAAAGAGGTCATTTCGTTAATGGCATAGTTAGCGGAGAGACCAATTGAAGTAAATCCATAGCCACTCTCGGTGGTGTGGAATTCATCCAGGGCAAAGCCGATCGAAACAGGAATCGTGAGGCTGAACTGATCATTAAAATCGAAGGTGTGCTCGGCACCCACGACGAGGAATGTCCCGTTAAAGCCACCACTGGCTCCTTCATCGAGTCGCTTGTGGAGCGTCACCGAGGGACTTAGGAAAGTGTCGAATGACAAGCCGAGATCGAGGATCCCTTCACTTGTCCCACCATATTGCCAGTTCTGAAGAGTCAGCGAGGCGGTTGTGATCCCGCTGGTGTAAGATGCACCGATCCAGACATCAGTCTCGACAGTTTCAAAGGGCCCGCCGCCGTTATCATTCACATCGAGCCAGAAGCCGGCATTAAAAGACAAGGCGTCATTCAACTTATACTCAACGGAGAGACTCGGGTTAAAGGTTCCTTCGGGATTATCACCGTCACCCCATACATCAAAACCATAGGAAATGAAGTGAGAGTTGTAGTCCAGAGAAAGCTCAGCGGAGAGATCAGCTTGAGCTGGTCCCGCTGTGACTAGTCCTACTGCTGTGATCACTGAGAAGAATTTCTGATTTCGATTTTTCATGTTTGCTAATGGTATTCTTGGGTCTTGAGCTCATCAAACGAGCACCACCCCACGAGCAGATGCCAAGCCATTCAAAATGAATAAGATTCATTACCTGCAGTTATGCTATCTTGCGAACCCGACTAATCAGCCACCCATTCGCGTCAACTTTTCACCTAACTGACTGAACGATAATGAATTAAACT
>CALFSW010000339.1 GCA_937916505.1 uncultured Verrucomicrobiales bacterium | reverse complement strand
GACCAAAAGCCCAACCCCTTCCGCGACTACTCCCTCGTCGTCACCTTCACCCACAGTTCCGGAGCTCACGAATACCACGTCCCGGGATACTTCGCGGCCGATGGTAACGCCGGCGAAACCTCAGCCAAATCCGGCACGAAATGGCGCGCCCATTTCTCACCCGATAAACCGGGCGAGTGGACCTACAACACCACCTTCCTGAGTGGAAAAGACGTCGCCCTCATGCCCACCGGAAAGTTCCCCGACAAGCCCGTCGAGACCCTCAAGAAATACAACACCTCTGGAAAAATCACGGTCAAGCCCGCTCCTGCAGACGCCCCCGGCTTTTACTCCGAAGGCCGCCTCACCTACGTCGGCAAACCCTACCTTCAGTTCGCCGGATCAAAACGCTACTTCCTCAAAGCCGGTGCCGACGCGCCCGAAACCCTCCTCGGCTACGCCGACTTTGATGACACCACGGTCTCAACCAAAAAGGTCCCCTTGAAAACATACAAGCCTCACCTCCAGGACTGGAAAGAAGGCGACCCCACCTGGAAAAACGGCAAAGGAAAAGGCCTCATTGGAGCTCTGAACTACCTCTCCGGAAAAGGCATGAACGCCTTCTCTTTTCTCCCCTACAACGCCGGCGGCGATGGCGACAATGTCTGGCCCTTCGTCTCCCGAAACGAAAAATTCAACTACGACTGCTCCAAGCTCGATCAGTGGAATATCGTCTTCACCCACGCTCAAGCGAAAGGGCTCTTCCTCCACTTTAAACTACAGGAAACCGAAATGGACGACAACAACGGCGGTCACGGTAAAAAGAAGAAAAACGGCATCGTCCCGACTTCACTCGACGGAGGAGACCTCGGCCCCGAGCGAAAACTCTATTGCCGCGAAATCGTGGCCCGCTTCGGGCACCATCTCGCTCTCAACTGGAATCTCGGCGAGGAAAACACCCAGACCACGAAACAGCAGATGGACATGGCCCTCCGCATTCGCGACCTTGATCCCTACGACCACCACCTCGTCGTCCACACCTTCCCCGACCAGCAGGACAAGGTTTACAAACCGCTCCTCGGATCCGAAGCCTTCACCGGTGTCTCCTTGCAGAATTCACACCTCAAGGACGTCCACTGGCAAACCGTGAAATGGAACCGCGCCTCCATCGATGCCCGGCACCCCTGGGGAGTCGCCTTTGACGAACCCGGCGACGCCCAGTTCGGCATACCACCCGATTCCGACTACCCTGGAATGGACAAGGACTACAAAGGGCCCAGCGTTGAAGAAACCCGCAAGTGGGTCCTCTGGGGCAACCTTCTCGGCGGCGGCTGGGGAGTCGAATACTACTTCGGCTACAAGCTCCCCCAGAATGACCTCGTCTGCGAAGACTGGCGCTCCCGTGACCAATCCTGGAATTACGCCAGGATCGCCCTCGACTTTTTCCACGACCAAAAAATCCCCTTCTGGGAAATGACCCCGTTCGACGAAGCCGTCGGCAACCCCAAATCCCAGAATACCACCTACTGCCTCGCCGGCGATCACCTCTACCTCCTCGCCTTCCCCGATGGCGGCAAGTGCGAACTCGAACTCCCTGAAGGCAAAGCGATCACCACCATCCAGTGGTTCAATCCCCGCAACGGCAAAATTCAGGCCGCTGTCGCAGCCAAGGGCACTTCGATCACCTGCCCCGACAAAAAGGATTGGGTCGCCATCGTAAGGACAAATTAAGCCGCAGCCAAAAACTCCCGCTTTCGTCCCCCGCCCACCCCAAATCTCCTCCTTGGCTACGACCAGAGTCGAAGTGTCCAAGAGCTTCAATTAAAAATCCTCCTTCGCTTCATTGGTGTATTTCATCACCAGCTTGATTCCCTCCAGCGTCACCAATTTGCAGCCGTGATAGTTCCCCAGAGCATCCGTCCCGCTCAAAAACCATTGCCCCTCTCTCTTAAGCCCGCATCCCGAAACTGAAGATTACACCACCTCCCCCTCTCAGCATATGGTAATCGGAAAGCCCCGGTTCCCTCGTTCCATCCGCCCCCAAAGCTCCGTCACAATCTCCTTGCCATCCTTTGTCACAACAATCAGTTCAAAGGCTCTGTCCCCTCTGACCATCTGTTGCCCGGGCCCGTTGTATACCAGCGCCACCTCGAGACGATAGCCCAACAGGCCCTTTCGAACCCGGTCATGCTTTCACTACCTCACGATCGCAGCTCAGCTTCTTCTTTTCCCAATCATGCTCCTGCCCGTGAAGAACTCCACCCAGAACAAACAAGCACGCCAGAACCATCTTGATCTTTAGGTCTACGTGCCTGAGACCGAAAAACCTGGAATCCCCGCCCCTGTTGTTTTCTTGTCAGCTCCCAACAGGAAATCTAGTCTCCCCCCCCACGGCTGCTTCCCAGCCTCGCACGACCATAACAAATCCTCAGGCATGCTCACAGTCATCTCCTTCATTCTCTTCACCTCCGCAGCCTCCGCGCTCACCATCTGGATCACCCGAAAAGACGAACGGGACAGCTCCGATGGCTTCTTCCTTGGCGGACGTAGTCTGACCTTCCCCATCATCGCCGGCTCCCTCCTCCTCACCAATCTTTCCACCGAACAAATGGTCGGTCTCAATGGCGCCGCCTTTAAAGACGGCCTCAGCGTCATGGCCTGGGAAGTCAACGCCGTGATCGCCCTGATCATCATGGCCCTCTTCTTCCTCCCTCGTTTTCTCCGCACCGGGATCACCACCGTTCCGCAGTTCCTCGAACTACGTTACAACACAACGACCCAGAGTATCGCCAATACCATCTTCCTCCTGGCCTACGCCCTCATCCTGATCCCGCTGATCCTTTACTCAGGGGCCCGCGGCCTCATCGACATGATGGACCTTTCCTCCCTCACCGGCATCGAAAGCGACACCACTCTGCTTCGCCTCACGACGATCATCATCGGCATCGGCGGTCTTCTCTACGCCCGCTTCGGAGGTCTTCGTACCCTCGCCGTCCTCGACACCATCAACGGCATCGGCCTCCTCATCGGAGGCTTCACCATCGCCTGGCTCTCCATCGATGCCGTCGGCGGAAACAACGGCATCGGAGAAGGCTGGAAGACCCTCAACGAAGTCCATCCCGAACGCCTCGACTCCACCGGCGATAAAGACTTTGGCCTTCCCTTTGGCACCCTCTTTACCGGGGTCGCTCTCCTCAATCTCTTCTACTGGTGCACCAACCAGCAGATCATTCAGCGCACCTTTGGAGCCAGCAGCCTCGCCGAAGGCCAAAAAGGAGTCCTCCTCACCGGTGGCCTCAAACTCCTCGGGCCGCTCTACCTCGTTCTACCCGGCATCGTTGCCTACCACCTCTATGCCAGCGACGGCATCAGCAACGACCAGGCCTATGGCACCCTCGTTCGCAACCTCCTTCCCGCCCACCTCACCGGGTTCTTCGCAGCCGTCATGGTCGGAGCCATCCTGAGTTCCTTCAATGCCGCGCTCAACTCCACCTCGGCCCTCTTTTCACTCGGCCTCTACAAACACCGAATCAACCCCGAAGGCACCGAGGAACAAACCGTTAAGGCAGCCAAGCTCTTCGTTGTCGTGATCGCCATCGCCGCCATGATCGGAGCGCCCCTCCTCGCCGCCAATGATTCCATCTTCGCCTACCTTCAGGACATGAACTCCATTTACTTCATTCCGATCTTCTCGGTCGTCGCCGTCGGCATGCTCAACCGCACCGTCCCCGGCAAGGCCGCCAGCATCGCCATGGTTGCCGGAGTTGCCCTACTCTGCATCGGCCTCTTCGGCCTCATCGAAGATGGCGAAATCCTCGGGATGCACAAATTCCACTTCATGGGAGTCGTTTTCGCCGCTCTCGTCATCTATCTCATCGTGATGTCAAAAGTCTCCCCACGCTCCGAACCATGGACCATTGAAACCAATACCTCCATCGATATGACTCCGTGGAAAGGTGCCAGGTGGGCCGCGCTCATTTTAGCCGCCGTCGTCGTCATCATCTACGTCTCTTTCTCCAAGTAGTAACAAAACCCATCCCCGTTTTTGATAAGCCCCGCCACCCGGTGTGCGGGGCTTTTTAAGACCCCTGTCTTGCCCGCATTCCCGTGATCCGCTAAAAAAGCCGCACACATAACACATGCTTGAATCGAACATCGCTCTTTCTGAACTCGCCATGCAGGCGCGGGAAGAGTTGCGATCCAACTTCGGAGTAGCAAGCACCCTGGCCGCGGCCGCACCCGGCAGAGTCAATCTGATCGGCGAACACATTGATTATTGCGACGGCTTCGTTCTTCCTCTCGCCATCGAGCGCTACATCGTCATCGCCGCCCGCCCCAATGACTCGACCGTAGCCCGTATCGGAGCAACCGGGCTCAATCCCATCGAACTCGATCTCTCCGATCGACAGGAGATTGGCGAACCAAAATGGTCCAATTACCTCCGCGGCGTCATTCAAGGCTTCATGGAACTCAACTATGCCATCCCGGGGTTTGACGCTTTCATCGTCTCCTCGGTCCCGCTTGGTGCCGGCCTTTCTTCCTCCGCGGCTCTCGAGTGTTGCTTCGCCACCCTGCTTGAAGGCCTCGTCGACACCGTTCTCCCAACCCAGGAAAAGGCCCTTCTGGCCCAAAAATCCGAACACGATTTCGCCTGCGTCCCCTGTGGCATTATGGACCAATTCGCTTCGACCTTTGGCGTGAAGGATCAACTCATCCTCATCGACTGCCACTCCGGCGAGCCGGAAATGGTTCCCTTTTCCGACCCCTCCCTTTCCATCATGGTCGCCAATACCAATGTCTCGCACGACCTCTCGGATGGCGGCTATGGCGCGCGGCGCAAAGACACCGAAGACGGCCTCACTCTCATCGGAAAAGAAAGCTGGCGCGATGTCACCATGAATGAGGTTTACGCCGAACGCGAAGAAATGGGCGACCGGATCTTCCGCCGCTCCCGCCACGTCGTCACCGAAATTACCCGCACCATTGAAGCAGTCGAAGCTTTCAAGAAGGGTGACTTTTCCAACATTGGCACCCTCATGGCAGGCTCTCATCGCTCACTGCGAGATGACTTTGAAGTTTCCTGCGATGAACTCGACCTCATGGTGGGCTTGGCCAAAGAGATCGGCTTCGAAGGCGGCGTCCTCGGCGCACGCATGACCGGCGGCGGATTTGGCGGTTCCACCGTCACCCTGTGCCGAACTGCCGACGTCGAAAAAATCGCGGCCCAAATGCACCAACGCTACCAGGCCCAAACCGGGATCACACCGCTCCTCTTCGCCACCCGCCCCGCCGCCGGAGCGCATCTTCTTTAGGGCTTCAAGAGCACTTTCAAAAGCCCCTCTTTCCCATCCCTGGATCGTTTGAAATAATCCCCTCCCTCCTCCAACGAAGCCACCGCCGAAATCAGCGGCCTCACCTGAATCTCCCCGCTCGCGATCGCTTCCAGCGCCTCCGTGCATTCCCCCGCAGCCGCACACGACCCCAGAAGCGAGATCTCCCGCGTCACCACCCACTGCAAAGCCAATGGAACCTCCGCCACGACATTGCCGACCAATCCCACGCGTCCCCCTTTGCGGACTGACTTTACCGCCTTCTCCAAAGTCGGAGCAGCGCCCACCACCTCCATCGCGATATCAAATTCGTCGCCGCAATCCTCGTCCGGAGTATGGGCGGCGCTTGCTCCCAATTCCAAAGCGAGATCGAGCCGCTTGCGATCCATATCGACCGCCACCACTTCACCTGCTCCGGCACGCTTCAGTGCCTGAATCACCAAAAGACCAATCAGTCCCGAACCCACCACCAGGGCCCGTTCACCTGGCTGGACTTTTACCAAATTCACGGCGTGCAGTGCCACCGCCAGGGGTTCGGTAAAGGCCGCCTCCTCAAATCCAAGACCCTCCGGAATCCTTTCCAAAATCCGCGCCGGCACCACCACCCATTCTGCAAAGGCACCATCACGTTTGAATTCCTGGCAGGACACCCCCATCACCTGACGTTCGTGACACAAATTGGTTTCGCCGCGCTCACAATGCTCGCATTTCCCACAATAAACCATGGAGTCAAAAGAAACCCGGTCACCCCCATTCCATCCGCTGACGTCCGAACCAACCTCCTCAATCACGCCACTCGCCTCGTGCCCCATGATCATGGGAGGAATGCGACGCCCGCTGCTATTGTCCATTCCGTGGACATCGCTCCCGCAGATGCCACAGCAGGCCACCTTGATCAGCACCTCATCCGCTTTTGGTGAAGGCTTGGGTTTCTCGGAAACAATAAACTGCGAAGGCGCGACAAGCTCGAGGACTTTCATGCGCGAAGCATGCCCTGTCACTTCATCGGGAGGCAAATCTTAACGACAGCATCTTCACCTTTGCTTTCTTTCTCGTAGATTTCAAAAGGCGGAAATTTCTTCGAGTGCTTAAATTGCTTGGCCCGTCCATGCATCATTCCTCCGGCCCAGCCATTGCCGAGATGACGGTAGGGCCCGTGATGCCTCACCGCATGGACATCCATCTCGGGAGCCGTGACCAATTCCATCCCGTCCGGAAGAACTCCCGGTGTCTGATCAACCTTCACGCCAATGAAATAAGTCACCGATTTCTTAACCACGTCCCACTTGTAATAAACGCAAAAACCCTCGCCCTCCGGAAGGTGTTTTCGAACTGCCTTCATATCCACACCCATGACCTCACCGATCTCATCAAACCCGGCCTCTCGTTTTGTTCCAACCCCGATAAATCCTTCAACCGTTCCTGCCCCCGGAAGTTTAACCTTGAGGGAACCTCCCCCTTCTCCAAGAGATCCTTGAGCATTAAAAGTCCACGCTCGTAGTCCATCCCGATAAAACACGCCATCGCCTTCTTCATCCAAAACATGAAGAACGGCAGCGAACCATCCATCGTCCAGGTCACCTCGGTTTTCTCCTTCTTCCGGGTTAAAGTGATCTTCACATCAGCCCGCGACTTCCAGGGCTTGAGAAACTGCAAATCGTAGGTGATCGATTCATTCTCGACCTCGCCGACCACGTCCATGCGTCCTGCACCGCAGATCTCACCTTCCCACGAATACCAATCATTCCGGGCCTCCAGCTTACAATCAGGGTCTGCGATCAACCACGGAGACCACTTCGGCCACTGATGAAAATCCCGGACAACTTCAAAGACCGACGCGATCGGGCGGTCGATTTCCTGCGATCTTAAAATTGTCATTTTTGGCATGAGGCCCTTTTAGCACCCCGAAAATAAAAATGCCAAGTCTTCCGCTTGCGCATTCCCAAATCGGTGGTCCTTTGGAAAAATGAAGAGATTCCTTGCCCTCATCCTCCTCGCCTCTCCCTCTTGCGTGGCCGAGACGGCCGTCGCTGAAAAGGCCGCCTACGTCTCCGAAGCCCCTCTCCCCAAGGAATGGCCGGCCCCGGGGCCCTACAATCAAGTTACTGAAAAAACCTACCCGACCTATCGCGCTGCAATCACCAAGGGCGGTGGCGGATTCTCTTTCTGGACTCTCTTCAGCCACATTAAGAAAAAAGACATTCCCATGACCGCTCCGGTGGAAATGAAGATGGAGAACAAGGGCGACAAACTCGAAAAGGTGAATATGGCTTTCCTCTATCAGGACACCGGAGTCGGAACCACCGGTGCCGATGGCAAAAAAATCGAAGTCAAGGACATCAAAACCTCAAAGGTCCTCAGCTACACGTGGATGGGCAACGACTCGAATGCCCAACTTAAGATCGCCAAAGAAGCTCTCGACGCCGCTCTCAAGGAAAAGGGGGTGGAAGCAGCTTCTTATCGGATGCTCGGCTACAACGGCCCCGGCACCCCGCGCAAAAAGCACACCTACGAGCTTCAGGCGATTCTTCCGTCCAAGTGATCCCCGGATCAGGAACGCAGGAACGCGATCAAGTCGCTCATCTCTTGCAAGTTAATTGCCCCCTCGATTCCGTCCGGCATGAGAGATAGCCCTGAGCCGGTGATTAACTTGATATTCTGCCTGAGAATGGTTTCTTCAGCTCCTTCCGCACGACGCAGTGTGAGACTTGAAGATGACTCGGCCACAATCTGGCCGGTCGCAGTTCTGCCATCATTCAGCGTCACAAAATATTGCGTGAAGTTGGCGAGAACCTCTCGATTGGGGTCAAGAATCTGAATCAAAATGGACTCTGGAGTTTGGGTTTTCACCGAAGCCAGAGTGGGTCCAACTTCATGCCCGATCTCTCCAATTTTGTGACAGGCCATGCAACTTTGCGTGAACACCTTGCGGCCCCTTTCAACGTCGCCACTCAGTTTCAACGCCGCCTGATAGGTCTTGATGACGCTCGCCCGCGGGTTCGCTTTGGCTGAGAAAAGCTCCGCTGCCTTTTCCTTCAAAACCGGATCGCGATGCTTGAGAAGGCGCTGTCGATGGGCCAGGGGAATTTGAGCCAAAACCACCGTCTTCTTTTGAACGGCATCGAGCAATGGCCCGATCCAGGCATCCCGACTCACTAGAACCTCGATGACCTCCGTTCGTGTCGAAGGCGAAAGTCCGGGCAGAGCCTTGATGAGGGCGTCGCCGGATTCACTCTCGGCGAAGCTCGACAGTGTTTTTAAGGCGGCAAGCTGCACCTCCGGAGCTTGGGAAGAAGCGAGCATCCGGTAGAGATCCTCCGACACCTCATCCCACCCGGCATTTTTCAGCAACTCCAACGCTGCCACCTTCCGGGAAACTTTGGCCTCCTGGGTCAAAAGAATGGCCTTCGCTTTCTTTGCCAAGACCGAGGTAAGTTCTGCCGCACCGGGATAACGATTCAGATTGGCCCCTGATTTTTTCAGGCCATTTCCAAGACCCGAAATCACGCTGGATACCGGAAACCCGGGCCCAACGTTCTCCAAAAATGCCAGCAACGATCTCACTTCTGCGGGTTCGTTACGCGCGCCGACAATCGTCGCCAACGGAGCAAACAAGGTGTTCTTGTCTGTTAAACCCCGAATGTTTTTAAGGACCGAAAAAGCCAGTCGCGGATGGGCACTCAAAACAGCCGTGCGCATCCAGGGATCGCCTTCGTTACGAACCGCAATTTTCGCCAAAGCTCCCACAACATCCTCTCCTTCGAGATCGCCCAGTGAAAAGGCAGCCTGATAGCGAACCCGGATGTCCTCGTCCTTTGCCAGGGAAACGACCTTCTCCCGAAGCTCCGCGAACCCGGGACGAAAGAGTCGCAAAGCATGTTCACGAATTCCCGGAAATTGATCGGAGAGAGCAAAAGCGAGGTCGCTTTCCTCCAGTCCGCCGAGACCCGCAATCGCGTGCAAGGCGTGAAGGCGAGCCACTGCTAATTCACTTGTTTTCAAGAGCACCCGGAGTTGGGCAAGAGCGGATTGATCTCCTCTCTCAAAGAGTAAACGGCTCGCGGTGTCGCGCCACCAGCCATTGGGATTCCTAAGAGTTTTCACAAGCTCCGGGGTGGTGGCTTTCCCCAATGCAGGCGGAGGTGGAGGTTGAAATCCTTTCGGAGCAAGCCGGTAAACCCGACCGTGGTCGTGACCCGACCGAAAATCCACCATCTTCAAAATCTCCGGCACCATCGAATCCGGAGTCTCAATCGTCTCACGATACATATCAACGATGTGAAATGTCCCATCAGGCGCATTGACCAGATTTGCGGGACGGAACCAATTGTCCGTCGATCGTAAAAACTCACTCTCCTTCTCCACCCTTTCACTCGAGAACGTCACCCCATCTTGTTTCAAAACCCGCCGATGAATCAAATTTCCCTGCACGTCTCCCACGAAGAGATTCCCATGGAACTCCTTTGGATAAACCGAACCTCGATAAATATTCACTCCGGAACATCCGCTGAAGACATCATGAGCCACAGATGGCGCAGGGTAGTTGCGCTTATCAGCGAGCCGGAGTTTCGTTCGGGCCAGACGCCAGGGCTCAATCGCACTCGCCCGGTAAATCGTGTTCCCTTTCCAGATGTTTGTCTTGGTCGATGGAACCGGCAGGTAGGGATTTCTTTTCAAATTCTTTGAGGGAAGAACGACATGAACCGCCGGCTTGGAATTTTGGCTGAGAAAACGATTCCCCCAATCATCCATCGCATTTCCAAACTGCTCGGACCCCGAAATCGCCTGAAATTCCCGCGTCTTGGGATGAAAGCGAAAATCCCGTCCCCGGATCGAAACAGGTTTGGTCTGGGTATTCATGAGGTTTTGGATCTCCCCGCCGCTATTCGAACCCGCGCCATAGATCCAATGATCGAGCCCCCAATACAGATTGTTCGCGGTGCCTTCATCATTTCGAAAGCCAAAGCCGGTGAAGATTTTCTCCCGAACATCGGCGCTCCCGTCACCATCGGTATCCTTGAGATACCAAATATCCGGCGCGGCAACGACATAGACACCCCCATCCCAGCAACAGATTCCCGTAGGCCAGGCAAGACCATCAGCAAAGATCTGGCTCGTCTCGTAGTGACCGTCACCGTCCGTATCACGAAGCAATCGAATGCGACCGTCCGGGCCATCGCTTTTGCCGCCATGGGAGGGAAACTTCAAATACTCGGCAGCATACATGAGGCCGTTTTCATCGTAAGTTACCACGATGGGCTCACGAATCTGAGGTTCGCTGGCGACCACCTGCATCTCAAATCCAGGCGGTGTTTCGAAAGCCGCCATTGCCTCCCTGGGAGACTTCGGGGCAACGCGGCCTTGCTTCTTCGCCGGATCACCAAGAAGTTTCTTCATCGCCGCCGTGAGAACTTTCTCAGACCCCGGCCCCACTGCACTGGCACTCGGACTTGTTTCATATCCCCCTTCGGAATAGGCAATTTCGGTTCCGATATAGCCGGGGCCATACTCACCGTAGGCAGCCATCGCCACTTTCAGATCCGGCCGCATGGCCTTGGCTGCGAGCTGATATTCCACAAACAATTCGCCGGGCATATGTAGAACCCGGGAATCACCCACGGAGAGGCAGGAGACATCGATTTGATTGCCTGCTTTCCAGTGACGCAAATAGGCGACTTGATCGACAGTTGAAAAGTATCCCCGTGCCGGCTCCTTCCGAAGCGCCTCCAGTAAGGCCTCCTCATCTTTCAAATGATCGGCCATCGGCAGGCGCACTTTTTCCACCTCAAAGCTGATCGAATCCGCAGTGAGAGGGTGTTTTTTGGTGCTTCGCCAGGCTTGAAGCATCCCCTCGGCCATGCGACCGGCCAGGATCATTCGGTTCTCTTTGTTGCCGTCATTGTATTTCCCCGCGCCCAGGTTCCCGCCTGCTCCATTAAAATGAACATGAAGCGCCTCCGGAACTCCCTGCCCCCGCATGAAGCGGGCAATGCCCGGAAAATCCGGACTCGGGGTCCCTGTCCGATAATAGCTTTGAGGATGGCAGGCATAGTAGCTCATGACCGCAACCGGGGTCTTTTCATTCCAAAACGAAAGTAAGGAAACCTCGGGGTCTATCGTCCCTTCGGGCTCGGCACGTAAGGCCGGATCTTTCGTCGCGGTATAACGTACCGCTCTGACCTTGCCATCGGCTCCGAGGAGCCGGCGATTGGAAGCCACTTTCTCCACCTCCGCCTCGCCCCACCCGTAGTGAGTCACGCGTTGCGCATTGGGAATGGCCTCTTTAATGGCAGCAGAGGCGCGCTTGATCACTTTCCGATGAAAATCGCCTTGGGTTCGTTCGTAGTCTTTCAAGCCCAGCTCTTTGACCAGCTTTTCAGCGGTAAAGTCGCACCCCGGCGCATCGTGTTGATGAAGGGCATGAAGGGTCACCCGACTCCGTGTCGTTCCTGCGGCCGCAGCCAGTTGATCTCGGAAAGCATCGTATCCTTCGTTGGCCACGCCAATCCAATCAATGGCGCAGATCACGATGGGCTTCCCCGAGCC
>CALFSW010000338.1 GCA_937916505.1 uncultured Verrucomicrobiales bacterium | reverse complement strand
GCGAAGTGGTTGGGGAAGTTTGAGACGAAGGTGGGAGAGTCGACGGGGACAGGTGAGGAACGGCTTTTAACCCATCTCTCGTCGGTTTATTCAAAGGCCTTTCTGCAGCAGCTTCGCAATGAGTTGAAAAGCTTTCGGGAGAGGGGGATGAATGAGGCGGCGGAGAAGGTGTTGCAGCGCTTTAAGGATCGCTTTTGTGATGTGAGCCTCTTTGTGAAGGAGCTGAAGGAGAGGTTTAGTCGTTGGTTCAACAAGCAGAATGCCCGGCGTGGGACCTTATGGATGGATCGTTTTAAAAGCGTCTGTGTCGATGGCGAAGCGGCCTTGGCGACGATGGCAGCTTATATCGATCTGAATCCGGTGAGGGCGGGGATTGTTGAAGATCCGATGCTTTATGAATGGAGCGGATACGGAGAGGCGGCAGGTGGGAGCAAGCGGGCCCGCCGGGGGCTTTGTAAGGCCTTGAATCTCCCCCAGGACTCTTGGGAGGGGAGAGGGCTGGCCCGTTATCGTCTCTTCTTATTTGATGAGGGATTCGCGGTGGAATCTGAGTCGTCATCGCTTGGTCGGGGCAAGAGAACGCGGAAGGGGATCAAGTTGGAGGCCCGCGTGGAAGTGATTGACCAGGAAGGTGAGTTCACACCACGGGAGGCGCTGCGAAAGCGAGTGGCCTCATTTACGACAGGAGTAGCGATCGGTGGTGAGGATTTTGTAAAAGGGGTGGCCGCGCGATACAAAGAGGCCCTTGGTCGAAAGAAGGCGCGAAGTCCACGATCAGTTCAAGGAGGAGAGAGTGGCTTCTACGTGATGAGGGAGTAATCTCACTGGTTCAGCTTGCTACGACCGAGAGGGGGGCATTTTAAGGGGCCGTGTTGCGCCCCTGCTGTCTTTCCTCCACATCCCCGTTGCTCGAGTACGATATGGTGTGGCAGAAGAAGCTCGCAAAGGGTATTCCCAAGGAGCCCGACTGCATCTACGGCGGGGACGGCAGCGGGATCTCGGCGCTCAAAAAATTCGACGACGTAAAGGCCTGCTTCCGCGGCCACGACCACGTGAACGATTTCGGCGGTAGGTGGGACGGGATCGAGATGGTCTACGGCCGCGCCACCGGCCACGCGGGATACGGCGGCAACAAGTTGGAGAAGGGCGGCAAACTGATCACCGCTAATCCGATCGATCCGAAAAAAACCAAGCGATGCCTGGAAGACGGTCTTTGCAGATGAAAGTGGAAGGTCTCCGGCGTAAGCGAAGTGCCGACAAGTGTGAGCAATCACCCACACAAAACCTTGCCCTTTCTAACTTGTAGAAAGGGCGGATTCTTCAACTGCTGAGTCCGTTTAGGACTCCGTGGCAGCGCACTCTTTCGCCACTTTGGCAGGGTATTTCAGCTTGTCGCGAACTTCCTTGGGGTTCATGACAGCCACGATCGCTTCATCCATACCCAAAGCGACGAGACGCTTCCGATGGTCATTTTGACGTTTGTTTCTCGCTGAATTCGACTTTGTGGGACGATTTCTGTTTTGGTTGCGCGCTTGTGTTGAGGCCATGATCGTATTTTTTTTCTAGCTGGAAGGAGGTGAAGAGTTCCTTTTGATTGGATAGATCAATCTCAAGAACGTTGCCCATGTAGGTTCGATGACGGTTCCGGTCAACTGGAATTCTGTTTTAAGCGGGCTGACACCAGGGCGATTGCTTGGCGCATTTTAAGGCCCCGGACGATTTACAGGATCTGTTGTTGTCTGGGAGGTTCCGCATTTTAAGGTCTTGGGACCAAGGTTCCAAGTAGCCAGTGATCAGTATGATGAACCGACGCCAATTTCTTTCCACCTCCGTCGCCGCAGGGGTATCCGCCACCAGCTTCCAAGCCAAAGCCGGCCCTCAGGATCTCCGTCCGGCGATGTCGATGGGACTCGCGAAGGCGAAAAAGGATCTTCCCCGGACCACAAAACTCAAGCTTGCCGGCGATGCCTTGCGCATTCTGCAGTTCACCGACATCCATTTTTTCTGCAACCGCAAAAAGTATGGCGAGAAGGCTGACCTGAAATCGGTCGAGGACATGAAGCGCATGATCGAAAATACCGAGCCGCATTTGCTCGCGATCACTGGTGACCTCTGGAGTGACAACCCGGGTGGCCTGGGCCAGGAGTTTTTCGAGTATTCGCTCGAGAAGATCGAATTGTTGGGAATACCGTGGCTCTTCAACTGGGGAAACCACGACCAGCTCGACGACTACGCGACGGCGCAATCCACCCTGACCGAGGCAAAACACAGCCTCTACCGTGGCGGTCATGACGGCGGGAACTACCGCATCCCCATCACCAGTAGCGACGACCGCCAGCTCATGGAACTTCTCTGCCTCAACACGACGACGCAGGGCGTGCAAGCGGCCCAGGAGAAATGGCTCGCGGCACAGAAACCATCGGCCTCGCCCGTGCTGTCTTTCCTCCACATCCCGCTGCTCGAGTATGATACGGTGTGGCAGAAGAAAATCGCGAAGGGAATTTTCAAGGAGCCGGTGTGCACCTACGGCGAGGACGGCAGCGCCATTTCGCTGCTCAAAAAATTCGGTGAGGTGAAGGCCTGCTTCTGCGGCCACGACCACGTGAACGATTTCGGCGGTAGGTGGGACGGGATCGAGATGGTCTACGGCCGCGCCACCGGCCACGCCGGATACGGCGGCGACAAGTTGAAGAAGGGCGGCAAACTGATCACCGCCAATCTGACCGATCCTCAAAAACCGAGCTATGCCTGGAAGACGGTCTTCGCCGATGGGAGCGAATGGTCTCCAGCCTAAGATCTCTGGCTCCATGTGATCCTTTCATTAATCAAGCCCCCGTGGCAGAATCCCCCGGCTGTGACCGGATCAGGGCATCTCAGAGGAACCATCACGACTGAGCCTCAACTAAAAAAATCCATTCGATTAAAATAGTGTCACTTTTTTTATGATGGTTGCGTATGCTGCTTGATCACCAAAAAAGAAGGCAACGAAACGATTGTGATTGATGGGTTTTTGGAAAATGTTTATTTTCAATTGCCTTCAATTTTCTCATGGAAAACTCTGAAAAATTCGGAGAGATCCACTCTTTGCCCTATTCCAAATCGCTCAATGAACGCTCGTCCTTCTCTTCCACGTCGCATTTTTACGTCATTCCTCTTCAACCTTTTTCTCGTCCCCTTCATGCTTTCGACGGCAGTGAGGGCCCAAGCTCCAGGTTTCACGATGAGCCTTTCGTCGGAGACTGTCGGAATTGGAAGCTGCGCCGAGCTGACTTTCGAAGTGCAAAACGACAGTGCAAGCGGGGTGAACGATCTTGCTTTCACTTTGAATCTCCCGGATGGCGTCATTTTGAGCAATCCGGCAAATCCCGTCAGTGACTGCGGAGGCGTCTTCGTGGCATCGGACGGGGGAAACACCATCACTTTGAGTGGCGGCTCGGTGAATGCCAATGCCACTTGTTCTGCGAGCGTCGGAGTCACCCTTTTGGGTGAAGGGCCGTTTGACCTGATCTCAGGGAATTTGACCTCGGATGCCGGAAACAGCGGAAGCGCGAATGTCTCGATCGGTATTCCTTCAACCGGCCCGGCCCTCGGTTTCACCAAATCATTTGCCGGGAGCCCGGTTCGGTTGGGAGGCCAGACCACTCTGATTTACACGATTCAAAACCAATCCCAAACTGATGCCGGGGGGATTTCATTTAGCGACGACCTCTCTCCGGGTATCGTGGTGGCGAGCCAGCCAAACATTTTGAATAACTGCGCGGGAGCCACCCTGACCGCGATTGCAGGTTCTCAAACCATCAACTTCAGCGGAGCCACTCTCGCCGCAGGGCAAACCTGCGTCATCTCGGTGGATGTCGTTGGCCTTTCCGCAGAAAGAAACATCAGTATCTCCGGCGATATCACATCCAGTTTTGCGGGAGGCAATCCGGTTTCCTCGGGCCGGGCTTGTGGGGCCCTTCAAGTCATTCGATCCGGGGATCTTGCCGACATTTCGTTCTCAAAGTCTTTTGTGGAGGATTCCGTCGATCCGGGCGGAAAGGACTTTCTCGTCTTTACCATCACCAACAACAGTCAAACGGAGACCTTCACGGACATCACTTTTACGGACGATCTGAATGCGATGCTTCCCGGCGCTGTTGCCACCGATCTTCCCGAAGAGGGAGGCTTTCTGGTTGATGCCGGTTTTGACGGATCAGGCTCTTCGATCCTGGACTCTTCATGGGACTATCTTGACCAACTGCAAAACGAGAACGGGAGGAACGACGACTATCCAATCGATGGATTCGGGAACGGATGGAACACCGTCGACTTCGAAGCCTCAACTTCTTCGATCGGACCATGGGTCGGCGGCAATGCCCCTTTTCAAGCCGGTGTCATTGATGTCTTCCCCCCCGGAACTCCCGCTGTCTTGGGAGGAGTTGATGCCGCCGCCAATGGACAGAATCTGGTGACAACCTACCTCTTCCGGAAGGAACTCACTCTCGACGCCTCGGATGCCGAAGTCGATGACTGGTTGCTTGATTATGTTTTTGACGACGGTGCCATCGTCTACGTCAACGGAACCGAGATCTTTCGAAGCGCCGGAATGCCCGCCGGTCCGGTGACGACCACCACCCTCTCGGAGCTCGGGGAAGAAGCCGGTCGAACCTCCAGCCAAGTCGATCTCTCGGGAGTTCTCGTGCAGGGCTCGAACACGATTGCGGTTGAGCTTCACCAAACCACTTTGGACAGCAGCGATGCCGGCTTCTCGCTGGATCTCTTACCTGTTTCAAGTTCCCCGGCCGGCGGATTCAGTTACGCCGACGATACCTTTGAAGGAACCAATGACACTGGTGCTGCGAATGGATCATTGGATCCAACCGGTGGTTTTTCAGGCGGAGGCATCGACGTCACGGTGGGAGGAAAAAACTTCATCACAGGATTTTTCAACCCGCCGAGTTCGGGTGGTTGGTCGCGGACTTTTACCGTGAATGAGCCGGGTTCGATTGAGGTGAGTGTTCGCTACCGCCTGCTTTTAGATGAAACCTACGAAGGCGATGAATTCGGGCAAGCTTTGCTGGAGATCGATGGGGTTCGCTATGGGAACAGTGCCAATAACTCACTGGCCCAGTTGAATGGTGGAGCCGGGGTTGATCAGGATTCAGGTTGGCAGGTTTACACTACCACCGTCTTCTTTACAGCGGGCGAACACACTATTTTGCTGGGAGCTTATAACAATCAATCGAATTCCGGCACGGAGGTGACCCGGGTCTTTTTCGATGACATTCGCATCGGAACACCAGTGAGACCTGCCGCTGTTTGCGGGCCAAACTCGCAGATCGTTGGGAGTGATGTTCTCTCTTTCACCGGCGGCCAACTCGCTCCCGGCCAGTCGTGTTCCTTCCGGGTGGGAGTGGATGTCCCGTTCACAGCTCCCTTCGGAAATTACGAGAACAAAACCAGCCTTATCTCGACGGTGGTCGGTGGCCGCACTCTTGTCGGATTTCCAGCCATCGATACTCTCAACGTGGTGCCGGTGCCGCCGGTTTTCTCAAGTGCTTTTTCACCTGCCGATATTCCATTGAACGGAACAAGCAGCCTGACTTTTACCATCGATAATCAAGGCAGCCGCGTCGCGGCAACGGACGTGACCTTCTCCGGAAATCTGCCTGCTGGAATGCTCATCGCCGCTGCGCCCGGCGCAAGCTCAACTTGTGGAGGAGTGATGACCGCGCAGTCCGGCAGCAGCAACTTCAGCTTCTCCGGCGGGACGATTGCAGCGGGTCAAGTTTGCGAAGTGACTCTCGATGTGACCGGGCAAACTCTCGGCGACCTTGTCAGCACAAGCGAAATTCTCGTATCCTCCCTCGGTGACAGCGGAACGACCACGGCCACTCTCACCGTCAATCCTCCGCCCGCTTTCATGATGTCCTTCGGCCCGGAGGCCATCAATGCCGGACAGGTTTCAACTCTGACCTTTGTGATTGATAACAGCGGATCGCAACAGGCAGCCACCAATCTTAATCTGACTCACGAATTGCCGGACGGACTGGTCCTGGCGAATCCATCCAATGCGGCAACCACTTGCCAGGGAGGAAGCCTCATCGCGATCTCCGGAACCGAGCAAGTTTCCTACTCCGGCGGAACCGTTCCTGCAGGTCAGACCTGCACCGTGACTGTTGGGGTGACCACCAACGATGGTGGAGACTATTCCAACACCACCGAAGAGTTAACGAGCTCTCTGGGGAACAGCGGCAGTGCAAGCGCTTCACTGCAGGCGCAGTCCGTTGTTTCGCTTGCTATTGCAGTGAGTGGATCCCCGGAAACCGTGGTGGCTGGATCAGGTCCGGAAAACCTGGGATACCTCGTTGTCGTCACCAACGATGGGCCCTCCACCGCTACCGGAATCGTGATCAACTACGCCGAAACACTTCCTCCAGGGGTGATTGCTGGAAACCCACTGGCAAACCTGGGCATCTTTAACCAATCAACTTGGAGCATCCCCATTTTGGAAACCGGAGAGCAGGCAACCCTCGCACTGGCATACACGGTCGGCAAAAACACCCGCCCCGGAACCGACACGATTGTGGGCAGCGCCACTCTGACCTCGGTCGACCAAGTCAATCTGAACGGCGCGAACAACTTTGCAACAGACCCCACTTCGGTGAGCAATCTCTTTGACATCGCACTCACAAAGACGGAATCGATCGATCCCGTGCTAGCCGATTCAGGACCCGGAAATCTCGTTTATGCCATCACCGTTTCCAATAGCGGCCCTTCCGACGCCTCCAACATCAACATCCGCGAAACGCTCAATTTGCCAGAAGGCGTAACGGTGCAGTCCATCGTTCCAAGCGCCGGAGCCATTGCGCCGGAAAACGATCCCAACGGCCTCTGGACACTGAACCTTCCAGTGGGAGAATCCGAAAGCCTGACCGTCACTCTCAACGTCGATGGTAATGCTCCGGACAACGGAATGATTAGCAGCACAGCCAGTCTTGAATCAGCTTCCGGAACAGACAGTAACAGTGCCAATGACTCGGTTACCGAAACCACCACCATCATTGCCGGAGTCGATTTGATTGTCACCAGAACCGGGTCGGATGATCCCGTCGTGGCCGGTTCCGGCAGTGGCAACCTAAGCTACCTCATCAAAGTCACCAACCAAGGGCCGCTGGATGCCACCGGACTTGAGTTGACCGACGCCCTCACTTTTGGCGACGGCATCATTATCGATTCCGTCACTCCGGGTGCCGGCACTTTCGAGGACCAAACCTGGACCGTGGGCAATCTCGCGGTCGGTGCCACCGAAACCCTTGAGGTCATCGTGACCGTGGGTCCATCGGCCGAAGTCGCCTCTCCCGGATTCTCCAGCATTTCTTCGGTCAGCGCGGTTGACCAGGCCCAGATTAACACCGGCGACGAATCAGTGACCGCCAACCGCGATGTGACCCGCGAAGTTGATCTCACCGTTTCTGCCGAGGGCTCCCGCGACCCCGTGCTGGCCGGTTTCAACCTTCCGCAGAATCTCTTCCACACCTTGACCGTGACCAACCAAGGGCCGAGTGATGCTTCCGGAGTCAGCTTGAACCTCGGTGAAATCCTACCCGAAGGAGCGACCGTCGATTCCATCAGCCCCGCAACCGGAACGAGCTTCGAAGACTCGCTCTGGACCGTGGGCGACCTCGGCGTTGGGACTTCCTCTTCCATCATCTACTACTTCCAGGTTCCCGGAACAGTGGCCGGTGGTGTCGATCTCATTTCGAATGAAGCATCGGTCAACAGCGCAAACGAGTTGCTCCTTAACCCCGAAGATGACACCGGTTCCATCGCCACTGACATCGTGAGCCCCGCGAGCACCAACATTGTCGGCGGTGCCATCACGCTCGACTACCAGACCGGCCTCTTCAAGCAAACCGTCGCCATCACGAACAACAACCCCGGAGCGCTTCCCGCGTTTCGTGTTCTTGTCGGAGGGCTTCCCGAAGGAGTGACTGTCTCCAACGCGCAGGGAGAAATTCTTGGGAGCTCCTTTCTCCTCTTCAACCAGGCGCTTGAGAGCGGCGAGAGCATCGAGCTCACCGTCGAATATCTTCAGGCCGACGCCTCGGGAGATTTCGAGCCCACTTTTGAAATCGAATTGCTCGACCCGGTCGAAAATCAAAACGCCGGCGTAGGGGTCGAAGTGGACCGCTGCGAGGTCCTTGCCAATGGCGACGTCCTGATTGAATTCCCTTCTCAAATCGGCGCAACCTACACCGTGCAATACAGTCAAAACGGTGAGTCCTGGACCAACGTCATCCCTGATGTCGTTGCCGGAGGAACCCGATTGCAATGGATTGATAATGGCCCTCCCAAAACCGCCAGCCATCCTTCCGGAGAAAAACTCCGCCTCTATCGGGTCATCAAAAAAGATGCCGAGCAATAATCAAAACAACCTTTCCATCATGAACCTCAGATTCAGTGTCTACTTCGCCCTCAGTGTCCTGCCCGTTACCGCAGGAGACGATATCATCTCCTCGGCCAAGAACGGACTCGACTCCGCCAAAGGCGGACTCATGCCCCCGGAAGACTACTCCGCCAAAGGGAGTGTCAATCAAATCGAACCAGCGTCCGGATCAAAGGCCCGGTGGAATTTTGGTTGGGGAATGTCGTGGCGAAAAATCGGAGCGATCGACTTTAACACCGGAGCAACCGGCCTGTCCGTCCCCGGAGTTTTTGGAAGCAACTCCTTCGTTCAACCTGCAGGAATCGGACCCGAAACCGGTTTGTCTGCCCGGACCTATGACAACGGTTTCGTCAACCCCGGACCCCGAACTCCTGCGACCGGAAGAACGACTGATTACGAATACCAAGCCCAAAATCAACTGCAGGGGAACAGCGTCCTCATGTCAGCCACCGGAGGAGAGCGGCGGGTGATTGAACAATCAGCCGCCTCATCGCCCACCGGCTGGAGCGAAGGAGAAGACTGGGAAATCTCTCCGTATCTGAGTTTGAGTCGACTCACGGACATTGGAAACGGTTGGAGCATCGGTCCGTCCTTCAATTTTAGCTTCACAGATATCGGTGGCAGTCAGGGAGGATTGAACACTCTCATCGCCAGTGAACGCCGCAACATTTTTGATGTGAGAGCGATCGATCGCTTCGACTCCACCGGCCTGATTCTCCCCAATGCTCCTTACACCGGGTCACCGGGAGCGATTGCCCCCCTTCTTCCTGTCGAACCTTCCGGGCGGACCTTCGAAGACACCTTAAGAACCAGTGACACCGCCCTCTTCAGAGACTCGCTGGATGAGTCGCTGAACGTCAACTTGTTTGGATTCTCGTTCGGAGCCAGCGCCGTTTATCAATCCGATAGTCGTTTCTTCGCTGGGGTTGGGACAGGTCTTGTTTTGAACATCGCCGACTGGGATGCAAGTCGCAGCGACCAACTCGTTCAGATCACCAACGGCGGTGCTCCGATGCAAGTTGGCTCGGCAGGTTTCCGCAATTCGGGAACAGATGTCCTCTTCGGTTATTACGTGCAAGGATCATTGGGATACCAAATCAACGATTCATGGTCGGTCGAAGCAAACGCCCGCTACGACTGGAACGAGTCTCTCCGCGACTCGGTTGGTGGAAGTGATTTTGACGTCGACCTCACCGGCCTGACCCTTGGCATTGGAGCCAACTACTCGTTTTAGCATCGCGTCAACCTGCTCGTTCATCCACTTCCACGAACTTCCTGTGAGTTGTTCCTGAACCCGGTGTCGGACGATATAAAGGATCTTTTGTTGTCTGGGAGGTTCTGCATTTTAAGCTACTGGGATTAGGGGCCAAGCAGCCGGTGATTAGGATGATGAACCGACGCCAATTTCTTTCCACCTCCGTCGTCGATGGGAGCGATTGGCCGCAGCCCCAAGCCAAACTTCGGCGCACGTGAGCGATCCCTCTCCCTTCCCGATCTCTTGGAGGGTTCCCTCAAGGATCGTGACTTTACGTGAAATCTCTGACCGCCAAGGAAGCAAATTTCTAGCCGTCATCCTCTCGCTGTGTCAACGTCGGCGCATGTCAGATGAATCATCACGAATGAGCCTCTTGTGGGAGACGATCCAGAAGGAGGAAGATTACCCCATTTTCCGACTGACTTATCTGAGTAAGCCAGTGAAACCATTCACTGATGCTGACCTCGACGACATCGAGAGCAAATCTGTCGAAGCCAATAATACGCGTGATGTGACCGGTCTCCTGATCGTAAACGGGGACCGTATTCTCCAGATTCTGGAGGGGCGTGAGGACGCGGTGCGTGAACTTTATGCGAAGATCGAGGCTGACAGCCGTCACACGGTCATCAAGCAGGTCTGTGCGGTGGAAGACGAGGTGCGCTTGTTGCTCACATGGAGCATGGTCGTGCGCGGATTGACCGGCATTCCTCCTCATTTCCTGGAACAGTTTGCACAAGTCTATGACGAGTTGTTACACGCTGAGCCGCAGAGTGAAATCTCCATCGATCATGTTGATCTTTTTAAAGGGATTGCTCTCTTTGAAACTCTCCCGCCACAGGCTTGAAAAAGAGGCAGGGAGGTGTCTCCACAGCCTGTCTCTCAATATTTCCCGCCGGGTCACAATCCCCCGCGGCGATCGCCCATCCTTTCCTCTGCCATAAAGGGGAGAGGGCTTGTTTTTGGCCGGAAAAGTGGAGCGAATCTCGTGCCCTTGGACAGGGTGAAAATCAGGCTTTGCCTGTCTCGGGGGGGGAGTTCCGCTCGAAAACACCAGTCATAATGAGGCAGAGAGCCGGGATCATGAAGCACCCCCGTCGCCGACACTCCCTCTTTCGGTGGTTGCCCGGCGAGCGAGATGGCGTATCTTGCAAGTCTTATGAGTTATTCGCGTCGTCGTCTATTAAAAGGAAGCCTTGCTGGCGGAGCTACCGGATTGTTAGCGGGGCTCGGTCAGGCCCAAGATCAGAAAGGAACCGGGGTTTCCGGAACCCGAAAAAAGCCACGCGGGATCATTTTCTGTGTCTCGGACGGGATGAGTCAGGGCGTGCTCTCGATGACGGAAGCTTTTTCGAATCAAGTCCGTGGCAAGAGCACTGCTTGGTGGCAGTTGCTTGCGAATAGCCAGGCGACCCTTGGCTTAATGGATACCGCGTCCTCGAGTTCCATGGTGACCGATTCCGCGGCTGCTTCTTCGGCCTGGAGTTCCGGAAAGCGGGTCCCGAATGGGCAAATCAACTTCGACGAGAACGGGAAGAGATTGGAATCGATTGGCGAGACCCTGGAGAAGAATCGCGTGCGCCTCGGATTGGTTTCGACCGCCAGCATCACTCATGCGACCCCGGCGGGTTTCGCTTCCTCCGTCATCAGGCGGGGACAAGAGGATCTCATTGCACTGCAATACCTCAATCGCGTGGATGTCATCCTGGGAGGGGGATCGAGGTTCTTTGCCCCGGAGACGCGGAAGGACAAGAAGGACCTTTTCGGAACTTTTGCGAAGGAGAAGTATGATGTCGTCAGGACGCGGGATGATCTTTTGAAATCGAAGTCAAAGAAGATTCTCGGCACCTTTTCTCCCGGATACATTCCCTACACCATTGACCGTGATCAGGACGTCGAAATGCAGAAGAAGGTCCCGACCCTTTCCGAGATGTCCGAAGTGGCCCTCTCTCGCTTTTTGGATGATGACGCGCCTTTCTTGCTCCAGGTCGAAGGAGCCCGGATCGACCATGCCGCGCATAAGAATGACATCGGGGCGATTTTGAACGAGCAAATGGCCTTTGATGATGCGGTTGGGAAAATGCTGGCCATGGCCGGCGGCCACGATGACATTCTTGTCATTTTGACAAGCGACCATGGCAATGCCAATCCAGGTCTCAATGGCACGGGAGCGGGCTATCGCCAGACCAATGATCACTTTGCCAAAATCGCGCAGATCAAAGGGTCCGCAGAATGGTTTCTTCAGCGCTGGGGACAGACCAAAACGAAATCGGGAGAGGAGATGAGCAAGCTCATGGAAGCGACCTATGGCTTCAAGCCCGAGCCTCGGGAACTGGAGGCCATGATGGACCGGATTGCCGGGAAAAAAGTGACGGAGTGGAGTCATCAACTCTCCAACCCGGTGGGCCTCCTGGGGCAAATTGTCGGGAATGTCACCGGAGTCGGCTGGACCGGAATCTGCCATACCTCCGATCCCACCCAGTTGACCTCCATCGGACCGGGCGCGGAGAAATTTGCGGGTCTGGTGAGAAACGATTCGGTTCGTGATCGTCTCCTCGGACTCTTGTTGGGTTAGCTTGGGAACATGCCATTCAACAGAAAAAAGACGGCGGGTGGGTCGTTCGTGACGATCTCGATCGCTCTCTCAAAGCCAGGG
>CALFSW010000337.1 GCA_937916505.1 uncultured Verrucomicrobiales bacterium | reverse complement strand
CTAGACTATGGAAATTGAAAACATTCAGAAGTTGGAGAAAGCGACGGCCTTCGGGCGCAAGGAAATGTTCCGTATCGGATCGGCTCTCCTTTTCATTGTCGGAATCATGTTGTTCTCTTCGAGCATTCGCCCGGAAGGACAACCTGTCAGCATTGAGCTTGTCATTGCTGCGATGATCGGAGGCTACATGGCCATGAACATCGGGGCCAACGATGTCGCCAACAATGTGGGGCCCGCCGTGGGGTCCAAAGCGCTGACTTTAACTGGTGCGATCATCATTGCGGCCATCTTCGAAGCGGCCGGAGCACTCATTGCCGGAGGAGGAGTGGTCAGCACAATTAAGAAAGGAATCATCGACCCCGCCATGATTCCAAATGCCGATGCCTTCATCTGGCTCATGATGGCGGCTCTGCTTGCGGGTGCGATCTGGCTGAACATTGCCACGGCCGTCGGGGCTCCGGTTTCCACCACCCATGCGATCGTCGGTGGTGTTCTTGGCGCAGGCATCGCGGCGGGAGGATTTGAGATCGCAAATTGGGCTCAGATGAGGCTCATCGCAGCGAGTTGGGTGATCTCACCTGTCATCGGAGGCCTCATCGCCGCCGGCTTCCTCTATTGGATCAAGCATAGTATCACCTACAAGAAGGACATGATCACGGCAGCTCAAAAGATCTTACCGATCCTTGTCGCGATCATGGTCATGGCCTTTAGCACCTACTTGATCATGAAGGGTCTCAAGAAGGTGGTCAAAGTAGACATCCTGACTGCCAGCGGAATCGGACTGGTGCTCGCCTTCCTCACGTATTTCATCGTGAAATCGCTGACTCGCAAACACTCGAGCTCAATGGAGAACGAGAAAAAGAGCATCAACCGGCTCTTCACCATGCCCTTGATTTTTGCGGCGGCATTATTGAGTTTCGCGCACGGAGCAAATGATGTTGCCAATGCCGTCGGTCCGCTCGCCGCAATTGCTGATACCGTGAACAGCCAAGGGGTGTCATCCAAAGCACCAATCCCATTCTGGGTGATGGCAGTCGGAGCTTCGGGAATCGTTCTTGGGTTGGCGCTCTTCGGTCCAAAATTGATCCGCACCGTCGGAAGCGAAATCACCGAACTCGACCAGATGAGAGCGTTTTGCATCGCAATGGCGGCGGCAATCACCGTGATCATTGCCTCCCAACTCGGGTTGCCTGTGAGTTCTACCCATATTGCGGTCGGAGGGGTCTTTGGAGTCGGCTTTCTTCGGGAATATCTGAAGGCCAGTTACGCGAAAACAATTGACCAAATCGAGCAACACCACAGCGGCCGGGATCAAGCCGAGGTGGAGGCCTTTATGGCAAAATTCAAGAGTGGATCTATCGAAGACAAACGCATGATGCTCGCTGAAGTCAAAGAGCACACCGCAAAGGCGGAGTTCACCAAGAGAGAACGTAAAGGACTCAAGAAAGTCTACCATCAGGAATTGGTAAAGAGATCGGCGCTGCTCAAAATCGCCGCTGCCTGGGTCATTACCGTCCCGGCCTCGGGAATCATGGCGGCCCTTTTGTTCTACGCGATCCGTGGGATGATGCTTCCTTGAAAGAAATGCTAACAATTAAGGGGCCTCTCGTGAAGAGATGGCCCCTTTTCTGACCTCCCACGCCGACATACCCTCCATGATTAAGAAGATCATCCTGCCGACGATATTTGCCATCCTGACCTACGGGTTTTGGATTAGTCCGGACTTCAAGGAAATTGCGGCAGGTGTGGCGATATTCCTGTTCGGCATGCTCGCCCTCGAGGAGGGTTTCAAGGCATTCACGGGGGGAGTGCTGGAACGACTTCTGCGCAGAACGACCGACAAGCTCTGGAAGAGTCTCAGCTTTGGCATCGTTTCGACGACCCTGATGCAGTCCAGTTCGCTGGTTTCGGTGATCACCATTTCCTTTCTCTCGGCAGGCCTCATTCCTCTCGCTGCCGGAGTGGGGATTATCTTTGGGGCCAATCTCGGGACGACGATCGGAGCATGGTTGGTTGCCGGCTTCGGACTCAAGGTCAAGATCTCCGCCTACGCGATGCCGATGCTTGTCTTTGGCGTCATTCTGATTTTTCAGAAAAGCAAGGGGTTGAAGGGCTGTGGCTACATCCTTTCGGGCCTGGGATTTCTCTTCCTTGGAATCCATCACATGAAAGAAGGCTTTGAGTCGTTTAAGGAGACCATCGACCTGACTGCTTATGCCGTGGAAGGATATCCCGGCGTCTTTCTCTTCGCCTTGATCGGACTCGCGGCCACCGTCGTGATGCAGTCCAGTCACGCCACCCTGGTCCTGATCATCACGGCATTGGCGGCCCGGCAGATCACCTATGAGAATGCACTGGCTCTCGCGATCGGAGCCAATATTGGAACAACCATCACCGCCATTATCGGTTCTCTCGGTTCCAATGTCGAAGGGCGCCGCCTCGCGGGAGCCCACCTGATCTTCAACCTGGCCACGGCGATCGTCGCGATCGCGATGATCTACCAGCTGACTCACGCGGTCGATGTCGTGAGCGCCTGGTTTGGGATCGGAAGCGAGGATTACACGCTGAAACTGGCGGTCTTCCACACCATCTTCAATCTGCTCGGGGTCCTCTTAATGCTGCCCTTCATTAATATGATGGTCCGCTTTTTGCAGCGGACCATTAAACCTCGCACACGAACGGGATCCCAACCGCGCCACCTTCACTCGGCAACCTTCGAATTGCCCGACACGGCTATCGAGGCCGTCAGGAAGGAGACCCTGCACCTCTATGACAATGCCTCCGCGATTATCGCAGGCGGACTCAGTCTGGATCTGGCCGAGATTCTTTCCGGGCGGCCGATTGACGAAATCATCACAAATTCACGCAAGCCAAAGGACTTCGATATCGACGAGAATTATGACCGTAGCGTGAAGGAATTGTTTGGCGAAATCGTGCAGTTCATCAGTCGTGCCCAGGCGACGATGTCACCGGAGCAATCAGAAGAGCTCTTTATGTTGCGAGCAGCAGGCCGGGACATTGTGGAGGCCATCAAGGATACCAAGCACCTGCAGAAGAACCTTTCCCAATATCTGGGGAGTGACAATGAAGAGATCCGAAAGGAGTATGACCAGATTCGATCAAGTCTGGCCTCCGTTCTTCGGGAACTCGATGCGGTCAGGCAAAGAGGTGATGATTCGACCGCCGTTCTTTCCCTCGACTCACTGAAGGTGGCAATGAGGAAATATGATCAGGGTCTGGACTACCGATTGAACACTTTGATCAGGGAAGACCTCATCAGCGCGCCGATGTCCATCTCTTTGATGAATGACAACGGATACGCCTACGACGTCACCCAGAACCTGATCCAGATGGGTGAAGCCCTCTTCTCGACTGGAGAAAGGAGACTCCGGGAAGCAGAGCGGAGCATCTCGCTGGACAAGGGCGAGCTCGATGAAATTCTTCAAAATTCCGAAAACTCGAAGCCCTGATCACCGCAATGAATATTCAAAAACTATTGGAAAAGACCAAAGCGTTTCTCGATACGGCCGAGCGCAAGCGTAAAGAGAAGCGCAAGTACCTCAAGCATGTGATCAAGAAGCTCAAAAAGCATGAGAAGAAGCTAATCGCACGACTCGAAAGCGAGGCCGATAAAGCCACCAGGGATAAGCTCGAAAAGGAAATCAATCTCGCGCATGCCCATCGCAAGAAGGGACTGAAGGTCCTGAAAGGGTTGAAAAAGGCTAACAAATCTTCGCAGGGCGGCAGCGGGGTGTAATTCGACAGTCTCTCAAAAGCCCTCTCCCTGGTTTTTGGCAGGCTTCCTTTGCTTCCTCACTCCAGATCCCCTGCGGTAATTTTACTTTTTAGCGGCGGAAGGAAGTTTCTTGGGAAAGGAAATTTCTGCCCAGACTGGCTTGTGATCCGACAACGGTTTCTCAAGTTCGATAATCCCACCCTTCGTCGCTTTCCCCCCCGATGACTGATTGTAGAGGATGTGGTCGATGACCCCCGCCTTGCCCTTCTTGTCAAAAGCATCCCACGTGAACTTATGAGTCAGGTCGATCCCCAGATCGACCCAGGTGGAATTCATCCCAACCGCCCTGACCGACATCATCGCTTCGTCGCCCACCTTGTTGTTAAAATCCCCCACAACGATGATCCTTTTCGACTTCTCTTTGGGGAGAACCCCGGTAGCGAGGTGATAGGCCTGGCCATCGGTCTTCCCGGACGTGCATATATGCAGCGAGTAAAATGCAAAATCGACTCCCTTGATCGTCGTCATCGCTTTGACGGCAGTGGCAGGGTTCCACCCTCTCCCCTTCAAGACAAACTCCTCCGGGTCTCTCAAAGGGGTCCGGCTGAGGATGCTCTTGAATTTATTCCGGTGATTCGCCGACGAGACCTTCCCGACATGACTATGGTTCATCCCAAGAACCTTCCCCACGCGGCTTGTCCAATCGCCATCCGGGACCTCATTGAAACCGACGATGTCCGGCTGATAAGATTTAAGCATCTCGCCAACCTCCTCAGGAGTCGTGCTCTTGCCAAATTCCACATTGTAGGTTGCAACACGGATGATTAAAGCTTCTTCAGTGGCCCACGTCCGCGCTGAAACCAGCGTGGCGACCAAGAGTAATAGTGAGGTGATTTTTAAGTTGTTCATTGTTGTTTTAAGAAAGAGATCAATCCGTTTCGGCGAAGCCACTCGAGCTAAATAATTTGAAAGTCTTGGATTTTGCGATTGTTGCCGTCCGGGACCGGGGAGCGAGCGCGATTCTTCTTTGAGATTAAAATCGACCTCTGCCCGGGACTCTCAATCACCACTTCGCGACGACATTCTCGATGACATCCAGCGTGTCATCGATGTCACCTCTGGTGTGAGCCATGGAAATAAATCCTGTCTCATAGGGGCTGGGTGCGAGATAGACACCAGCCTCGAGACAGCCCCAGAAGAGCTTCTTAAAGATCTCGAAGTCCTGCTTCTGGACGGTGTCGACATTGACGATTTCTTCATCAAGGAAGTAGAGACAGAACATCGAGCCGACTTGGTTCACGCGGTGAGGCATTCCTTTTTCAGAGAGAATCTTGCGGAGACCCCCGGCCATCTGGCTTCCGATTTCAGAGAGGTGTTCATAGGCGCCGTGCTTATCGAGTTCGCGGAGCTGGGTCATTCCGGCCACCATCGCGAGCGGATTGCCACTCAGCGTTCCCGCTTGGTAGACCGGACCATCGGGCGCCAGCATGTCCATGATTTCGGCCCGGCCACCGAAGGCTCCCACGGGAAGTCCGCCGCCAATCACCTTGCCCATCGCGGTGAGGTCGGGCTCGAAGTTTTCGATCTCCTGCACCCCACCACGCGCGAGACGGAATCCCGTCATGACTTCATCAAAAATCACCAAAGAGCCATGTGCGCGGGTCACTTCACGAATCCTGGCAAGGTAACCTTCACGCGGAAACACGAGACCCGCATTGGCCGGGTAGGATTCCACGATGACAGCCGCGATTTGTTCGCCGTATTCTGCAAAAATTTCCTCCAATCGTTCGAAGTCATTGTAGGGAAGCGTGATTGTTTCGTTGGCGAACGACTGCGGAACGCCTGCCGAGTCCGGCTCACCGAAGGTCAGGGCGCCCGAGCCCGCTGCCACCAGGAGTGAATCGGAGTGGCCGTGATAGCAGCCTTCGAACTTTACGATTTTGTCGCGCCCGGTGAAACCCCGCGCCAAGCGGATTGCCGACATTGTGGCTTCGGTCCCCGAGTTCACCATGCGGACTTTTTCGACCGAAGGAACCCAATCCGTGATGATTTGCGCCATCTCGATTTCGTGTGGATTGGGAATGCCGTAAGACACTCCCTCTTTCGCCGCGGTGTGAATGGCGGCGACAATGGAAGTGGGAGCATGACCGAGAATATTAGGCCCCCAGGAACCGATGTAGTCGACGTAGCTTTTACCGTCGACATCCTCAATGCGCGATCCCTTGGCACGACGGACGAAGAAGGGATCGCCATCGACATTTCGAAATGCCCGCACCGGTGAATTAACCCCGCCGGGAATGAGGGTTTTGGCCTTGGCGAAGAGCTTCCGGGAAAGTGGTCCGTTCATGGAGGAGGAAGATGGCGGAAGATCGCTCAAGACAAAAGTCCTGATTGTGTCCTGCCCTTTACCATCTTTTTACACGAAGCCGCTTGTCGTTCGCTCCGCGGTAAAGATGATTCACGATATGAAGTCGATCCTGATTGTTGCGGCCCTTGTCGGGTTCGGCGCAGGGTGGATTTTGAAACCCGGTGACGTAAGCGAAAGCCCGTCTCCAAAGGGCATCGAGTCTTCACGAAATCCCGGGCCCCAGGCGGGCAAGTCATCAGAGACCTTGGCCTGGTCCCGACCGCAAATCGAATCGCTGGCGGCCGGATTGAGAAACCAGCTCCACCCGGTCAAACGGAAAATTCTGATCGACCAGATTCTGGAAGGAATGAACGCAGAAAATGCCGATGCGATTCGTCAGGCACTTTCCCCCATGTATTATCCCGACCGTAGATTCATCGCATTCTATCAACACTGGGGACAGCTCGCGGGAGCCGATGTCATCAATCTCTTTGGAGGAAAACCGAAACTCATGATCTTTACGGGATGGTCGCAAGCCGACCCGATGGCAGCCCGTGATTGGGCCAGGGAGTATGAATCAGGGGAGAACAAACTTGATCCGGCTTTCCACTCGGCCCTGGTCATGAATCTGGGCAAAGTTGATCCAGCTGAAGCCACCACTCATTATTTCGCCCATCTCAACAAGGTCGGGAGTAGCGGGGGCGGATTGAGAGCGATCAGCGACCATGTCCGTGAAACCCGGGGCATGAAGGGTTGGGTTGCCTGGGCCGAAACCCTCCCCAACGAGGGATACCGACAATCATATTTCAACAAGATCGCCCGTGGGTGGATCAAGGAGGACTTTGCAAGCGCCTGCCAATGGGCCGGGACCTTGAAGGGTGAAGAAGGAAAGTATGCCGTTGCCTCCGTCGCCAGGCATTGGAAAAACAAGGAAGGCTATGATTGGTCACTTTCCCTTCAGGATGAAACTCTTCGAACCTCCGCAATCAAGGCTTCGATCCAATCCTGGCTCATCGTGGAGCGGGATGAAGCGATGGATTTTCTCAATCAACTCGAGCCATCCTCCAACAAGGACCTCGCCCTTCACGCCTCCATTTACCAGGCCAAGTTTTCCGAGTTCGAGACCGGCCTGGACTGGGTTTCCCAAATTTCGGATCCCACCATCCGCGACAAGGCCTTGGGCGACTGGGCTTTTCACTGGTATATCAAGGATCCCAAGGTCGCCGACCGCTGGATTGACCAAAGTCACCTCTCCGAGGAGGCCAAGGAGAGCTACCACAAATTCAAAGACTCCGCGCGATGAAAGCTTCTCCGATCAAGTCCATCCTGTCTGGAGCACTCGCTTGCGTGCTCGGATTCGCGGGTGGATGGCTTGCAAAACCCAATCCCGCGGAAGGACCCCCCTCCCAAGCTGTTGCCCCATCACGGCAAACCAATCGGGTTCGCCAAATTTCCACCCGGAAGCAGTCCAACCCGAGCGAAGCGGAAATCCGTGAACTCGGCCGACAACTCGGCGACTCGAAGGATCCCAAGGCCGCCTTTGCCCAGGGGCAACTCCTCGCAGGGATGACCCTGCGAAAATGCCAAACTCATCGGGGAGTATTTGGAAGGGAACGAATACCACTTCCGACTCGGCGAACTTCAGAAAGGCGGGATTCTGGAACTCCCCGACACCATTGACCGACGTCTTCTCGATCAGGCCATCGCCGGTTGGGTCCACTCAGATTTTGAGGGAGCCATGATCTGGTACGATTCGCTGCCGAGAAAGAAAGGAGAGGGCTCCCAGAAGTCCTTCGCCAAGGCCATCGCCGAGGGTCTGGCCAGCTTTGACCTCAAAGCTGCCGAAGACTTTGCCCACACCTGGCTGGATGAGGAACCGTTCACGCCCGGCGAGATCATCAAAATCATTTTTAATAAGCGGGCCAAGATCATGGACTTCCCCGAATTGGGGAAATGGGCCGACCAAGTCACCAACAATGGTGCCCTCGATTGGAAGATGCTCACCGAGACCGCCAACCGGGCCGTCCTCAATGAACCGGCTATGGCCATCGAGTGGGCTGCCACTCTTCCGGAAAAACGCGACTGGGTGAATGACCGAATCGCCTCCCGCTGGGACGACATCAACCCGAAAGCCTGCAGCGAATGGCTCCTGACCCGTCCCGCCGGAAAGGAAAGAGACCGCTCGATGTCCTCCGCCTTTCACAATTGGGCCAAACGCGATCTTGAAGGAAGCACCACTTTCCTCTCACAAATGGAA
>CALFSW010000336.1 GCA_937916505.1 uncultured Verrucomicrobiales bacterium | reverse complement strand
GGATCTCACTCTGGGAGCGGGAAACCTCGACGAGGGTGACCTTGAGATCATCAAGAGCGGCAAGGCTATCTGGATCGACGCCCCCATTTTGAGTCGGTTCGGTCACATCAATCACGGCACGGTCGTTCACTCCTGGAGCTCTTGCGACCAGGGTGATTGTTCCTGAGGTGAAGTCTAAAAAATGTACCGAGGGGCTCAGGATTCCGTCGTCGTTCGCGAGGATCTCAATTCCTTCGGGGGATTCCGGGACGGCAGTCAGGGTGGAGAAATCAATGTCGATGGTAGCCACACTGAATGAGAAAACTGCTTCCGGGATAGGGCCGCCCGGCCCGAAGGCCGGACGACGCCCCCCACAGATCCGGACGAGCGCAATGAACACATCCGGTTCCTCAGGGGTGTGGTTTCGCTACAGTTTAGAGTGAATGATTCGTGGTGCCAACAAGGGAAAGGTCCTCAGCATGGCATTGAACTTTTCCCAGTTGGGACTGTTGCCTCGATTCCGTCGCACCAGCCTCTTCCGCCACAGCTTCGTCACCTCCCACCGCAGCCGTGATAGCATGCGATCGTTTCCAGTGACTCCGTAGTAGCTGTCATGGCCACGCAACTTCTCGTTGATTTCGCGCTGCTGCGCCTTCAAGGGCAAGTGACGATGTTTCCACCCCCATTCCCTGATCTTGCCCAGCGCTCGTCGTAACCGCCCGGCGACGGTCTTGGTCTTCACCACGTTGTGGCCCTTCCGCGACTTCCCCCAGTAGTGGGTGAAGCCAAGGAAGTCGAAGGTCCCGGGTTTGCCCCCGGTGCCTCCCCCGCCCCGCGGTGGCCGCCCGAAGCGCACCAACCGCGTTTTCGCAGTATTGATCTTCAATCCAAACCGGGCAAACCGCTTCGCGATCACCTTCTGGACTTTCTGAACATCCTCCAAGCGCTCAAAGCCAATGACAAAATCATCGGCATATCGCACCATGAAGGTCCTCCCCTCACACGCTGGCTGGACTGATTCCACGAACCATTTGTCCAGCACCTCGTGCAGGTAAATGTTGCTGAGCAGTGGCGAGATCACCCCTCCTTGGGGCGTCCCTTCTTCCGGGTAACTCACGTTCCCGTCTTCCATCACTCCCGCCTTGAGCCACTTGGCTATCAGGCGATCTATCACTCCGTCTCGTACCCGGCGGCCCAAAAGTTCCCGCATCTGCCGATGATCGACGGTGTCGAAGAACTTTGCCAAATCCACCTCCAGAACCCATTGCACTTTCTGGTCGAAACACTGCTGACGCAGGTAGTCCAACGCATCGTGCCGGGAGAGTCCCCGCCGAAACCCAAAGGAAAACGGCAGGAACTCCTGCTCGTAGATCGGCTACAATATCATCGCCACCGACTTCTGGAGGATCTTGTCCTCCGTGGTCGGGATTCCGATCGGTCGATCTTCCTTCTCATTCTTGGGAACATACACTCGCCTGACCGGCGGCGCTCTGTAGCTGCCGTCCTTGGCCCGCGTTTGCAAACCCCGCAGATTTTCCACGAGGTTCTCTCGATACTCCGCAACGGTTTGTCCATCGATCCCGGGCGCGGCATTTCTGCGCACGCCCCGATAGGCTTCCGCCATCCAGTTCAGCTCCATGTGATGGTTCAGCGCAGTCAACGGCTCATGCCGGTTCTTCTGCGCCGCCAACACTATTCGTTGCCTTCTGGTTGACACGCTTTCCATGATCTCTGGTTTCATGACGTGGGTCCGGCAACGAGTCCACAACCCCGGTATCCTCCTTCGCTAATCACAGGCTCCCCCATCAATAAGCATTTCGAGGCTCAATCACACGGCTTCACGACCCGCTGCCTACGCTTGAAGACGCCATTTCTGGTCGCCGACCAAGGCTCGCTTCCGGTGGGTGGTCAGCCCTTTCCGGGCGGATTGGTTACCGCCGGATCTTAGTAGAAACTTTCAGTCGCTCGTTAGTTCTACCGCCTCCTTTCGGTTTTTGGTTTCATCTAACAAGCGCCATCCCCATTTCTCAGGGTTTTGGCTGGCGCCAAGGAATTTGCTTTTGGCGGGAGGGCTTTGAAGACGCATTTGGACCGGAGAGGAGGGGGGAGAAAGGGGTTGATTTCCCCCTCTGGTAGTGCTCTTCATCGATAGCTGCTTTCGATGGCCATTCGATTCGCGAAAAGTTAAACCAACATGGTTTTCACGGGATGCTTCGCACTCACCTGCCATCCGATCTTTTACCGTTCACGACTACACTCAGTTTTACGGCAATCAGCCGCTCAAGGTCTGCAACGTTTACAGAACGGCTGTAGCTCTCTACATTCTGCACAAAGAATGAAAATGGCCCTTCCCCTCCTAATTGCCAGCGTGACGATGGTTTTTGCCGAGCCGCAGATCGAAATTAGTCTCGAACTCAGCAAGGAAGGTGAGCGCAACCATAGCGGTCAGCTCATCCAAAAATTCAACGCACTGCTCGAATCCAACGAGGATCTCAAATCTCAGTTTGTAGAGTTCGAGAAAGCACCGGAAGAAAGAACAGGAGGAAGATATTCCGGTTACACGACGGCCCCTTTACTGCGGCACAAGTATGAGGATGTGGATTTCGGAACAGATAAAGGACGTCGGAGCTACACTCAGAAGCTCGTTCTCTATTATTCGTTCCCCGAGGGATTCCATCGCGGGAGCATGGTAACCACGGGAGTATTCGCGGCATTCTCTGTCACAGGGGAGGAGTTATTCGGCAACGAAAAGGAGAATCACAAATTCGTGACACACACCGTCAAAGCCAAATTCGAAGGATTCCGAAAGACGATTAACGCTGACCAAAAAGACGCTGACCAAGCCACCTCTTCTCCGGAATCAAAGCCGGAGAACAATGAGAAACCAAAACCCGAGCCAAAGGCACTTCCTCTCCCACCTGCTACATGGACGAGGGATATCCAACGATTTGATGATGAACTGGGGGCGTTGGTGAGTAAGGCTAAAGTGCCAAATGCTAAGACTCTCAATGACTCTGACAAGACAGAGGCGATCACCGACGGTTACGGAGGATATGTTGATTTTGATGCCAGCAAAGGCACTCTCCAGTATCTCGCGAACGAGAAGGTCAAAGGGCGAAGAGTTGAGTGGGAGTTCGAACTGCAAAGAGACGCGGAGAAAACCTTTGGTGATGAAATCGTGTTCTTCCCGAAAATTGACAAGAAGCAAGTGATCGATGGGAAGGAGCTGATGTTGGGTTACCTAAATGCGATTGTGCTTAGTGATGCAAAGGTGGGACCATTCAAAGCTGGAGATCGTATTCGATTGAAAGCCGACATTGATGACTTCTCCCGATTTAGGAAGAACTTCGATTTAGCGACAGGGCTGGTGACGATCTACCATCTGGAGGGTGCACCGCATCCGATATTTTGGTTAAAGTTGGTGAAGGCGGAGATCCATTCGCGTCAACTTTTGAGCTGGAGCCAAAGATCTGCAAGGGATTCCCGCTTG
>CALFSW010000335.1 GCA_937916505.1 uncultured Verrucomicrobiales bacterium | reverse complement strand
CGCCATTACTCAAAGTCCGATCACCCGTGAATTCATCCGCTTTGAACCTCTCTACCGGGGGAAGAACCCCATAGACGGACTCTATCAAACGAAAGGTGGCATCGACGGACAATGGAATCTCATCACTGATGACGACGGAAATGGCATCAAACCCGGCGGCATTCTTCGAAGCCCTCTTTGGGTCAACGACAACAAACGCATCATCATCCCCGGCCATGGCGGTGGCTGCTGGACCTGGTTTTCCGACGATCAGGGTAAATCTTGGATCCGATCTAACAAACTCCAATCTCCTCCCCACAAACCCGGCGGCATCCACCAGGGCGCACGTTGGAATCACGGCATGGTCGAAGCAACCATCGCCGAACTCAAAAACAAGAAACTCTGGCTCATCGCCCGAACCGCCCAAGACCAACACTACCAGAGCTTCTCCGAAGACTTTGGCCAAACCTGGAGCCAGGCCGAGCCATCTCGCTTCTGGGGAACCATCACCATGCCGACCTTCCACCGCCTGAAGGATGGTCGCTTGCTTTTCCTTTGGTCAAATACAACCGCGCTCCCCGAAGTCGAACGCATTCCAAAAAGAGGCGGAGAAGATGTCTTTACCAACCGTGACACCATCCACGCGGCCATCTCTGAAGACGATGGTAAAACTTGGATCGGCTTTCGCGAGCTCATCCTAGATGAGCACCGAAACAACGAAAACTACGCCATCACCAAAGGTTCCAATGACCGGGGAAAACACCAATCCGAAATCATCCAACTCGACGAGAACCGGGTCCTCTACTCCTGTGGCCAACACCCCATTCACCGCCGCCTCATGATCATGGATCTCCGTTGGCTTTACGAAAAAGAACGCAGCTCCGACCTCGCCCAAGACAAAACCCGTGATTGGTCCACGCATCAATACATCGACAAGATCGCCGGCCACTGTGGATACAATCGTAAACCCGGCGCCCAAATCCACAACAACGCCTTACACATTCTCCGCATCGAAGACTCCAACCTCACCAATCCCAATCAAGGAGCCACCTGGAATTTCCCATCCGGTCACTCTGGAAAAATCACCACCCAAATCCGCCTCGAAGAAGGAAACCAAAACGGCCTCCAAATTGCCCTTGTCGACCGTTGGTTCAACCCTACCGATCCCACCGTTGACCAGCTTGCAAACTACCTCCTGAAAATCGATAAAGACGGAAAAGCTTCAAGCGGCGAACAACTGCTCACCCCCGGAAACACACACAAACTCACCCTCAGCTGGCAAAACGACAAAAAGTCAGCATCCATCCAAATCGACAACACCCCTGTCGATCTCACTCTCCCGCTGTCGCAGCCCTGCCCCAACGGCATTAGCTACATTCACTTCTACAATCCAGCCACCCAAACCGACCTCAACGGATTCTCCATCTTAAAAATCCACGCCGCGGTGAACTAATTCGCTTATTCAAAGTATGCAATCGACAACCACAATGCGTCACCTCTTCATATTTCTAACCTTTGCCCTTTCCTTTTTGAGTTCTCTGGCAAAACCCAACATCCTCTTCATCGCCTGTGATGACATGAACGATTGGGTCGGCTTTTTGGGCGGCCATCCGGATACCCTCACCCCGAACATGGACCGCCTGGCCAAACGCGGCATTGTCTTCGAGCGCGCCTAATGTGCCTCTCCGATTTGCGGTCCCTCACGCGCCGCCGTCCTAACCGGACTCAAGCCGGAAACCTCGGGCGTCTACAACAATCAAGGAACCTACCCCGACAAGGTTCCCGATGCCCTGACTCTTCCAAAATTCTTCAAGAATAGCGGCTATCATGTCATGGGCTGTGGCAAAATCAATCACGCCATGGGCTGCGTCGTCCCTGACAATTATCACGAGTTCGGCCCCGACGCCGGCGCCATCGGCGGTCCCTTCACCTGGGAGGAACTCAACATGAATCCCGGAGAAAAAGTCGGACGCAAGGACATCGCCGGAATTTCCATTTCCGAAGAAAGTGGGATCGTCAAGAACATCTACCCGGGAAAAATAATCTCGCGAGGCACCCTCAATCACACTTTACCCCTCAACACTATCGACAACCGGATCGACCGACCAGCCAACGGCTACAACACCTTCGACTGGGGTCCCGTCACCATCACAGACAATGAAATGCCCGACGGAAAAATCACCTCCCAAACCAAACGCAACTTCGATTTCGGACCCATCGCCGGGAAGGAAAGCGACATTCCCGATTACAAATCAACAAGTTACGGTGTCGAATTCCTTCAAAAAAGCCATGCCAAGCCCTTCTTCCTCGCCATTGGACAATTCAAACCTCACCTCCCCTGGTTCGTCCCTCAGAAATACCCGGACCTCTACCCTCTCGATCAAATCGAACTCCCTTCCACCAAAAACGACGATCTTGCCGACCTCCCCAAAATTGCTCTGAAGCGAACCAACGACAGAGCCTCAAAACACCATCTCGTTAAAGAGCTCAACGAATGGAAAAAGGCCGTCCAAGGCTACCGCGCCTGCATCTCGTTTTCCGACGCTCAGATTGGCCGACTCCTCGACGCTCTGGACGCCTCCCCCCACCACGACAACACCATCATCGTCCTCTGGTCTGATCATGGCTACCACCTCGGCGAAAAAGACAACTGGCACAAAGGCACCCTCTGGGAACGTTCCGTCCACGTCCCCTATCTCATCGTCGCGCCCGGAGTCACCAAACCGGGAACAAAAACCGACGCCCCGGTAGATCTCATGTCCATTTACCCCACGCTCGTCGAACTCGCCGGGCTCCCCGCTAATCCCCAAATCAAAGACCAAGGCCACTCGCTCGTTCCCCTCCTCAAAAATCCACAAACACCCTGGTCTCACTACGCCCTCTGCACCCACGAACGGGGCAACCACAGCCTTCGCTCCCGCACCCACCGCTACATCCGGTATCAAGACGGAAGCGAAGAGCTCTACGACCATCGCACCGACACAAATGAATGGAACAACATTGCCGCCGATCATCAGGATCTCTGTCGACAATTCTCTCAGACGCTTCCCAAAAACGAAGCCCCCATCGGCCCCAGCTACTACGCCTGACAAGTCCTCATGCGCCTCACAGGAACGACCTACGACTGGAAGCTCAAACAACAAGTCCAAGACGATCCATCCTACAAGAATGCCGGAAAACTAAAATCATCGGCATGGAAAGCGGCAAAGAAAAACTAGCCCAAAGAACTCTTCTCAAAGCTTACCAACTCGCTTCATGACCCGATTCTCATATTTAAAAGCAGCATTGCTTCTATCCACCTCTCTTTTTGGTTTGTCCCAAACCAACGCAGACGAAAAACGTAACGACGAATCCGCCCCTGTCTTCCAGGCCGCAATCGACAAACCTGGCGAACACGAATACCAATCCTACCGGGAGCCCGTCACCGTAAAGAGCAGGTCAGGCCGCATCATCGTCGGACTCCATGCCGGCAACAGACTCAGCTGGCCCGAACGCTCCGGACAAGACCTCGTCATGCGATACTCCGATGACCTGGGCACCACCTGGAGCCCCCTCATTCTCGCCACCGAACACGGAAACTTTTCCTGCCAAAGCCACGGCCTCGTCTACGATGCTCAAACGGAATCTCCAGCAAGCGAATCGTCTTCCAGCCATCCGTCTCATAAAAACACAACAGACTCTTCCCATCCGGTGAAACCTGCGTGGTCGAGTATCCAAAAACTCCCGTCACGATTTTTCGTGATCTCAAAACCCTGCCCAAAGTCTTTCGACACCACGATTTGTCCATTTTTTTCCCCTTCGCCGAAGCGAAACGAACCCCACAAATCCCAGCCATCTCCACGCGTTGCCCCCTTCACCACCGAGCCCATGCAGGCCACCGAAGGCAAGGTCTCATTCGTCTTGATCACCGACCAGGTCTTCCCACCATCTGCGCTCCGTTTCACCACGATGTCGTTCCGCGCATGATCATGCAGACCCAGCCGACGCTCAGTCAATGGAGACCCCATCAACAAAGCAACTGGAATTAAAACCACACCAGTCTAACTTCCTTTCGAAATCTTCGTCCTTTCTACAGGATTCCGCGTGTCCTTCTTCCGTCATTTCTCACTATATCTCGGCCTAGCGTTCCCCTTGGCTGCCAGTCCGGTCATCACCGAGTTCCTGGCCTCAAACTCCACCGGCCTCACCGACCAAGACGGAGACACCTCGGACTGGATCGAGATTTACAATCCCACCGCCTCATCCATCGACCTCACCGGCTGGCATCTCACCGATGACACCACGAACCTCACTAAATGGACCTTTCCCACCACGACCCTCCTCTCCGGCCAACACCTTCTTCTATTCGCTTCCGGGAAAAATCGCACCACCTCTGGCTCCGAACTCCACACCAACTTCAGCCTCTCAGCCAACGGCGAAGACCTCGCCCTGACCTCGCCAGAACTCGTCATCAGCTCGGAATTCAACTTCCCCCCGCAAGCCGGTGACATCTCCTATGGTCTGACTGCAACAGGAAACCAAATCACCCTCGTTTCCCAAAGCTCACCCGCAAAAGTCCTCATCCCCAACCTTGCCGATGACCAGATAATCGGCACCACGTGGCGCGGCGGCGACGCAAATTTCGATGACTCATCCTGGCAGAGCGGCCTCCTAGGAGTCGGCTTCGAGCGCACCTCCGGATTCCAGGACGAAATCGGCATCGATGTTGAAGACGACGCCTGGGGTATTAATTCCTCGGTCTACCTCCGCATTTCCATCACCGGAACAATCGACCCCGCCAACGTCACCTCGCTCATCCTTCGCATGAAATACGATGACGGCTTCGCGGCCTTCCTCAACGGTGACTATCTCAATGGCGCGAACAACCCCACCCCTCTCCTTTGGAACTCTGATTCCACGAGTGGCGTCAGTGATTCGCAAGCCCTGCAATTCCAGGATTTTGATATCACCTCCTCCATCCCCAGCCTCATGGAATCCGGAAACATCCTCGCCATCCATGGACTCAACCAATTCTCAAACAGCGGTGATCTCCTCATTCGGCCCGAGCTCATCGCCACCCTCATCAACCCCGCCACCCCCGTCGCGGGCTACTTCTCCCTCCCCACTCCCGGCAGCCCAAACCCCTCCACCAATACCCCGACACCCGTTTCACCCAACGCAGGAAACGTCATCATCGCCGAGCCCAGCGGCATCAAAAGCTCAGCGATCACCGTCACCTTGACTCCCGAGACTCCCGGCGCGGAGATTCACTACACGCTCGATGGCTCGGATCCCACCACCGCCGACCCACTCTACTCAGCTCCCTTCGTCCTCTCTTCCCCCGCCCGCCTCCGCGCCCGCTCCTTCCTCCCGGATAAACTCCCCGGCGCCCTCGCCCTCGCTGACTACAGCTTCATTGATCCCTCCCTCAAAAACTATCTCTCAGACGTTCCAATCATCGTCATGGATAACTTCGGAGCCGGCCCATACCCCAACAAAGGTCGCTCAAATGACGGTCGCGACATTGTCCAGCTCCCGCGCCAAGCCAATGTCATGAGCATCTTCAATCCCACCGCCAACGGACAACCCTTCACCAGCTCACCCGCCCTCCAAAGCCGCACCGGCTGTCGCGTCCGTGGCTCCAGCTCCAGCCAATTCACCCGCAAACCCCTGTCCGTCGAATTTTGGGATCAACAAGACGAAGACCGCAACCTCTCACCCTTCGGTTTTAAATCCGAATCCGACTGGGTTCTCAATGCCCCCAATCCCTCCTTCGACCGCGCCCTCATCCATAACCCGGTCTCCTTCGGCTTCGCTGAAATGATGGGAGCACACTCCCCCGGCAGCCAAGTCGTCGCCGTCTTCCAAAACACCAACGGCGGTACCATCACTTCCGCCGATCTTGCCGGAGTTTACCTCTTCTCCGAAAAAATCGAACGCAACCGAATGGGCGTCAAATTTGACAAACTCAGTGACGATGGAACCACCGGCGGCTGGATGCTCAACATCGACCGCATGGAAGCCATCCCCGAAGGACTCCCCGTCACCACCACCCAACCCAACTTCCACGCCGCCGGCCCCAATGGAATCCTTCAAATCCCCGACGACGAACAAAACTCCGGTGGCTCCCAATCAGTCGATGACATCTCGGAGTTCTACCATTCCTACCTCAACTTCAACAGCCCCGGCGGCTACGAAATCCTTCCCGCCCAGAGAAGCGTCGTTCAATCCACCACCCGCGCCATGGACGCCGCTGTCTGGTCCGGAAACTTCACCAGTCAACTCGACTCCGAAAGCTGGGCCCGCAACTTCGCCGTTCACAACTTCGCCAAGAACCAAGACGCCCACGTCCTCTCCACCTACATCTATCGGGAAACGCCCACCTCAAAAATCAAGATGGGCCCGGTCTGGGATTTTGACCGCGCCTACACTTGGAAGGGCGGCACCAGTGACACGCCGCTTTGGGCCTCCAACCGGGATTGGTATCAGGGCCTCTTTCAAGATTCCGACTTCAAACAAACCCATCAAGACATTTGGCAGGAAGCCCGCCGCACCACCGCCACCAATGCCGATCTCGAAGAACTCGTCGATATCGCCTCAGCGGGCTTAAAAGCCGATCAGGTCATCGCCAGCGGGCTCAATTTCCCGACCTGGCAGAGTCGCGTTTCTGAAATGCGCACCTGGGTCGTTAATCGCGCTCGCTACCTCGATAATCAATACGAACCCCTCCCCACCCTCTCTCCTGAAAGCGGACTCTTCGTCAGCAACCTCGAGGTTAGCATGACGCCCACCTCGGGCGGCACCATCCACTACACGACCGACGGCCGCGATCCCAGAGCAACCGGTGGCTCCCTTTCAACCTCCGCCCTCACCTACACCTCCCCCCTCAACATCACCTCGCGAACCTCCATCATTGCCCGAACCAAAGATGGTTCCCGCTGGAGTGGCCCCGTCACCCGCAACTTCTACCGCAATTCCGAAATCCCACGCCTTGTTGTCAGCGAAATCAACTACCACCCCGGCGATCCCTCCGCTTCCGAGGTCGCTCTCGGTTTTGACGATTCGGATGACTTCGAATTTCTGGAGTTCACAAACATTGGCACCACCAGCGTGAACCTGAGTCTCCTAAACCTACGTGGCGGGATCGGTTTCGATTTATCCACCAGCGCAGTCACCAGCCTCGTCCCCAATGCACGAATTCTCCTCGTCAAGAACCAAGCCGCCTTCGAAGCCCGGAATGGTGACGGCCTCGCCATCGCCGGAGAATTTTCGGGTTCCCTCAACAACGCCGGCGACTCCATTGTCCTCGAAGACCCGGTTCTCAACCTCATCCTTCAAGACTTCGCCTACTCAGACGATAGCCCCTGGCCACTCTGCGCCGACGGCACCGGCTACTCGCTGATTCTGAAAAATCCCTCGCTCGGTCCCGATCACAGCCTGGCATCCAACTGGCGTTGCAGCAGCCTCTTGGGAGGGAACCCCGGCACCTCGGACTCGCGCCCCGCCTTCTCCGGTAACGCTCTCGCCGACACTGACAACGATGGCTTCAGTGCGCTCCTCGAGCACTTCCTTGGCACTTCTGACACCATCCCGGGCGACACTGCGGATCTCATTCAAATTAGCTCCACCATTGCCGCCGACACCATGACCTACCCCACCCTCCAAGTCACCCACGCCATCGGCGCAGACGACGTCGTCCCAACCGCTGAATGGTCCGGCGACCTCGAATTTTGGTCATCACTTCCCACCGACGTCGTCCAGGTGAGCGATACCCTCAACGGCGACGGGACCGCCACCCTGGTCTGGCGCTCCACCCTTCCCTCCACCGCAGCCCGCCAATTCTTCAGGTTGAGGGTATCGAACTGATCGTAGATCACTCCGACCTTCCCCAACGTAAAGAAACCGCCGGTCTCACGACTGACGGTTTCCTTTTGGCCCACGGTTCGGATTCTTTTCTATTGCGAAGCTTCAAGTCTGAAGAACAACTTGCCTGGAACACGGCCTACGACATTGATCTCGGCCCGTCCGAGGCCGTTCTCATCAGTAGTTCCATCGGCTTCGAAATTAAGCGCCTCCATCGTCTCAAAACCATTCAAGTCGGTCGAACTCATGACATTGTAGGAGGCGTTGGGACGCCCCTTGAAATCAATAAAGAAAATGGACGGGGTCACAAACCCTGACCCAACGACGGCAAGACTCTCGATAACGCCGGCGGGTGCAACGGCCTCGTCGTGCAAACCGATATAGTCCACTTCCCAGTCGCCACTAATATCGAAGGCATAGTCACCGAGGAAAAATCCCCCTGCTCCAAAAACGGAGTCATTCGTTGCGGCAAGCGCGGTCTCGCCAGCGAAGACGGGAAAACCATCACGCCAAACTGAGTAGCGCTGATCAGCGGCGACATAGGCGATCCGGAAGAGGTGGAAGGCATCGGTATTACTCCCGGTGACGGTGGCCATCCCGGCTCCGTCGCCAGTGCTAACCCCGGTCTCGTTGATATTGAGCCGGAGCGCTCGTTGTCCGACAGGATCTAGAAAAATCGCAAAGCCACCGAGATCGATTCCCGGCGCAGCGATCGTTCCGGCCTTAAGCCTTAGCGCGACCTCAACGGTAAAGTTCCCCGAAAGCGAAGTCCGGCTAATACTACCGGTAAAGTCGGAACGGAAGAGAGCCTCCGGAATAGCGGCTCCCTGATTTGAGGAAGCAATCCCATCAGCATAGCTTTGCGGGATGATCATTGTCTGATCAACTCCGGTGGCTTGGGCTGAAGCCGCAAACCAATCGTTCGCACTCCCCGCCATATCGAGATCCTGGTTTCCGGGATTCTCGTTCATCTCATACAAGTAGTCGAAGTCAGCTGCGGCAAGGATGTTTGGCACCCCTTCCAAGGCAATGGTCATCACGGATTCAGTCGTTGGGGACCAAGCCCCGCCCGCACTGTTCTCAGCAAAGGCGCGATAGAAATATTGGGTTTCGCTTTGGAGGTCCTGGATCCTCGCGGTGAAGGTCCCCCCTTGCTCTCCAAGATCGAAATTGGCATCCCATGCTCCGGCATTGGTTCCCTGATCGGTCGTCCCGATGAAAAGCGTGACGATGGGATTTTCGTTTCCGGTATCGGTCACGTCACCGGTGAAATTCGCCTCCGAGGGCCTGCTGGAGTTTCCAGGCGTGACAGCGATCGCCGGAGCGCTCGCCAAAAGGGTCGTGAAAGTCCCGGCACTATCAGACCAATCCGAACCCGCGCCATTCTCAGCAAAGAGGCGGTAAAAGTAGGTGGTGTTTCGAGTCAATCCCGCGATTTCGAAAGTGAAGTCACAGAATCTGAAACCCGCTGGGATGGAAGCATCCCAAGCCCCGGGATCCGTTCCACCATCGGTCGCGCCGTAATAGACCGTGACATTGGAAAAATCGGTTCCAAAGGTCGTGAGCTGACCGGTAACCTCGGCTGACACCGCCGTAACCGTGATCTCTGCATCAGCTTCCACCACCGGAGCCACGCCCGGATCTGAGTTGATGATCACCTCAAAACACTCAATAACCGTTGAAAAACTCTGCGACTCAAGAGCGCCCGCATTCGAAGCCCCCCACTGGATAAACCCGAATCTCACTTCACCGGTCGCAGCCTGCAAATTTGGCCCCGTCAGATTGTCGCGCGTTCCCGCGAAGTTCGCAGAGGTCGCGTTCAACTCGCCCCAGATTCCCGTCGCTGTATTCGTCCCGTTTCCAAGTTGGGAAAGGTCGAAACGATAGGGATCATCACCATTGAAGGGAGCCGAAAAATTAAGGGGACCATTTCCCGACCAATCATTGTTGGAGTGGTTCCAGCGATAATAGCGGGTCACCCCTCCATCGGTCACGGATACCACCGGCGACCAATTCGTGAAAGCCGGTGACTCAAAATCCGCAACCCAGTAAAAGCGCTCGATTCCATTGGCGAGAGTCGCAAGATCGAGCGTCTCGTTATACATGAAAAGATGACCGATGGTGAAATTGGCGTCGGCTTCCCAGGTCAGGTCGAATTCACCTTCGACCCCGTCGATCGTCGCCGTATTGGTGATGACGTTCTCCCAGTTCATGCTGTGACCGGATTGCACCGTGTCATCGAAGGCCACCGAGCTGGTCGTCCAGTTGTTGACATCGGTGGTTTGATCACCACCGAAGATCGTTTCAGCCTGCAGGGGATTCAGCAAAGCCGCGAGCAATGTCGCTTGAGTAATTTTCTTCATCATAATTGAGGTCGGATTAACAACGACAATCAGCCTCCCCCAGCGCTCATTAGCGAAACGATAAAACTGGTCTTAAAACAATGCCTGTTAATCCACTGCCCTTCGATCGTCCTGAAATCGCCCTCTAGCGGATCGATTTTCCGCGGAAATACATACGCGACAGCTCCCTCTCCGATGATTTCAACAACGCCTCCAAGAGCTCAACCCCAAAGCAAATTGCGGTAGTGTTCCGAATCTACCAATCCTCAGATCCTCGACAAGAGCCTCCGCCACCTCGATGGGCATCTTTACTTTCCGCCCCCGTCCAATTGCCACCAGGGAGCGCGCCCCGCCTCGTTACCGCAGCTTCGGCCGGATGACCTGAATCATGTCCTGGGGGAATTCGTCCAGTTTCTCCCAATCAAGACTTTGCCTTTTCAGTTCCTCGCGAGCCTCTGCAAAGTTCCAGAGGAAGAGTCGCCCGTTGGGGGCTTCGTTCACCAGAAGGCGCCCGTCCGGGCTGATGGTGAGCGGCCACTGTTCCTCGAAGCCAGGCTGCATCATGACCTCAAGCGTGAGAGGGTGCAAAATCTGGAGATATCTTCGGTCGATGGAGACTACCAGGGCCGTGCCCCGGGGACTGTAGCTGATGTGCGGCACTGACTTTACGCTACCAACCATATTACTGTGAACCTCTTTTTTGAACTCGAATTCTCCGGTTGTGGAGTCGAAGACCCACTGGGTGTAGAGCTTCGAATCCCCCGTCAAAAGTGTCGGAAAGGACTTTTCATTTTTATTCTGAACAAGCGGAAAGAATGCGACCGTTGCTCCACCCTCAACTGACAAGACCTGCGGGAGGGGGGGCTCCCGCTTTCAGATTCCACACCTTCACGCCGGATTCCTGCATTCCCGCGGCCAGCCAGATCCCATCCGGGCTGAAAGAGAGGGATCCTGAGGTAGCCCCGGCCTCCAAACACCGCAATTCTTTCCCCGTATTCCGATCCAAAAAGATCACTTCGGTTTTGTACGCGATTACCAGCTCGTCGTCGTTTTTGGGACGCAGCGCGATCTGCTGGCCTCCCTTCTGGGAGCTCAGCTGCTCCTCTTCCCCGAGTTGCAGTGCTCCCCCTGAAGAAACCTGGATTTCCCGACGCCAAATCCCATTCTTTTTGGCGAGGAAGAGATGGGTCCGGGAACAAGCCAAGCCGCCGGGTTGGACGAGGTCGCGAGGAAAATAATCCAGTTGCGTCCCCAGTCGGTTCCAAAGCCGCACCCCATCACTCGCACCGGTCACCAGGAAAGTGGAATCAGGATTCCACACCGCTGCGAAAATCGAACCAGCCGCATGCCCCACGGTTCGATGGCAGGCCGGGCTGCGCTGCACTTTGAGAGTGCTGAGGGACTGCGGATTGCGACTCGGACTGACAGGCCCCAATGAGCGGTCATCTGGCGAAAAGCTCAGGGTCTGGGCCAAGACCTTGGACTTGCACAGGTGTTCCCCCCGGCGACTTTCCCGAAGGTGAATGACATCGTCCCGGCTCCCACTTGCAATCAAGAGCCCGTCGTGACTCCAGGCAACCTGATCGACCCGACTGCTGTGGTCCTTGAAGCTGAAAGTCTCCTTCCCGGAACTCGTGTCCAGCACCGTTACGGCCCCGCGATCGTCACCCGCCACGATCGAATTCCCATCCGGATTCCACGCCAAAGAAAAAACATTCAATTTCCCAACCCTACGCATACGACTCTTGGTCCCGGGATCCATACGGGTCATACTTCTGGTCTCGAGATCAATGACGATGATTCCGGAATTTTGAAGACTGATTGCGAGAGAGCTCCCATCCGGGCTGAAGCGAATGACCACCGGGGTTCCCTCGAGCTCGAGCGGCTCGCCCTGTTCGATTCCATCGAGTCCGAAAAACTTCACTTCCCACTCCGGGGGCGCCCCTTGGTTAGCCTTGCGGGCTCCCATCACAAACTCATTTTTCTTCGGATGAAAATCAAAGGCATCAAAAACCCCCGGCAATTCCTGAGAAACGATCGTGTTTTCCTTCCACTTCCAGATGACCAGTTTCCACTCTTCTTCGGAAAGCCCGAATCCGGCCGCCAGCAAATCCCCCCCGGAATTGAAGCGGAGCGGCCCTGTAAGTTCGCCGTTAAGGTCAACTTGCCGCTTGATGATGACGCTGGCGGCCGAGTCCAGGACCTCGATCTGTCCCTCCCCACGACTCAGGGCACAATTCAGATGGTTCGCATCTAGCGTTGCCTTGGGCCATTCAGCCCCGCTCTTCTCAAGAAAGCAACTCTCCTTTAAATCGGTCCACATGAGACAAGCCATCAGTTCATTTCGGGCATCCCCGATCAGTTTCAGCCTCTCGGTAACACCCAGGATCTCATCGATTTCATCCTCCGGATAGAGTCCAACCGCACCCAGCAGAGGAAGCGCTTTCTCACGCGAACCACCCGAGCCGTCAGTCCGCATGCTCTTCACCTTCTTGATGTTCACCTTCAGAGCTTCCACCCGTTTAATTTTCTCTTCCAGCCGGGCACGTATCTCATCTTCCAAGGCATTCCCATCCGCTCGGATGATAAAGAACACCGCCACCAACAGGGCAAGCGCGCCCAAGACGCTTACCGCCACCGGCCAGCGGTTTCGGCCGACAAATTTACCCGCTCGATAGACCGCTCCCGGTGGGCCCGCCTCCACCGGCATTCCCTCCAAATAGCACCGTATATCTGCCGCAAGCCCTTGGGCCGTGTCGTAGCGCCGCTCCCGATCCTTCTCGAGGGCCTTCATCACGATCCAGTCGAGATCTCCTTTCAGATGGCGCTGCAGTTTACCGTTCTCGATCTGCCTGGCGGTGGCAGCTTCGCAGCGCTCCTCTCTGGTCAAGCTGTTGATCCGATCCGACGGCGTCCCAGGTTCATCCTTACAAATCATCTGCCTTACTTCGTCGAAACTGGCGGAACTCATCTTCTTGCCGCAGAGGGGGGCACTCCCGGTCATCAACTCGTAAAGAATGACACCCAGCGAATAGATATCGCTCCGTGTATCAACATCCGCTGCGGTCAATCCGGCCTGCTCGGGGCTCATGTAGCGGGGAGTCCCCATCATCAGACCTTGGATGGTGATCATGGTGTCCGGTGTGAGTTCGGGAGAGATCGCCTTGGCCACGCCAAAGTCAATCACCTTCGGGAAAGGGGTCCCATCGTCATCTTTTCCCACCAAGATGTTACTCGGCTTGAGATCGCGATGAATGATCCCCTTCTGGTGCGCATGCTGGATCGCACGACAAATCTGAGCAAAGAGCTTCAAGCGCTCGCGAATCCCAAGTTGTTGATCGTCGCAGAACTGAGTGAGCGGTTCCCCGTCCACCAGCTCCATCGCGAAAAATGGCCGTCCTTGCTCTGTCGTTCCGGCATCGTAGACCTTTGCGATGTTCGGGTGGTCCATCATGGCCAGGGCCTGGCGCTCAAGTTCGAACCGGGAAATGATCTCCTTTGAATCCATCCCCGGCTTGATCACCTTGAGGGCCACGATCCGCCTGACTGGTTCCTGCTGCTCCGCCCGGAAGACCACTCCGAATCCACCCTCCGCAATCTTCTCCACCAGGAGATAGTGCCCCACCCGGGTTCCCGTGCGCTCGGTGGACGGGAACTCCCACACCTGGTTCACAATTGGGCTCATGAAGGCGTCAGCCTCAAAGTGCGCCCTTGAAAGCGATTCAATCTCCTCCCGGAGGGCTGCATCAGCATCACACGCTCGATCGAGATAGGCGGCCCGTTTCGACGGATCAACAATCTCCAGGGCTTCCTGTAGAATAGTCTCCGGTGAGCAATCTTTTCCCATAATCTAAATCGAATGGCCGTAGAAATGTCCCAACAACCCTTCCAAGATGTCGAAACCTTTCGTTAAGGGAAGAATTAAATGCTGTTTTTCAAGCCTTTTCTCACCTCGGCGGGGCCCTAAAGCCGCCGTTCGGCCGGAGGGGAAGGGGGAATGAAACCACCCGCCTAACCGGTTCCGGGTTTTGTGATTCTGAATCATCTTGTTTGGCAATCACTCGACCCTGGCTGACGTTTGCTACTTTTTGAGACGCACCTTTCACAGAATGGGCCTGCTTGGGTGGCCGTTCGCAAAGGAAGGGATCGCGCCAAAGCGGAGGCCGAATTGGCGCGACTTTCGGAGGAGAAGACCCGGGATTTGAAGGATTCCAAAGTCATTCAATGCCGGGTCCGCTATTTTACGGACGGCGCGATGATTGGATCGAGGAAGTTTGCCGACGGGGTCTTGCAGGCGAGCCGGAAAGGATTGGTCCGAAGCGGAAAGAGGCTGACTCCCTCCTCAATTTTTGACTTCGATTGGCTCATTTCCTTCTTTCTCTTGTGATTAGCCGTTGTCATCAACGATGCCCTCCGGGGTGGTCACGCCCCTCTCTTCGAACGCTTCACCTTCAATTCCCGCAAATAGAATCACTTCAACTTCTCCCACTCCCCCTTTGTCCCCTCGCCCTTCTGCTTCTCCATCAGCACCTTCCACCCATTTCTCTTCACCAAAAGTGCTTCAAGGTGGATGTAGGTCACCTTTTCTTCGCCATCACCCATTTGGCTGGCATAGCGAAACATTCCTGTTTCGTGAGCCGTGCCGGCATCGCCCCACCGTTTTGAGAAACGAAAATCAACGCTCGCCTTCATCGTCCCTTCCTTTGTTTGATCGAACTCGTTTTTCCAGCCCTGAAGTGCCTTGGCGAGGAGGTAGCTCGTCCCCTTGTTCCCCGAAATCAAGATCCCGTCCTCGTGGCAGGTCGCGGCATAGCCGTCAAAATCACCTTCCTTCACGGTGCGTGAAACCTCGGTCCAGTAGGCATCCAGCTCTTCCAGTCGGGCGCTCGCACTTCCGAACTCTTTCACCTTAAGCTCGCGCCAAAGCACCTTCCCACTCTTTGCCTGATGAACCTGGAGGCCAAAGTAGCCCTTGGAATAAGTTCCATCTCCCACCCAGTGAGCCGCCGGAACACCGTTTAGCCAGGTCTTCACGGTGTTTCCCTTTGCCATGACCGTGACCCGGTTCCAGCCCTCTTTCTTGAGTGCTTTTCGTACTTCGGCATGTTCCCCGAGCCAGAGCGGATACCAGTATCCTCCGCAGCTCTGCCCATAGACTCCGCCCGACCATCCACGGGTATTTTTAACTCCCTCCATCTCGACCTGGGGCCCAAAGACGACGGACTTCTCTCCGGTCCGGGCTCGAAACATCACTCCCGAATTGAGATCCTCCTCCCACTTCATTTCACAGCTAAAAACGAAGTCACCGTAGTCAGCCCTCTTGGTGCAAAGATAGGTGCTGGCTTCTCCGGGCACGCAGGTTCCAACCACGATGCCATCCTTGAATTCAAACGTGGATTTCCCACCCTTGCTCTCCCAGCTGGAAAGATCCTTCCCATTCAGAAGGGAAACAAAACCCACCGCCAGATCCGGTTCGGCATCGGTATTCAGCAGCATCTCTCCGGGCTCCGGAGCGTTGGCCTGTTTCTGGTATTTACGAAACCACTCCTTCTGGGAGGGATCAACCTCTCCGGCCGAGAGCCCCCCGAATCCCAAAAGCACAGACACAAAAAAAAACTTTCCCAACATCATGGTGGGAGAATTCTATCAGCTTGGGGGTGTCTCTACCAGCGTTCAGCGACAACTCTTAAATACCGAAAATCTGTCGTTTCCACATCATCGACGAGGGAGACCACAAATTCCTCAATGCCATCTTCCCTGACAATCCGCTCGACCTCTTCGACTTCATCCGGCCCGAGCTCGACCCACGTGGTCATATCCGTCGATCCTTCAAAGCTCAGCCGGGCATCGATCGCGGCGCTCGCGATCCGGCAGCGAAGCCCCAGATGTTTCGATCCGTTTTCATCGTCGATCATTTCAGGTTTGGGATCTCCCAGGTGGTCATCAGAGGCATCTCCCGGATCGGTCCCGACACAATACTCCCAGAAGCGACGGTCGTCGGGAATGTTGCTCTCACGCTCCGCCCACTCGTTCCAAAAATCAAAGGGCTCGATGGGGCGGGCCGGATCTCCGGCCAGGAATTGCCCTTTGGCAGAGTGTCCCAGATTTGAATTCAAGGACACCCACCAGTCCCCTCCCGAAATGGGCCCGAAATCGTAATCATGCTCGAGCCACATCCCGGCTCCGGTGGGGTCGGAAGGTGGGATCCAGGCAATTTCCTCATCGGAACCGGCGTGAACAAATCGAGGCTGGAGGAAAAAGGCCGGACCGGTCGGGCGGGCCTCTCCCCATTCAACCGACCAATCATCCCTTGCCGCCAGATCTTCGGACACAAAAAGGCGCACCGAAGCGGTCCAACGGCTGATCAGTTCATCGTGTTCGATCGTCAATTCAGTTGTATCGCTTGGCCCGGGGTCATCCGGCTCGATCTCGACACTGGCATAGCCAATCAGAGGCTGAATGAGATGATTGCCAAGACGGTCAGCCACCAATTCCGGCTCGCTCAGTATGAGACGATACCTCCCCCGGTCTTCCGCATCCCAAATCCCGCCCGGCGGCACCATGCGATAGGTCGCAATCGCTCCCGCCGAAAAGTCGGCGGTGAAATTCAAGCTGGTCCGTTCAAGCTCGATCATCTCTCCCTGGCGGGTCATCGCAAAGAGAACCTGGGCTTCGATTCCCGCGATCATCAACTCACTTTCGTCGAAGAACTCCACTGAGAATTCCAGAGGCTCATCACCCGTCCCGGTCACGGTGGCACCCCGGACGGTCACCTCGGGAGGGAGAAGGTCGCCCGGCTCTCCCGACACGAGGATTGGAGCGCGCCCGATGATCCCCTCCAGTGAAGTCAGTTCATAGCGATAGTTCCCGGGCTCCAGCATTCCGAGGAAGATCTCATGCTCGACCACCATTGGCGCAAAGATCAATATCCGGGGATCGATCCAAGCCGTCATCCCGGATGTAAGGGTCCCGTCCTTCCGGCTCACTTCGGACCACTCGAGGTGGTCGACATACTGGCCGAAGGTGAGCCGCACCTTGGCGGAAAAAGCCGGAAACACGCCGAGAGTCGGGAGCTCCACAATCTCGATTTCCACCGCGGATGGCAGGCCCTTGATCAGGTCACCTCCTCCGCCACCGCCCCCTCCAACCCGGAAGTTCTCATTTGCAAGTCCTTCATTTCCTGATTTGAGAGCGACCTGGTAGTTTCCCGGTTCCAGCATGCCAAGCTCCACCCGGTGCGAGTAGGAAGTCACGACCTGTGGCACCAGGCCCCCAAGCTGAGAGCCTTCGACTTCGAGACAAAATGCTCCCGCCAGGGTGAATTGCAGCTCACTCCAATTCACCTCAACCGGATGGGGAAACGTCACCGTCAGGGTCGCGACCGCCAACTCAAAAACATCTCCCCCCGGAACACCGGGAGTGGCGAAGGTTTCCACCGAAATCCCCCCGGAGATTGCCGACACGGTCCCCTTCTTCTCTCCGATCGCCACCTTGAAGGTCCCGGCGAGGGCGAGAGCAAAATGAGAGCCGTCGTTTTTGGCGATTTCTTCGCCGGCCAGCATCACGGTGTATTCACCATTGTCTCGTTCGGACCACCCGTCATCCGGCGCAGCCAATTCGTAGATCGCAATCGCACAAGGGACAGGAGGAATCTCTCCGTTCGGCCCCGGCAAGGGAATCACGGTATTCGATTCCACAAAAGTCACCCCGGAGTGGAAGCCCTCTGCATTGGTGATCCAGAGATCGGCATCGTCGAAGCTCCTCTCCGAGACCCCAAGCGGGCTTTCATAAAACACCCTGATTCTCAGCGGACCATCCCCGGCCTTACTGACATCGGCCACTTCCGCTCGCGCCGATTCTTCTCCAAGAGGTTCATCGGCCCTGGCCAGGAATCCCAAAAGAAAAAACAAGAGAAAGCCCCGTTGAAAGAATTTCGTGTTCATAGTGCTTTATTGATTACCGGAATCCTAACAGAGCTGGCGTCCAATCCCAATCCAAAACGATCTTCACACTTTAAGATCGACCTTGGTGGAAGGCCTGGCCGAGCCCTGAACGGTGACATGAAAATGCCACTCGCCCAGGAGTTCCCGGATGGCGAGAATGTCCAGTTTGGCGAGGAGGTAGATCCCGTCCTCGTGGGCCTGAAAGTCCTTCATCGGAACCCAGGCATCGCGTGCCGCAAAATGTTGTCTCAGGTTCTCAAGACGCTCCGCCACATCTTCAGTTGCGGGAATGACGGCCCGCCACTCCTCGTAAATCCGCCCGAGCCAATCCGGCCCGGCAAGGATGAGCGCAAGGAACCCCTGCCCGATCTGCCCGTATTCCTGATTGCTCATTCGTGACAATCTCATTCCCGGTTTGCAATCCGGCTTTTGGGCGATTCGTTCCCAGTCCTGTGGGCCCTGTTTTTTGAGATGCCAATGACCGGCCACGAATGCCCCAATCCCTGCCAACGAGGCAACGACGATGATCGGCGAAGTCAGTGCTTTCTCGCGGGTCACCGCACTGGCCATCACCCAGACAAAAAGAAAGATGACCATGAAAACGGCCGCAGCCCCAAGCGCCCAAAGAAAAATTCTTCCGACACAGCGGAAGTTGTAACGCCGAATCAGTTTCGGGGTAATGATCACAGGGCGTTTTGACATTTCTCTGAAAACTTCAACGGCTCATCACCGCAGTTTCTTAGTCCCGCCAGGGAGAAAGCATCTTCAACAAGGCATAGCGGAGTTTCACTTTGGGCTCCAGGGGAGCAAAAACCCGCAAAGTCTTACCGGTCGGGAGAAAGTCGATCTCGCTTGACCGGCCCCAAAGCTCGCCGTCCACTTCGACCGGTATCTCTTCATCGCAGGTCACTTTCAAGCCTGCGGCCTGGACATACTCCACCGAATCCCCATGGGAATGGGCGTCAATTCCCCCTTTGACCAGTCCGGACAAACAGTCCTTCACCAATTGATACCCCGCCTCCTTGAAAACGATGACATCCAGAAGATTGTCGGTGTTCGAGGCATTTTTAAAAAGTGGGAATTGCCCCCCATACAGCGATCCGTTCCCCACCAGGAGCGCCGCCGCCACCATCTCCCGACCGTCCGCAAATTTCACTTTCAAGGTCGGAGGCTTGGCCCTGATGACCTTTGTCGCCGCTAAAAGGTAGGCCAGAGGCCCGAGCCGTTTCTTACTCTCCCAGCTCGTTTCCTCGATGACCTGGGCATCAAAACCCACCCCGGCCATTTGAACAAAAGGAGCCCCGTTCATCGCAAAAAGATCCACCTCCTCGCGATGCCCGCCATCGATCACCTCCATCGCATTTTTCAGCTTGTCGTAGGGAATCCCCATTTCACGGGCAAAAACATTCATCGTCCCGGTTGGAAAGACACCCAACGCGGTTTTCGATCCGGCCAGTCCCTCAATGACCGCATTGAGGGACCCGTCTCCTCCTGCCGCGATGACGAGATCCTCTCCCTCGTCCGCAAATTTCTTTGCCAAATCAATGGCCTCTTCCCGGCTGCGCGTTGCGTAAATCGTAAATCGGGTCGCATTTGCCATGATGAACTTGAGCGCACGGCGCCCTTTCTCACTCCTGGCCTTGGGATTCAAGATGAGAGGATAACGTGGTGGCTGATCGCTCATGAGTCCTTTGCGGGCACAGGAAAGCCCATCCGCTCCAGTTGGTCCAGAACCAAGGAGATCGGAAGGCCTACGATGTTGTCATAATCCCCTTCGAATTTTTCGATGATGAGCTCGCGATGTTCCTGCGCGGCATACCCGCCCGCTTTATCGAGGACATAAACCTTTGAGAGGTAATCTCCGATATCGGGATCCCTTAACTTCCTGAACTTCACGAAGGATGTCCCCACAAACTCCGCGCGCTTCTCCCCGTAGGAAAGCACGACTCCCGTATGAACTTCATGCACGCGCCCGCTGAATTGACGCAGATTCCCGGCGGCCTCCTTGAGATCGGCGGGCTTCCCGAAAATCTTTCCTCCAAGCGCAACCACGGTGTCCGCCCCGATCACCATCGCCTGGGGCTGTTCCAACGAAACCGCCATGCACTTCAAGCGGGCATTTGTGAGGGCCAAATCCCGAGGCGATAAATCACCACCCGATAGCTCCTCGACATCAGGTGAGATGATTTGAAAGGAAAGTCCTGTCGCTGAGAGCAGCTCACGCCGTCGGGGAGAGCCTGAAGCGAGAATCAGCTCCCAGTCGATCGATCCCTCGGATAATCCAATCACGTAAAAACCCCGATGTCCGGGTAAAAAAAATGGTGCGCGCGAGAGGAATCGAACCTCCACGGGGTTGCCCCCACATGAACCTGAATCATGCGCGTCTACCAATTCCGCCACGCGCGCAGCGGCGAAAAGAAATCACCCCGGCACCTAATTAGCAACCCTATTTCACAAAGGAAATCACCGGCTTGTGGTGAATGGTTTGGAATTTCGCCCGGCTTGGTGTCTCATGGCTACTCATGAAGGTTCTGATCACCGCCGGTCCCACCGTGGAACCCATCGATCCCGTCCGCTACCTCACCAATCGGTCTTCGGGGAAAATGGGGTATGCCCTCGCCGCGGCTGCGGCAAAGCGGGGCCACTCGGTCCTTTTGATCTCCGGCCCAACCTCGCTGGGAATCCCCGAAGGAGTCGACTTTATCCCCATCGAAAGCGCCGCCGACATGTATCAGGCTGTTGAATCCCAGATTGGGCGTCATGACATCGCGATCTTAGCGGCCGCGGTCGCCGACTACACGCCCACCGAGGTGGCCGGACAGAAGCTCAAGAAAGCCGGCGCCGAAATGACCCTGACCCTCAAGCGAACCAAGGACATCCTGGGCTCGGCCCGGAGCGTGATGGATTTCAAAGGGACCCTCGTTGGGTTTGCCGCTGAAACTGAAAACGTTGAGGAAAATGCCCGCGGAAAATGTCTTCGCAAGGGATGCAATCTCATTGTGGCCAATGACGTCTCGCGCAAAGACATCGGCTTCGACTCCTCCGAAAACGAAGTCACCCTCGTCTACCCCGGGCATTCAAAAGCACTTCCACAAGACAGCAAGGAGCACCTTGCTTACCATCTGATGGAGGTCATTGAAGAACTTTGACCCGTGATTCATTGCCTTGAAAAAGACCTGATACACTTGGAACTATCGCAAGCGTTGTCGCGAATTTCCGGATCACTGACGGAGTGCGTCCGATAGTCGAAAAGCTTCTCAAGTGATTGAAAGTCCTTCATGATCCCTCTGTGACCGAATTAGAAACTGCCGTCCACGCCGCCCAGGAAACCGGAAAGCTCCTCCGCGAAAATTTCAATCAACCCAAGCATGTCGACGAGGCCCTTCACCACGACTTGAAGCTCGCTCTCGATAAGGAATCCCAGGACCTCATCACCGGGATCATTTTGGACCAGCATCCGGGGCACGCGATTTATGGCGAAGAGGGACTGGCCGGCGATCAATCATCCAATCATCAGTGGATTGTCGACCCCATCGACGGGACGGTGAACTTTTTCTACAGCATCCCCCACTTCTGCATCTCGATCGCAAAGCGGGTGGACGGGGAACTGGTCCTCGGAGTCATCTACGACCCCATGGTCAACGAGCTCTGGACCGTCGAAAAGGGCGGCCAACCGCAACTCAATGGCAACCCGGTGACGGTGAGCAAGCGCGAGAAACTGGAAGAAGCCATTCTCTTCGTGGGTTGCGGCAAGGATGAGGAGGCTCTCAAAACCGGTCTGGTGCGTTTCAAAAAAGGATCACTCAAAGCGCGTAAAATGCGCATGATGGGCTCGGCCGCGCTTGGAATGGCCTACATTGCCTGCGGGCGACTGGATGCTTACATCGAGTCGAGGATCTCGCTCTGGGACATCGCCGCGGGCCAACTGATGATCGAAGCAACCGGAGGACATGTTGATCTTGTCCCCCACGAAAATAATCCCGATGTTTACTCCATCGTGGCGACCAACGGAAGAATCCCCATCGAAGAAATTTTATGATTCGTTCAGGCATCGGATACGACGTCCACCAATTTGCAAAAGGCCGCCCCCTCATTCTGGGTGGGGTGGAGATCCCCCACACCCACGGACTGGATGGCCACTCCGACGCGGATGTTCTCAGCCACGCCATCGCCGATGCCATCCTGGGAGCCCTAGGGCTCCCGGACATCGGGTATTACTTCCCGCCCGGAGAGGCTTCGTGCAAGGACATCTGCTCCCTGCGCATTCTGGAGAAGTGTGCCGCCCTTTGTGAAGAGAAGGGCTATCAGTTGATGAATGTCGACTCCTCGCTCGTCGCGGAAGCCCCCAGGGTTCTGCCTCATGCTGCGGCGATGAAAGTGAACATCGCCAAATCCCTTGGGATTGCTCCCGAGGCAATCGGGATCAAAGCCACCACGAATGAAACAATGGGCTTCGTCGGCCGCAAAGAAGGGATGGCCGCTTTCGCCACCGCGATGGTCGTTAAAAAAGACTGGCTGGCGCAGAAAGAAAACTAGAGCGCCAAATCGTAGCTTCGTCCGGTTTTCCCTTCGCGCCAGTGCATGAAGGCCTGATTGACAACGGAGTAACCCCCAACGGTTGGGTAGTCCCCCGTGAAATACCAATCACCGGATGACTCGGCATTGATTGACTTGTGGAGATTTTCAACCGTTTGGTAGATCACCTCGACCCCGCCATGCCAATCGATATCCTCGGGATAGACGATGGCGGCGATCTCAGCGGAAATTTCTTCATCGGTGAAACCGGCATAGAGCTTCTTCACGGCATTTTTGCGCTCCTCACGGGGTTTCTCCATTTCAACAAGGCAATCCTGATAGACTTCCTCAATCAAGGTGGTGTTCCCGGCCCGGTTGATCAGATTGATGGTGGCCTGGAAGGCAATGAACTTGCCCATTTCCGACATGTCGATGCCGTAGCAGTCCGGATAGCGAATCTGGGGGGCGGTGGAGCAGATTACGATCTTGCCCGGCTTTGTGCGGGCCAGGATTTTCAAGATGGATTGCTTGAGGGTGGTTCCCCTGACGATTGAGTCGTCGAGCACGACGAGATTCCCACCAACCGGAACGACGCCGTAGGAAATGTCATAAACGTGGGATACCAGCTGGTTTCGTCCGCTCTCCTGCGAAATGAAGGTCCGGAGTTTGATGTCCTTGTGGGCAATCTTCTCACCCACGGGCCAATTTCTCATGACCAAATCATCGAGCTTGGCCTCGTCCAACTCCCCTGCCCTCAGGCTCGCCAGGAGGTTGTCGCGAACCATCTTGCGGCGATACAAGCGGAGCCCATCCATTAAGCCATAATAGGCCGTCTCAGCGGTATTCGGGACGAAGGAGAAGACGGAATCTTTAAAGTCGTGATCGATTGACTCAACAATCTGCTCAACGAGAGCCGCTCCCATTGCCTTCCGTTCCAGATAGATCTCGGGATCGTTTCCCCGGGAAAAATAAATGCGCTCAAAGGAGCAGGGTTTTGGCTCAACAACGGGAGCAAAACGTTCCGAGTTGTGATCACCGTTGTTTTTAATGGTCATCACCGTGCCGGGATCGAGCGCCTTGACATCATCCTGCTCGGCTTCAAACACCGTCATCAGGGGAACGCGCTCGCTGGCAAACGCGATCATCTCATCCGTCTCATAGTAGTGACAGGGGCGAATGCCATGCGGGTCCCGCATGACGAAAAGATCGCCATTCCCGACGACGCCCGAAATGCAATATCCGCCATCCCAACCTTTGGCAGACTCGGCGACAATGTGGGCCAGATTGAGCCGGGCCGAGATTTGTTCCGCGGTGTGATCTCCGGCAATGCCCTCGTCACGTAATTCGCGATAGATATCGGTATGGGCTTCGTCAAGATGGAAGCCGATCTCCTCCAGAACGGTCTGGGTGTCGGTGCCAAAGACAGGATGCTGACCCCGATCCATCATACGTTCGTTGAGCTCATTGGTGTTGGTCATGTTAAAATTACCCATCACCATTAATGTCCGTGTCGGCCAATTGCTGCGGCGCAGGTAAGGATGACACGATCCGTTATCAAACTGGCCGGAAGTTCCGTAACGGAGGTGCCCCATGTAGACATCACCGGCGAAATCAAAGCGGCGGCGAAGATCATCGGGGTCATGCTCGTCGATTTGTCCCTTCCGTTGCTTCTTGCTGAGTTTCTTGAGCTCAGTGCGAAAAAGTGAGGCGAGTGAGTCTTTCTTGGAATCGCGCCGTCGGAAAATATAAGGCTGACCTGCCGGCATCCCGATCTTGGCACAGCCGATTCCAACTCCGTCCTGCCCCCGATTGTGCTGCTTCTCCATCAGGAGAAAGAGTTTATTGAACCCCCAAAGTGCTGATCCATATTTATCCTGAAAATAGGCCAGCGGCTTTTTGAGGCGAACCACGGCAATGCCGCATTCGTGGGTGAGAGGATCACTCATGTATTTTTTTTGAGAGCTAGGATTGAACGGTCACCGTGACACCATCGCCCGCACGAATTTCACCCAAGACAATGCCACCCGGCCCGCTCGCACACGCGGCATCAGCCTTCTCCGCAGCCACGATTCCGACCCAGCCGATGCCCATGTTGAAGGCATTGAAGCGATCCTCCGGATCGCTGTGGGCCAGAATTTTTTGGACAGGATCATTCTCCCAATAGGGAATGGTTAAATCCGCCCCCATTCCGCGGAAGAGTCGCTCGAGATTCTCGGGCAGCCCCCCACCCGTGATATGGGCAAAAGCCTTGGCGCGAATTCCGTCCTGTTTAAAGGCATTGGTGACATCGTGATAGAGACGGGTTGGAGCGAGCATCGCTTGAATCTCCTCCTCCTTGAATTCCGCGCCGTGTTCCGCCAAAATACGCCGGCAAAGGCTCCAGCCATTTGCATGAAAGCCATCCGAACGGTATCCCACAAGGACATCACCCTCCTTGATCGTATCCGGTTGAATGAGATCTTCCTTTTCGACCGCCCCGATACAGAAACCGGAGAGCTCCACGACGTCGGGAGGCACCAAACCCGGCATCTCAGCGGTTTCCCCACCGGCAAGGATGCATCCGCAATCCTCGAGATAATCACACATTCCGGAAATCAATTGCTTGATTCGTTCCGGCTGGAGTTTTTCGATTCCAATGTAGTCGAGGAAGAGGAGCGGGTCGCCACCGGTCGTGATGATGTCGTTGACACTCATCGCGACGAGATCCTTTCCTGCTTCAGCCTCCATCCCGTGCTCCAAAAGTAGCTCCAGCTTGGTCCCGACCCCGTCACATCCGGTGACGATGACAGGGTTTTGGTATTCACTCAAATCAAAGGCCGCCGCAAAGAGACCAAATGAGTTGTGAAGCTGCCGCCGTTTTTGAGTTCGAGAGACGTCTGCCTTTATCTCGTTGACCAAAGCCGCGGCGGCCCTGGTATCAACTCCTGCTTCCTGGTAAGTGACCTTTTTACCCATGCGCTGGGACCGTTTTAGGCCGCTTAGCCGGATCGTCACGCCTTTTTACTGCTCAATTGATCAAGGAGAGTCGAATTTGAATAAATCAAAGGGTTTTCCGGTCTACCATGACAGATGAAAGCATGGATATTTTCCCTCGCCCTGGCCTTTCCGGTCAACGCCGCCCCCCATTGGTTGAAAGAAGTGACCATTCCGAAAAACGCGCCCCTCAAGAAAATCACTCCAACCAAACTGACCTATGCGATGACCTGGAATGGACGGTTGAAAGCGGGCAGCTTTGACATTCTCTTTGGTGAAAAGGACCCCCGCTATCCCAAACATTTCATTGTCCGCTCATATGGCGGAAGCACCGGCTGGGCCCATGCCCTCTTTCCATACAAATTCAACTACACGAGTTTTTTGAATCCGAAGACCCTTCGTCCCATTATGTTTGTGGGAACGGAAAAGGAGAGAAATGAGATCGATTACCTGAGTTATCGTTTCACTTCCAAAGGAGTCAGCGGAACCGAGAAAGACGTCGAAAATGGGGTCACGAAGATCAAGACAACGACCTTCGACTACCCTCACTCGCTCGATCTTTTTAGCGGCCTCCTGCAAATCCGCAGCATGCCCCTTAAAAACGGCGAAACCGTCGTCATGCCCTTCCACCCGGTGGCCACCCCCTACCTTTCAAAAATCAAAGTCCTCGGCCGCGAACAGCACCTGGGAAGGAAATGCATCAAACTCGGGATCGGTCTACAGAAGATCAACGACGACTTGTCGCTCAAGCACTACAAAAAAAGGTCGAGTAGGAGCCCCCCGTGGGGGGCGTCCTCTCACAGAACCGTGCGTACG
>CALFSW010000334.1 GCA_937916505.1 uncultured Verrucomicrobiales bacterium | reverse complement strand
ATGGCATCAGCGTCAGCGGGCTCGGAAGAAACGCCCGGCACGATATTGAAGAGAAATAACTCGTCTTCGGTGCCATTGGCCTTCCAATTGATTTTTCCAACAATCAGCGAAACATCGTGATGAGACGCGCCCTCAACCAAGGGGGGAATATAAGTTCCTTCGACCACGGTCGAGTTGACCGAATTGACAAAGGCCACGGCGTTGGGACTTCCGGAGCCTGCCGTAGGGGAGCCACCGCTGCCACTTCGGAATCCGACGCCGAAAGCCTGACCTTTTGCGGAGCTTAGGTTGCCATTTTCGGTGCTTCCCTGCATGGCCACCAAAGGATCGGTGCCAAAGATCAAGGTTCCATATTTATGGACGTTTCCGGGAGCAGTAGCCAAAACACTGAACCAAATGGTGGAATCATTCGCGGTGAGAGCAGCCTGGGCCTCTGCCGTCAGCTCCCGATGAACCTCCTTTTGTCCCTGGGTTCCAAATCGGCCCAAGGCGCTGCCAGCTGAAGGATGCCCCTCAAGATCCAAACCGCCGCGATCGTTTACGATCAGGCTGGAATCACCGACAGCGTAGGCGGTCCTTCCAATGTCATAGGTTTTCCCCCAGCCCGTCACTTCCCAGGCTCCGTCAAAGCCCAGACCTCCCTCAAATCCATTGAGCGGGGTGTCAACTCCTTCGTAGTCAAATTGCTCCAACAAAATAAGTTCACCTTGGACAAGAGGAGTTGCCATCAGTGCTATTGCCAAACCAAAGGGGGTATTTTTACCAGTTTTCATCGTGATCTTTTTTCTACTTTGTACGTCTTTAAAGGTTCATCGAAAAACGGATGAAACCGTCCGAATGTTGCACTTAAAATCAAGAAGGGGCCAATTTTTGGTCACCATCTGACGTACCCGTTAAAGGGTAGGAGTTCAAGGGGCCTCGAGCTTCGACGCGACCGTTCGTTTGTTTCTTCCTTTTTTAATTCGCCTATTTCTTCTTTGGAATGTCTTTGCCGAGAGCCCGGGCGATGGCGAAGTTGGTGAGACGTTCGGACTCAAACCAGCCCCGCCACATGTTGTGGCCCTGTCCTTTGATCACTTCGACGTCAATGGGGCCTCCGAATTTCCGGTAGCGTTCCGCAAGGATGGCGGTGTTTTTTTCGTGGGGGACGACGGTGTCGCTATCTCCTTGAAGGTGAAAAACGGGGACCTTGGCTTCGGCTAAAAACTTAAGACGCTCGATGGGATTGTGGGCGTGTAATTTTGATTTCAGTTCGTCCGCAGTCATTTTGTAAGCTCCCGCTGCCTTGGCCAAACCGGGATAGCTCTCAAGATTACAAACCGGATAAATTCCGACAACACCCCCGACCTTGGTGGGGTTTTCCGTTGCCCAATTGTAGAGCATGAGCCCGCCCCGGCTCCGCGCGAGGAGACAGGGTTTGTTGGAAAAGCCACGCTTTTCAACGAGGTAATCGTAGAGTTCGGAAAATGACTTTCTTCCATCCGGACTTCCGTAGGATTCGCCGACATCAATTCCAGCGATGGCCACTCCCTGGGCGAGAAAGCGCTCGAACATCCAGACTTCGGATTTTGCCGGCAGCCCGTTTAAAGTTGGGGCATACCAAATCCACGGGGTCGTCTTTCCAACCTTTTCAGGAAGAATGATGAAGGCGTCCCTGCCATTGACTTTGAACGACTCTCCCGGCAACGGGAGTGACTTGTTCCCTTTTTCGATTCGAGTCGTCTTTGCGAGGTAGAATTTCTCAGCATTCGACGAAAAAACCTTCTTCGAAATATCCCCGCCTTTTTCGTCGAAGTAGGCCCGGGTCAGTTTCAAGACCGCCGCGTAATCGCCGGTGGTCCGGGTGACCGGCCAGTCGCTTCCAAAGACGAGACGGTCTTCCCCGAAGCACTCGAAGGCCAGGTCGAGGATCGCTTTATAGAAGTCAGGATTCTGTGGGGCGGGCTGTTGCTTCACCCGTCCGAAGAGTGCCGAAACCTTACAGGAGACGTTTGGATGGGCTGCGACGGCTCGAAATTTGTTCACCCAGGCGGAGTCAAGCGGCCGACCATCCAGGACAACACCACCGAAGTGATCGAGAATGATTTTCAAATTTGGAACCCGCTTCGCAATCGCCGCGACCTCTTCAAGCGAGTAGTTTCCGATGAGAAAATCGACCGTCTTTCCGTGCTCCGCCGTTGTTTTTAAGTCACGATAAAAGTCCTCGTCCGGTTTCTCATCCGTGCGACCTGAAAGCCGGTAGCCAAGGTAGCGTGGGTCATTACAAAGCTTCTCAAACAGTGGTTGAAAGCCATCCGTGCCGATGACCTGGGAAAGGTTTCCCACCACGCCGCGATAAAGGGATTGATTGTGGGCGGTGACATCGAGATTCCATTGGTTGTCGGGAAGATGCTGCCCGGCTTGGACGATGATGACTCCATCGACCCCGTTTGCTTTTGCGATGGGTTCATGGTCCGCGGGCATGAAGGAGCGGTAGAGCGTCTTGTTGTCTTTCTTGATCCAATAGATCCCCTCGGGTCGGTCAAGCTGCCAAAGGTGAACATGGGTATCGATCACGGAAATTTTGATTTCCGTTGCAGCAGCGAGGCCGCAAAAGGCCCCAATCAGGCTCAAGCCCAGTGATTTGATTTTCATTAAATTATTT
>CALFSW010000333.1 GCA_937916505.1 uncultured Verrucomicrobiales bacterium | reverse complement strand
TCTCGTTTTGAGCGCTTCCGCAGCGGCAGCCTTGAGGATCTTGACGGCGGCGGAATTCTTTTTACGCCCGTCCGCCCTCGCTTTTTGATTGTGCTGAATTTTTATTTGTTTGCTGAATCTGCCTCCCTAATCTGGAGGCAATGCGATATCTGTTCCTGTTCGTCTTTCAAGTCACCCGGGTGATTGGACATGGGGAGCTTGATGAACAAATCGCAAAAATCTCCACCCAAATCGCGGCCACGCCGAATGATCCCAAGCTCTGGCTCACCCGCGCCGACCTCCATCACAGCCATCGCGACTCAAAAGCCGCCCTCGCCGATCTTCGCCAGGCGACCCGCATCAAACCCCTCCACCCTCCGGCATTCCTAAAACTCGCTCAATTCGAACGGAAATCCGGCCGACCATCTCTTGCCATAAAAGCGCTCGAAACCTACTTCCGCTTGCAAACCAATCCGGTCCACCACGCTTTTCGGGAACAAGCCCTCCTAGCTTCCCCGGCCCATTCCATCGAGCCCTGGCGTCTTTACTTAAAAAAGGCCGACAAGCCGAACATGCATGATTACGCTCTCGCCGCGGAAGCAGCCCTCGACACCCGGAATCTGGCAACCACCCGTGAATTCCTCAAAGCCGGACTCGGTCATTTCCCGAAATCGATCCAGCTCCACCACCTCCGCACCCACGTGCTCCTCGCCGGCCTGGATTTGGAATCTGCCCAAAAGACCTTTCAAGCCCTCAAACTCCTCTACCCAAACCTCCTCGTCAAACTCAACTACGAGGAATCCCTGATTTGGGCTCATTACGATCACCAAAGCCGCTCCCGCCAGGCACTCGTCTCGGCACGCAAGGCCTATCAACAACTCCCGGCCCGCCTTCAGGAAAACCGCGACCTCAAAGAGCTCGCCTCAAAAATCAAAACCACTCTTCGGAAATGAAACTCCTCTTGTTCCCCATCCTTCTTTTGATCCTCGTTTCGACTTCACCCGCCCAGCGGCAGGTCCTTCTGGCCTCCGATGCCTCCGGCTGGGCATTCACCCGTTCCCTTGATGGCACCAACCAGCAAATCGACCCCACTCTTGCGGACCCCGATTTTTGGCAAACCTGGCTCGATCAAAGTTTTGAAAGCTACTTCAGCCCACTCGCTTACGACGGCCCCACTTTTCAAACGAATCAACAGGCTCCCTTTTTAGCCGGAACCGTCCCGGGCATCCAGGAGGGAACACCTCTGGATCTACCTGCCGGGGCCACCTGGAACAATGGCTACTTCATGAAAGTGATCGATGGTGGCGACCTCGGTTATCAAAACCTCGGGATCAAGATGCTCGCCCGCGACGGAGCGATCATCTACTTGAACGGCCAGCTCCTGATGTTCTCCCCCAACATCGTCCCCCGACTCTACGGTGACATTGGAATCAGATCTCCCGGCGACGGAACCACTTTTCTGGAACTCCCTCTCCATTTATTTCCCGCCGAAAAAAAGATCCTCAAACCCGGCCCCAATCTCCTCGCCATTGCCGTCGCCCGCGCTCCGGAAGAAACCGAAGACTTCGGCCTCAAAATCGAAATCACCGGCGAGCCCGGCATCGTTCCGATCACCCCTGTCGTCAGAAACCTGATCGGGAACCATCTCCATCTCCGTTGGGCCACTTCCTCTCCTCAAAAAACCCTCGTGAAGATCAGGAACTTCACCGACGGCACCACCCGGATTTTCGAAAGTGACGCCGACCATCGGAACCACCACTTCACCCGGGATTTCCCTGCGGGATCCACCATCAGATACGAAATCCTCAAACCGGATCGTCAGGTTTGGGAAAGCAACACCCCGGTTGGCATCACCACCGCGGAAACAATCGAGATCCCAAAAGACACCCTCTTCAGCCACGAAAACACAGGATGGCACTTCCTCCAGGTTCGTGATGCCGGAGGCAATGACATTGATCCCGCTCTCTCCGATCCCGACTTCAACCAAACATGGTTCGCCCACACCCCTCCTGGTTTTGGCACCCCTCCCTTCTCCGCCACTCCTTACGATGGCCCTGCATTCTCTCCTGCTTCCACCCCCATCCACTACGGAACGGCCACCGATTTCCCAAACGCCGGCCTCGAGCTCGACCCTCCTTCCGGGGGACAAGGACACACTCTTTGGCTGCTCAAAACCATCGATGGTGGCTTCGACGGCTATGACGATCTCGACCTCTCCGTTCGTGTTCGTGATGACAGCTTCATCTACCTAAACGGAGAACTGATCGGGCGCACTTTTGGTGCTCCCGCTGGTGACACCTGGATCTCACACGGTCAATCCCGGGGGCAGGCGCACAGTCAGAACATCAGCTTTTTAATCGGCAGGCACCCCATCTTGAATCCCGGGCCCAACCTTCTCGCCATTTCGGTGCACAGTTCCGAAACCAACCTCTCCGCCCTTGGTTTTTCAGCCGAACTGAAAGGATCAAAAAAACAATTGCCGGAAATCCGGGACCTGAAAGAAAACCTTTCCGGAAAGACCTTCAACCTCTCCTACCTCACCGGGAGTCTCGAACCCACCCGCCTTCGCTTCGGCACCAATCGCACCCACCCCGAAGTCCATCACGTTCCTGGCAACCGTGTCTTCCACCATTTCGAAGTCACCGGCCTCAAGGAAAGCACGACTTACTTCTATGAAATTCTCCGCAGTGATGGCTCTTCTTTCCCCGATCCCGTCACCGGACACATCACCACCCCGGACTCCACTTTTATTGAAAAAAAATCTTCCGGCTGGCAGGTCCTCCATTCGCTCGACGACGAAAACCTCGGAATCGACCCGGCCCTTGGCGATCCCGACTTCAACACGACCTGGATGACACTTGGAATGCCGGAAAGTGCCTACGACGGCCCTGCGTTCACCCCGAACCAAACCGCGCCCTTTCACGTTTCCGGGGCGGACGCCGGAACCAACGGCACGGTCCTCACAAACCCCGGCGAAAACCGCAGTGGTGCCATCTACCTCGTCAAAGAAATCACCGGCCCTTCAAATGGTGCCCAATCACTCGATTTCGATATTACCAGCTTTCGGACCTACCGACTCTATCTCAATGGGGAGCTCCTCCTCGATAGTCTTGGCATCAAGCGACCAGGAAGCCACTGGGACCACTATTGGGAGGATCAATTGCGTGAGACAAGCAGGAAGCCCGGCTTCCTCCTCCCTGGTAAAAATGTCCTCGCCATTTCCCTCCACCCTTACAACCAAAACAACGCTTCGCTGGACTTTGAGATGGCACTCACCGGAGTCACCGGGTTATCAGAAATGATCCCACTTGCCGCCCCCGCCCACCACGATTCGTTCACCACCATCCAATGGTTCACAGCCTCCCCATCAGGCTCATCACTTCGCTATGGCCCCACCCGGAATGAACTGACCGGTTCCATCACCTCTCCCGACTCCAAACAAATCCACCAGGTTCAAATTCCCAATCCCCCCTCCGGCGAGCGACTCTACTACGAAATCCTCAAAGCCAACGGCGATTCTTATGATCCGCCCTCAATCAATAGCTTCATCGTCCCCAAGAAAGCAGTCATCCCCTTCGCAAGCCATTGGGCCTATCTCAACCCCCGCGACCCCGCAACCAACAACACCATCGACCCGGCCACCCTTGATCCCGACTTCTATCAAACCTGGTCCACCCAAAGCATCGGTTCCTTCCCTGGCAATACCACCTACGATGGTCCGGCCTTCTCCCCGCCGTCCCCCGCCCCCTTTGGTCCGCCACTCTCAAATTCCGCCACCACAATCACCCAGCCCGGCGCGGTCTGGTTTCTCAAGGAAATCGATGGGGGTGCAACCGGTTTTCACCAGCTCGAACTCACCAGCAATGGTGACACCTCGATCACCGTCTTCCTGAACGGAAACAAAATCGGCGAGACCTACACGCATGTCTCCAACCAGGCGATCTGGGCACAGTCCAAGGGACGTTACCGTCGGGGTTCGGAAATCCCGCTCCCTTCAAATCTCATTTTACCCCCCGGCCCAAATCTGATCGCCGTTCAAATGCACCTCTCCCATGCTTCCGACAACGATGTCTTCGACCTCGGATTGCTTGGAACACCCCTGGAGCAAACAAATTCACTCCCAGCAGCCCTCAAAATCACGTCAAATTCGGCCGACCTCAATTGGGCAACTGCCGCCCCCCAAACCACCCGGGTTCGCTGGGGGAGATCCCCCATGGATCTTGAGCAGGAAATTCAAATCCCGGGAGATCGTCGCGACCACACCTTGAGCCTCCCCGACCTTGAACCCTCAACCACCTATTTCCTCGAAGCCCTCGACCCCTCCGGCGACAGCTTTTCCCCACCCCTCCTGACTTCCTTTCGCACCCCCGACCCCATCCTCCTCGGGCGCCGGAGTTCCGGCTGGTCGGTCCTGGAAAGCATCGCTGAAGGAGCCTTCGCGGACCCTGCCACCACTGACTCCGATTTCCTCTCCACCTGGTATGATCCCGCTTCCTACAACGGCCCCGCCTTCACTCCCCTAAAGTCCTCCCCCTTCGTCTCCCAAGGCCTCCACCTTCGTGTTGGAGAAACCCTTTTCCAAACCATCAACTCCAAAGTTCGTCCCGTTTGGCTCCTCAAGGAAATCGATGGGGGCGATAACGGCTACCACTCCCTCAGCCTCGATGGCATCATCTATGGCGGCTTCCTCGCCTACCTGAACGGACAGCCTCTCATTTCCCTGGCCATGACCACAAATCCCGCTCCGGGCTCGTGGAACCACTTCGCCAATTCCAGCTCGGCAGACACCGGAAACTTTTCAAAAAAGTTCCCCCGGGAAATCGCCCTCAAACCCGGTCCCAATCTTCTCGCGATCTCTCTCCATCCCTACCACTTCGAAAACAATGGCTATTTGGGAGGTGAGTTTGAACTCCGCGGCATTCCCGGGAAATTCTCCAATGGTCCCCCCACCTACCAGTATCTCGACTTCACCACCCTCAACATCTCGTGGACAACCTCTCAACCCGCGAGGACCCGGGTCCGATTTGGTCTCGATCCTTTCCCGCTGGACCAGGTGATCGAAGATTCCGAACTCAAGACCAATCACCAGATCTCTTTTCCGGAATTCATCGAGGGAGGAACCTACCGCTATGAATTCCTCGCCACCGATGCACTTGGCAAGACCGACGTCACCGTGGGATCGTTTCAAATCTACCCGCAGATCATGCGACGTCCTTTCCTTCAAAAAGCAGCCCCCACCTCGATGACGGTCAAGTGGCGCACCCGCAACCCGGGCGAAACGTTGCTGAGATTCGGCCAGGACCCGGCCAATCTTGACCAGGTCATCTCCGGCACCAGTGACCCCGCTCCCCTCATCTTTTCCACCCGCCCCGATCTCAACGGCATCATCACCGATCACACGGTCACAATTGCCGGCCTCAATCCGGCCACCAAATACTATTACCAAATCGCGTCAGATCATTCCTCCGCCCCCGCCGGCGATCTCGATCAATTTTTCACCACCCCGCCCCGACCCGGCACTCCCGCCAAAACACGCATCTGGGTTGTGGGCGACTCCGGTTCTCCCGGGCAGGGAGCCCTCGATGTCAAAGACGCCTACCTCGACTACACCGCTGACACCCCCACCGATGTCTGGCTCATGCTTGGCGACAACGCCTATCAATCCGGAACCGACTCCGAGTATCAGAACGGGCTCTTCAACGTCTTCCCCGAGCTCCTCAAAAACACCCCCGTCTGGCCAACCATGGGGAATCACGATGGCTACACAAAACAGTATTACGGCGTTTTCGATCTCCCTACCAACGGACAAAGTGGAGGTTTTTCCTCCGGCACTGAAAAATACTACTCCTTCGATCACGGCAATATCCACTTCATCTGCCTCAATTCCGAGGAGGACCCGGCGGGCATGACCGATTGGCTCAAAAACGACCTCCAATCGACCCGCGCGGATTGGATCATCGCCTACTTCCACCACGGGCCTTACACACGAGGATCACACAACTCGGACTACGAAAGGGAACACTTCGTCTCCCGTGAATCCTATTTGCCGATTCTCGAGGATTATGGCGTCGATCTCATCCTTTCCGGTCACAGTCATCAATACGAGCGCTCCCATCTCCTCAACGGGCACCACCGGGACTCTGATTTTTATGAGATCGAAAATCACGCCCTTGACCCTGGCCCCGGATCTCCCCTCGGGGTCACCGGCCGCGACTCGGGACTTTTCCAATACTCCTCGGCGCACACCTCCTACCGAAAAGGCCTTGCCTCTCCCAACTCCGGCCAGATTTCAGCCACCGTGGGTGCTTCCAGTATTCTCGGCTCATGGTCGGTCCCATCCGGCCATGACCGCTACGCCATCACCCATCCCGACCCACACCCTGTTCACATCGCCACCATCCGGGCCCTCGGTTCCATGATCATCGATATCGAGGGCCAGACCCTCCATGCCTCCTATCTCGATTCCAATGGACAAATCCGGGACCATTTCGAAATCCAAAAATCCTATGAAAAAAGCCCCGCCATCACTTGGTGGAAAAGCAACTTCGGTGAGGATTCCTACCCCTACTTCGCCGATTGGTTTGCCGACGCTGACAACGACTCCAACAACAACCTCTCCGAGTATGTTCTCGGAGGAGCCCCCCTGACCGGCGATCAGCTCAGCGAAGCCACCATCACCGTCGACGGCATCTTTAACGGAGAACCCGATCAATGGTTCACGATTCGATACAACCTTCGGGAAGGAACCGAAGCCATCGTTGAAAGCTCTTATAACCTGATCGATTTCCAGCAATCGGGAATCGAAACCCGGCGCCTGTCCCCACCGGATGCCAAAGGCATCGCCCGCTGGGAATCCCGGGTCCGCCGCACCAACCAACGAACCCTCTTTTTCCAACTAAAAGTCTCCCGGTAAGAGACAGTGAAGATCTGCCCCTTCACCCGGCCCCACTCCGCACGATCCTACTTCTCATCGCAGCCTTCGGACTCGGCGGCACTCTCGAAGATCGTTACTGCCGCCCCGGCAGCCCCCCAACTTCCGTGAACGTTCCTTCGGGGCGTGGCTGGGCCAGAAGGTGAAATGGCGTGTCGGCGAGTGTCATCGCCACCGGCATCGGCGTGAACAAGCCACCGATCCGGCCGAAATCCCGGATTGCAACGCCTCTCAAAGAATCGATCTCGACTTCCCTGCATCAAACATCAGCAACGTCCGACAATAAAAAAGAACAAACTGATCGCGATCGACTGACTCAATTCAATCCAGAAAAAAATGACCGGATTTGTAACCAATCGGGACCGGAGTTCGAACTCTCTTATGAACACCCCCCGCTGATTACGCGGAGATCACCTTTAAAAAAATCATGAATACGAAACAAATTCTTCTAATTGGAGGCGGAAGCGCCTTTGGAGCCGTCGCAGCCGTTCTTATTATGAAGGCCCAGCCTACAGGGGGCGACAAGGTCGCGGATCAAGAAACATCAGGCGATCCCAAGGTCTCCCAGGTGGCGACGGGTAAGGACCCGGAAGGCGTCGTCGCATCCGACCGAACTGCAGGCACAAAGACGGTTCTGGAGCAATTTGCAGAGGGCAACCCGGAGGTCGACCTCGAAGAACTCGAGGATCGCCGCGAAGAGTTTAGCTCTTCGATGAAGGAACGTCAGATGGAACGTTTGACGAACAAGATGGCGCAGTGGGGTGCGGCACTGGGGCTTGATGAAGAACAACAAAAAAAGATGGTGGAGATTGCCGACCAACAACTTTCCGAGCTTGAAGGAATCGCGGTCAGTGCTTCTGAGAGCGGAGATCCCGCTGCAATTTCCGATTCTGCAAAGCGCGCCATGGCGATCATGAGTGGACAGGCCCTTGAGGAATCGATGGGAGACCTCCTGACTCCCGGGCAGCAGGAAAAATACGAGGAATTTGAGGCACGACAAACCCAAAGCCGTGCCGAAGGAAAAACCCTCCGGCAGCTGGCAGGTCTTCAGGAAGATCTCATGTTGACCCCGGAGCAAAGGAATGACGTCTACGCCGTTCTTTACGAAAACTCGCTGACTTCGGTGAAGGAAGACTCCGGAATCGGCTCGATGATCGAAACCTTGGCCTCCCAGTCTGGCATGAGCATCGATCCAGGCCTTCAAGGAGTGATTTCCCAAATCGCAAGCAAAGGGCTTGATGGACTGGCCTCGGGACAAAAAATGGACCGTGAGTCGCTCACCGAAATGGCCCAGGGTGCCGCCTCCGAATCCATCGAGAAGCAAGTCGAGCAACTCCGTCCGATCTTGAGCGCTGGACAGCTTGACCTCTACCGCAGCCAATTGGAGAGCCGTGTCGGCAATCTGATGAATCTCGGCGGTTCCGGCGAGTAGCCCGGAGTCATTCACAACTTCCGGCCCGGGAAATCCCAATGAGTTTCCCGGGCCTTTTTCTCCCATCCTTATCCTCATGAACACCAAAGGCACTGCCATCGCTTTCTTGCTCATATTTTTGGGCTTGATTTCCGGCTCTGCAGAGCCCGTTCGTCACCGGGATATCAGCTCGGTTTCTCCGTGGGCCGCCCATCTTGATTTTTCCCGATTGCGTGATTCTCCTCTGAATGGCTTCCTGCTTCAGGTCGCCGGGTTCGATCGTGTTCTGCAGCTTCAAACAGTGCTCAAGGAGAAGCTTGCCATTGATTGGAAATCGCTTGAAGGAGTGACCCTTTTCGGATCCGGTGACCGGTCGAATGAAACGGCCATCATTTTGCGTGGGGACTTTGAAAAAAATGGCCTCACAAGTCTCCCGATCGCGAAGAATCTTCCACGCCATCACGGAGTGGAGTTCAGGCAGGGTCCTGATTGGCAGCAATCTTCGCTCATTTTGGCGAGGCACTCGGATCAGGAGTGGGTCGCGGGCACCTCTCTCCAGGCGGCAAAAGAGTCATTGGATCTGTTGGCCGGCCGAAAGAAATCCAGGAGCGCCGCGGCTCTCACCAAAGGCGCGACGAACGAGCTGAAATCGGCGGCGGCGATGCTCTCTCTGGATATGAATCAGCTCAATGGACAACTCCAGTTCGAAGCCGACTTTACCCGGGCAATTCAGCAGGCTTGGTTCCTGATCGGATCCCGCGATGATCTTGTTGAAGCGACGCTCATGATGAATAGCACTGACAGTGAAGGTCTGGTCTATCTTCAGAATCAGTTTCTGGTGCTCACCACTCTCTTAAAGTCCCAACCATCTTCCCCGGCAGGTTGGTTGGAATTGGCAGGAGACATCGAAGTCGAAACCCAGGGTAATTGGATGACCTTGAAAGTTGCCGCTTCTCCGGAAAAGGCGGCGATCTTTTTAAAATCCCTCGGACCGCTTTTTGGCAAAGCCCGGGATTCATCCAAACAGGGAAATTAGAAGCGATGGATGAAGCGGACGAAGATCTTGTGGCCCAATGCCAAAAAGGATCGACCCGCGCCTTTGAGACTCTCCTTCATCGCTATCAGCCCCGGGTTCTCCGCTTCGTCGAAAGACAAATTGGAAACCTTGAGGATGCCAAGGACGTCACGCAACGGACTTTTCTCCAGGTGCATGGCAGCCTGTCACGCTTTCAATCAGGGAGCCGTTTTGCGCCCTGGCTCTTCACGATCGCCCGCCGCCAGGGCATCGACTTCCTGCGTCAGGCCGGTTCTCGCCGACGGGTTCACGAACAGCTGGTCACGGAACCCAAGCCGGAAGGCGAAACCGATCCTCAAAAATCACTCTCTCAACAAGAGGAGGTCGATGCCATCTGGCAATGGATTCGAACCAACCTCGATGAGCGTTCCGCTGAGATCCTCTGGTTGAGAATTCAAGAAGATCTCGAACTATCCGAGGTCGCCAAAGTGACGAATCTGAGCCAATCAAACGTGAAAGTTCTTCTCCATCGCGCCCGCAAGTCCCTGCTCAAAACCTATCCCGGAGAGGGGGTCACCCCCACAACAAACAACTCCGTCACTCCCGCCAGGGTTGCCTCTCAACTCATCATCTAGCTCATCCCATGAAACGTTTTCTCTGTCATCTCGCTCAAAGAAGTCCTCATCCAACCGGGCCACTTGCGAAACATCTTTCCCGCTGCCAGGAATGCCGGGAATTCTTTCAGCAGGTCTCGGCTCTCGAATCCCGGCTCGTCACTGACGCCGGAGAACCCGATCCCCATCTTTGTGCCGGAATTCTGGCCAGTATTTCCTCAGCAAAACCTGCTATTGTCACTGCGCCGAAACGGCCGTGGTTTTCATCTCCTCTGGCTCTCTCCACTGCGGCTGCTTTTACACTTTTGCTCATAGGATTCTTGATGATTCTCAATTTCAAGAAACCGACCCAAGTGGCGGCTGGTCCCGATCAGCAAGGAGACGTTCCCCCGACTCCAGCGCCCGAAGAGTCACCGAAGATGACTCTCGCTTATGCCGAGCAACAACAGGCGCTTCTTCAGAAAGACGTCTTAAAACTGGGAGCCCACCTGCGGGAAAATTTGATCCTCTTCCGGACCGGCGACTGGAAGCCCAAAAATTGAGCCATGCCCCCACCCTAAGGAGCGCCCTCGACCTCACACACCGAGGGCGCGCCTTCACTCATGGGAAGAGTGAATTCCCAGAGGCACCTCCTAAAAGGGCAGCTCTCTGACCTCGCTTCCCAAAAACATCACCCAAACCCGAATTAAAAATCTGCCCGGTCAGCACTCAACCTGCTTAAATCGAGAGGCGCAGCGCGCAATCGAAATTTCCCCATGACCAAAAATGAACAAAAGATCGGCCGTTTTCTCAGTCTGGTTCTCCGACACGATCCCGCCTCGATTGGGTTAAAACTCGACAACCAGGGCTGGGCGGATGTCAACGAACTCCTCGCCTGCCTGAAACAGAACGGCAAAAAACTTTCCCTCGCCGGCCTCAAAACCATTGTTGAGACAAACAACAAGAAATTGTTTTCCCTCTCGGAAGACGGCACCCGCATACGGGCTGCCCAGGGCCATTCCGTCGACATCGAAATCAAACTTACGCCTCAATCCCCGCCCAAATTCCTCTACCATGGAACCTCCGCACGATTCATGGATATGATCGAGAGCAAGGGCCTCTCCAGGATGTCCCGCCAGCACGTCCAACTTTGTTCGGATGTCCGCAATGCGCACGAATTCAGCCAACGCCATCGCAAGCCCATCATCCTCGAAATTGCCGCAAGCCTCATGGAGTCACACAAATTCCAATTCTACCTTTCCGAGAACGGAGACTGGCTCACCGAAGCCGTCCCTCCCGACTACCTGAATGGTCAGATCACCCTCTAGCACGGTAATTTGATTTCCAATGACCTCCGCCCAGGAATCTCACTGGACCACGACCTTCCGCGCCTTTCTCTCCTCCCGGGGAGAAGGCGATCCTGCCCACGACCTCCAGCACATCGAACGCGTCGTTCTCAACACCCGTCGACTCGCCGAGGGCGAGGGACTCCCTCTCGATGTCCTCCTCCCCGCCGCCTATCTCCACGATTGTGTTCACGTCGCCAAGGACTCTCCCCAACGTTCCCGGGCCTCCCGCCTGGCCGCCGACCGCGCTCTCGAATTCTTGAAGGAACACGCCTACCCCGCCGAGCACCTCGACTCCATCCACCACGCCATCGAGGCTCACAGTTTTTCCGCAAACATCGCTCCCCGCACCCTTGAGGCCAAGGTTCTTCAAGACGCGGACCGCATCGATGCCCTCGGCGCGATCGGACTCAGCCGCTGCCTCATGTTGGGCGGCCACATGGGCTCCCTCCTCTACAACCTCGACGATCCCTTTTGCGAAAACCGCACACCCGACGATGCCAGCTTCTGCGTCGATCACTTCTTCGCCAAACTTCTCGGCCTCAAGGACACGATGCAAACCCCGGCGGGAAAGGCCCTCGCCGAAGAACGCACGCAGTTTCTTTTTGATTTTCTGGACCAGCTCGGAAAAGAGACCGGCCTCGCCTTGTGAAATGCCTCCTTGCCTTCGGCAGTTGCTTTCCTCACAAATTGAAGAAGCCCAAGAACTTCTTCCATGTATCGCTATCTCCTGTTTTTCGCCCTCTCCTCCTTTGCTCTTGCTGTCGACTCCTTCCGCTTTGAGGTCAAAACCATTGCAGAGGACTTTGCCCGCCCCATGGGCATGGACCTTGGTCCCGATGGCTCCATCTACCTGATTGAACTTCAGGGAAAAGTCAGCCGGATCCATCCTGTCACCGGAGACCGCACAGCTCTTGCAGAAATCAAAGTCTTCGGAGAACAAGAAAACGGCCTCCTTGGAATCGCCCTCGATCCGGAGTTCGAAAAAAACAAGCACCTCTTTCTCCTCTACTCTCCCGCCGATTTCATTGGCCAACGAATCAGCCGCTTCACGCTGAAAGAGGACTCCCTCACCGACGAAAAAAAAGTGATCGAGTGGGCCACCCAGCGCCGCGAATGTTGCCACCACGGCGGCATGCTCAAGTTCGGCCCCGATGGCTGTCTCTTTGCTTCCGCCGGCGACAACACCCACCCCTTTGGCGACTCGGCCTCGTATGCGCCCATCGACCGACGCCCCGGTCGCGAGCCCTGGAATGCCGAAAAATCATCCGCCAACCCCAACGACCTTCGAGGGGGCTTGATCCGCATCAAGATTCAGCCCGATGCCTCCTACACGATTCCCAAGGGCAATCTCTTCCCTCCCGGCACCCCGGGCACCCGTCCTGAAATCTATGTCATGGGTTGCCGTAATCCCTGGAAATTTTCCATCGATCCCAAATCGGGGCACCTTTACTGGGGCGATGTCGGACCCGACGCCGGAAGTGCGGGACCTCGCGGACCCGCCGGCCATGACGAGATCAATCAGGCCCGTAAAGCCGGCTTCTTCGGCTGGCCCTACTTCATCGGCGACAACAAACCCTACTCGCGGGTCGATTTCACCAACGGCAAGGTTGGGAAAAAGTTCGACCCTAAAAAGCCCATCAACGATTCCCCCCTCAACACCGGCCGCCAAGACCTCCCGCCCGCCCAATCCGCATTCATCTTTTACCCTTACTCAGATTCGAAGGAATTTCCTGAAGTGAAAAAAGGCGGCCGCACCGCCTGCGCCGGCCCGGTTTTTCATTATCGCCCTGAGTTTGAAAAAACAGGCGGATTCCCCAAGGAATTCGATCACTGCCTGCTCTTCTGGGACTGGAACCGCACCTTCATCAAATGGGCCCGCCTCGATCAAAACGACAACCTGTCCGCCATTGAGGAATTCCCCCTTCCGGTCAAAATCAAACGCCCCTCCGACGCCCTTTTCGCTCCGGATGGCACCCTTTGGTTCATCGATTACGGAGCCACCTGGGGGGACAACAAGGACGCCCGGCTCATTCACATCAAATACCGTCACGGAAATCTCGACCCCGTCGCTCACTTCAAAAGCAGCCACCCATACGGATCCCTTCCTCTGAAAATCACCCTCGATGGCTCCGGCTCCAATGATCCCGAGGGAGGAAAACTTCACTTTTCATGGAGCCACCTTGGTAAAGAGTTCTCGAAAGCCCCCAAAGCCGCCCTCACTCTCACCGAACCTGGTGAGCACTTGATCACGCTTACGGTCACCGATGCCAATGGCGCCTCCAATTCATCAAGCTATTCCATCACCGCCGGCAACACGCCCCCATCCCTCGCTTTTGAAGCCCCTCTTGATGGTTCTTTTTACACCCCCGGAAAACCAATCCCCTATCAGCTTCACATTCACGATCAAAACGATGGCGATTCCGCGAAAGATCCCGCGCCCTTTGCGGCAACGGTCGTCACCCTGGCACCGCTTGCAAAGGAAGCACCCGGTCTTTCCGCCATTCGTTCTTCCGATTGTTTCAACTGCCATCACGCCACCCAGAAACTCATTGGCCCCTCCTTCCATGATATTGCCGAACGATACCGGGATGATTCCTCCGCCTTCGACAAATCGGTTGACCGGGTGATCTCCGGATCATCCAAAGTCTGGGGCGAAATCCCCATGCTCCCGCACCCCAACCTCAATCGCGATCAGGTCGCCTCCATGGTTCGCTGGATCTACTCCCTCACCGAAAAGAGCACTCCCGAAGTGACCAGAGGCCCGAACGGAGCCATTAAGCTTCCTTCCCAGGATCAAACCCTTGAACTCTCCGCCAACTACACCGATGCAGGAGGGCACAGCGGCAAGGCTTCTCCGCTCTCGGGATCAGCTTCCATCCGCCTCCACCCCCGCACCGTTCAAGCCGAATCCTACAACACGAACAACGGCACTCAGATCCTCAATGGAAAAGACCACCGGTTCCTCGGAGCGATCAACCATTCCCATTGGACCGAATACCATCGCTTCCGCCTCGAGGGCTCTCAAAAAATGACCTTCCGCCATGCCTCGGCTGGTAAGGGCGCGACCGTGACCGTCACCGCAAACGGCAAAAAAATTGCGACGGCTCAACTGAAACCCACCGGCGATTGGAACAAGTGGGAGGAGGTCACCGTTCCTCTCGAAAACATTCCCTCCGGTCTCGTCAATCTCCGCCTCACCTTCACCAATCCCGGCAATCAAAATCTCGCCAACCTCAATTGGTTCCGCTTCGAATAATTTCCCCCATGAAATCCCTTCTCCTGCTCTCTCTCGGTGCCTCGGCGACCCTTGCATCAACCCGCCCGAACATCGTCCTCGTCATGACCGATGACCAGGGCTGGGGCGAAACCAGCTACAACGGCCATCCCGTCCTCAAGACTCCCAACCTCGATGCCATGGCGGCCAACGGCCTGCGCTTCGACCGGTTCTATGCCGCTCCAAATTGCTCTCCCGCCCGCGCCAGCATCTTGACCGGGCGCTCCAATGATCGCACCACCGTTCTCAACCATGGTCACGCTCTGCGCCGTCAGGAAAAGACTCTCCCTGCCGCCCTAAAACAGGCCGGCTATGCCACCGCTCATTTTGGAAAATGGCACATCAATGGTTTTAGCGGCCCCGGGGCTCCCATTCTCGCAAACGACACCCACCATCCCGGGATCTTCGGTTTCGACGAATGGTATTCCGTGACCAACTTCTTCGACCGCGACCCCCTCATGAGTCGCAACGGAAAATTTGAAGAGGTCAATGGCGACTCCTCCGAAATCATCGTCGACGAAGCCCTGAAATTCATCGAACGAAAATCGAAAGAGCAGGCACCCTTCTTCACCGTCATTTGGTATGGCTCTCCCCATGATCCCTTTATTGCCAGCAAAGAAGACAAGGCCCCATTCAAAGATCTTTCCCCCGCATCACAGGACCACTACGGGGAACTCGTCGCCATGGATCGCAGCATCGGCACTCTCCGCGAAGGCCTGCGCAAACTCGATCTCCATAAAAACACCATCGTCTGGTTCAACAGTGACAACGGAGGCTTGAATCGGATCAAGCCCGGCACCGTCGGCAATCTCCGCGGCTTCAAAAACAGTGTCTTCGAAGGTGGCCTCCGTGTGCCCTGTGTCATCGAATGGCCTTCCGGAATTCCCAAGGCACGCCGCACCAGCACCCCCTCCGGCATCGTCGATATCTTTCCCACGATCGCCGACATCCTTGGCCTTCCAAAAAATGCCCTGCTCACTCCCATCGACGGACTCAGCCTCTTTCCTCTCTTCCAAAAAGAAACCGGACCTCGCAAGCAGCCACTCTTCTTCCGCCACACCGGCCGCACCGCCGTCATCGACAACAACTTCAAACTCCTGAACGACAAAAAAGGCGGGGAAAACTTCCAGCTCTACGATCTCTCCAAAGATCAAACCGAATCGACAAACCTCATCGACAAAAACCCAAAAGTTGCCGCCGACCTTCGCGCCAAACTGAAAACCTGGAATGCCTCGGTCGACAAAAGCCTCGCCGGTGGCGACCTCCCTGCCGGGGTCAAAGCTGATCCCGTCAAAGCCCGCTCCTGGACCACCTCACCCGAGTATGCCCCTTACCTTGAAGGTTGGAAGGACCGCCCCGAATTCAAACCTTATTTCAACCGCAAGAGAAAATCCCGCAAGCCAGCCAAATGAAAAACCTGCTCCTCATCCTCTGCATCTTTGCGTCTCCGGGTGAGACTCACGCGGCCGATCGCCCCAACATTCTCTGGCTCTCCGCCGAGGACATCAATGCCCACTTCGGCTGCTATGGCGATCCACATGCCATCACTCCCCATCTCGATCAACTTGCCACGGAAGGCGTTCGCTACACCAATGCCTGCACTGCGGCCGGAGTCTGTGCCCCCTGCCGATCCACCATCATCACCGGCATGTATCACACCACCATCGGCACGATGCACATGCGAAGCAGTGCGGTCATGCCCGACTCGATCAAAGCCTTTCCCGTCTACCTTCGAAACAGCGGTTATTACTGCACCAACAACGCCAAGAAGGACTACCAATTCCGCGAAACCGAAGACACCTGGGACAGCAGCAGCGGCAAAGCCCATTGGAAAGACCGCAAAAATTCCGACCAACCCTTCTTTGCCGTTTTCAACTACGGCGGCTGCCACGAAAGCGGCATCGCCGGTGACTCAAAATACAAATCCGTCACCAAAGACCTCTCCCCCGGAGAACGGCAGGATCCCGAAAAACTCACCACCCTGCCCCCCTACTACCCCGACACTCCACGAGTCCGCGAAGACTGGAAACGAAACTACGAGCTGATCACCGCGATGGACACCTGGGTTGGCGACCACATCGCCCGACTCAAGGAAGAAGGGCTCTATGAAGACACCATCATCATCTACTGGTCCGACCACGGAGTCGGGCTCCCCCGCGCTAAACGCTGGCTCTACGACTCGGGCACCAGGATTCCCCTCATCATTCGCATCCCCGAAAAATGGCGGGTTAAGGGGCAGGGCAAACCCGGAACCGTCGATGACCAACTCATCAGTTCTCTCGATTTCGGCAACACCACCCTCAACCTCGCCGGACTCCCCGCGCCCCCCGTCACCCAGGGCCGTGCCTTCCTCGGCAAAAACCTCTCCCCTCCCCGCGACTACGTCTACGGAGCCCGCGATCGCATGGACGAGCGTTACGACATCATCCGGAGCGTCCGCGACAAGCGCTACCGTTACATCCGCAACTATGAACCGCTGAAGCCCTACTTCCAATACATGAACACTCCCGAAAAAGGAGCGACCATGAAGGAACTCCGCCGTGTCGCCAAAGGAGGAAAAATGCCTCCCGCGATGAAGCTCTTCATGGCCGACCGAAAGCCGGTCGAAGAATTCTACGACCTTCAAAACGATCCCCACGAAATCAACAACCTCGCGAACAAGCCCGCGCACGCCCAAAAACTCATTCGCTTCCGGAAGGCCCACGTTCAGTGGATCAAAGAGACCCGCGACCTCGGGCTCATCCCCGAGCCCGAAATCGAGCTTCGCGAAAAAGCCGCCGGTTCACGCTTCGGCATCCTCGCCGACACCCGTGATAAAACCCTCCCCGAACGACTCGGCAAAATGGCTTCCCTCGCTTCCGAAGGAAAACAAGCCCTTCCCGCACTCCTGAAGGGATTGTCCGATCAAGACGCGGCCGTCCGTTATTGGGCCGCTACCGGAATTGGCAACATAGGTCTCAAAACTAAAGAAGCCGTCGCCAGTTCCCTCAAGCTCCTCGAAAAGGAGTCATCAACCGTCGTCCGCATCGCCGCGGCCCGGGCTCTTCTCCGGATGAATTCGAAGGAGAAGACAGCCCTCGCCGCACTCAGTGAAGCTCTTGCATCCCCCGAAGAATGGTCCCGCCTCCATGCCGCCATTGCCCTCGACGAAGCGGACGAGCAGGCCCGCCCCGCCCTTCCCACTCTCAAAAAAGCGCTCAAGGACCAGCCCAACAAATACATCATCCGGGTGACAAACAAAGCCGTCAACGACCTCCTTGGAACCGACAACAAGGTCAAATAAAAAAGGCCGACCGCATCATGCCGTC
>CALFSW010000332.1 GCA_937916505.1 uncultured Verrucomicrobiales bacterium | reverse complement strand
TGGAAAAACCCCCTAGCCATGGGCTTTCAAGCCCTAGCGAAACAAACGCCCTGGCATCAGCGACGGACAGGAACTCAGCCCGGTCAATCGATCAGACGGTGAGGGGAATTTCTTTCTCAAGCCAAACGGCATCTTCCTCCTCACTGAAAAGGGAGCGCAAGTCATCGACACCAGCGAGTGGAATCCGGATATCGCTCCAACCGTTCAATGTGCCACGCAGTCCGGCCCCCTGCTCGTCAGGCGGGGCATCCTCCACCCCGCAATCCGGCCCGACTCGCCCAACAAACACATCAGAAATGGCGTGGGCGTCCGTGCGGATGGCCATCTCTGTTTTGTCATCTCAACCAGTCGGGTTTCCTTCCACGGGATGGCTCTTTTCCTACGGGATCATCTCAAATGCCCGGATGCCCTTTACCTTGATGGGGCTGTCAGCGCGCTCCATGCCCCAAAAGCAGGCCTCACCCCTCGGACCAAAAACCTCGGGCCTGTGATTGGACTGTGGGAATGAAAAACCTTCCCAATCGCTACTCTCCTTCCTCAACTTCGGGAGGACTTTCCGCATTAGGCTTCTTTGGTTTTCTTAATTGCAGAAGCAACCAGAGCGGGACGAGAAAGTGAGAGGTCCGGACGAGCGCCTCGGCAAGCCAGGGGTCCATTCCGTTCCATGGGAGATTGGGTTCATAGTAAGTGAGAACACGCGCGAGGCTGGTCGCGCCCCCCCAGCAGATCATGTAAATCAGAGCCGCTCGCTGAGTCACGGGAATGAAGAGAAGGGCCACGACCACGAAGTCGAGCCAGCCGACAATTTTCAAAAACAAGAGGCTCCCCTCTTCCGTGACGGGCAGGATCCCGGTCGTCATCACACGAAAATCAAGCGGGATGTTGTAATATCCCATGGCATAGAGTCCGTGCCCCGTGAAGGTCACCGCGGTTGCGACCAGGAGGATCCCGATGACGATCCGTTCACGGATCACCGGGAGGGCCGATCCACGCCCCAGGTAGATCAAAAGCGCAATGGGGGCGACGATGCGGAGGGCATACTCCATGAGCATCCCGGCCTGCATGTCCCTCCCGACCCAACGGGAAAAGGCATCGAGAGCGAGGATCAAGATCGCGGGCACGAGGAGCCAACGCATCCAGCGGAGGCGGGAGAATCCGGCAAGCCAGGGGATGAGGGCGGACACCATGAGGAAAATTCCCATTCGTTCCAGAGTCGGAGTAATCCAGGAATCGGAAGTCCGTGCAAAATGACTCCAGGTGACATCAAACTTCGCAAGGACCGGCGACCACCATTTCTCTTCCCAAATAAGACCCCGGATCGGACTGTCCCACCGCCAGGTGAGCCATCCACGACTGAGGAGCAGGAGGCTGACAAGAAACTGCAGGACTCCCAGATTGAAGCGGTCGAAGAACCTCCCCTTCATTCCTCTATTTGAAGCATCCATCTGCTTTTCTAGTCAGCCGGAATCCTAAGAACTTCGTCATCCCCCTTCGGAGCCCAAAGCTGAAGCCCCTTGGGGTCGTCATAGGGTCTCTTGGGATCGATCTCGCCAACCGAGGCGACGTTTTCAACTTTCACGGTTTTGTCGAAAATGGCCTTGGGGGTGACGTGCAACCAGTCGAAGCCATTGAAGGCAGCGGTCCCGACGGTCCAGGAGTAAGCGACGTCAGCCCGGCGCAGGGGGGCACCCCAGCAGCCCTCGCCGAGATAGACAGTGGCATTCGGGTCATTTGGAGCGGCTTTAAAATCTTCGCCACCCTCCGGGAAGGGCTTCATGGGAAGGGTCCTCTTCATCACGTGCGAGTCGGACTCCATGACGAGATCAAAGCCCGCCTCGTAAAAAGTGTCAGCCCACTTATAGGAATTCCGGCCCAACGATTTGCCGCTGGTGTGCGGGCGCATTGGTTTGTGATAGCCTGCCACCAGATGGGTCACGCCATTGGCATTTTTCTTCAAATCAGCGGTGAGCCAATTTCCCTGGGCTCCATCAGCCGGAATCTCGCTGTTCAAAATGTAGTAACGGAAAAGGTCACCTCCGACATTGAAAGCAGAGTATGAGCCCTCAGTCGTCCCAAAGTGATTGGGAATGCTCTCGGGCCGAACCTCGTGGTTACCACGATGCGGAGCAATCGGAAGAAGCCGTCCTTTGTCGTTGATCGTAAGCTGCCAATCGTCGAGCCAGTCATTCCATTCATCAGCGTTGTCGTGATTGATCATGTCACCCGTGAAGGCGACAAAAAGAGGTCCGAGCTTCCGGCACATGATATTGGCAGCCTGCCGGACGTCGCGGAAATTACGCGAATCCCCACCGCAGATAAAAGTAAAGGGCTGCGGCTTGTCCGGAGCAGTCCGGAAGTAAAAGCGCCGACTCACTCCGAAGTCATCGCCAATGCACATGAAATACCAACTGTCAGGCTTGAGATTGCGGAGGGTCACCATGCAGTTCTTCATGCCATCGAAATTGACGACCCGATCCGCCTCACTCTTCCGGGGATACCTGCCCTTGTTACGGTCCTGATTCCTGGGACCATAGTGCAGAACGCCTGGGCTCCCCTCAAGCTGGTTCCAGACGAAAGTCGCGGTGGTCGCCGGATCCTCGAACCAAACGAGCCGATACTTCCCGGTCCGCGAGGTATTTGCATTCGTCGCCTCCGTCTGGGCGGAAGCCGGACCAGCGGCGCCGAAGATAAAAATGGCCAGGGCGACCAGAAGAGAGGGACGTTTCGCAAGAGAGCTTTTCCTTTCGGACATGGCTCATTAGAGATTCAAAAAATCCTATTTCAACTTTAAAAACGACGGGCAGGAGGCAAAAACACTTTCTCCGGCAATCTCCTTTTATTCAATCACCGGGATTTCCCCCATCACTTTGAGGCCTTTTCGGTCGCAAGATAAGATCTCATCTTGGCGGGCTTGTTCGTGGTAACCGACTGAACTCCTGCTGCGACAAAACTACGGCCCATGTCGGCGGAGTCGATGGTCCAGGCGTGATAGCCCAGATCATGCTGGCGAAGCTTCGCTCCCAGATCATGGGCGAGTTCTCCGAATGCTTGCGCCCCGAGTCCATCCGCGCCGACCTCTTGCAAGGTGCTAATAACCGTATCGAGATCGGGGGTGTAGGTTCCTTTTTTGCTTTTCTTAAAGCCGCTGAGCCAGTTTGCGGTGATCTTTGGCTCACGCTTCTTGACGGCGCGAATCACTTCCTTGTTGAACGCAATCACCGTGACTTGCGCCAGCGCGACCTTGGAACGGGCGATCGTTTTAAACAGGGCGGGCACGATTTCGGGACCGCATTTCACCTCGATGAAGATCTCTTTTCCCTTCGGCATGGCCGCAAGAACGTCGGACAAAAGGGGAATTTTCTCACCATGCCAGTTCTTCCCTTTCCAGGAACCCGCCTCCAGGGTTTTCAAGGTCGCCCAATCGGTGTCGGCAACAACGAGATTCCGACCGGTGGTGCGCTTGGTCGTGGCGTCGTGCATGGTGACTATTTTTCCGTCTTTGGTCAGCCGGAAATCTCCTTCGATGGCATCGGCACCCTGGTGCCAGGCTTCCTGAAAAGCAGCCAGGGTATTTTCAGGAGCCTTGGCCGAGGCTCCCCGGTGGGCGACAATCAGAGTTTCGGCCTGCGTGGACGAGATCGCCAGAAGGGCGGAGATGAGAAAAGAAAGTGGCTTCATTCCCACCATACCTATAGAATTCGGGAAGCTTTACAAGAGCGGTCGAGCTTATGTTGGAGGTCCAC
>CALFSW010000331.1 GCA_937916505.1 uncultured Verrucomicrobiales bacterium | reverse complement strand
CTCAATTTCCTAAAAGGAATAACTGAGATTTTTCTTTGTATTAAGCTGGCAGATTAATTAAGGGGAGAAAGGTGGAAGAATGGTCCGGTTTTGTGTCGTCAGAACGGGGAATTCCGGGGTGATTCCAGAATTCGTATTGAGTCTTCATCCCCGGATTGCATACGCTGGGCATAGAAAATGATGAAGACTCTATCTTATACCCTGCTTAGCTTGTCTCTTTCGCTCGTCGCGATTGCTGATCCCAACTGGCCGAATCAACGCGGTCCTCACTTCAACGGCACCGCGGAAGAAGGGATGAAGTTGCCCGCCAAGTTCTCTCCTACCGAGAATGTGGTGTGGAAAGCACAGCTTCCGGGTGGTTCGGCTGCCACTCCGGTCGTGTGGGGGGACCATGTCTTTGTCACCGCGGCTGATCACGAGAAGAAGGAACTGCATGCGATCTGCCTCGATGCTGCCACCGGCAAGCCCCGCTGGTCGAAGGTGATCTCAAAGGGACGGGTGCATCTGGATGACCGCAGCGACTTCGCCACGCCTTCGCCGGTCACCGACGGTAAGCGGGTCGCCTTCTTCTTCGGCAACGGGGACCTGATCGTCTACACCATGGCTGGAAAGGAAGAGTGGCGTAAAAATCTCATTCCGGAAGGTGCCAATTACTTCGCCTTCCAATGGACTTTCTCCACCAGTCCCATTCTCTCGGGCGACAATCTCATCATGCAGATTTTGCAACGCGATATTCCGTTCAACTACGGCGAAGTGTCGCGCGGGCCCGCCGGAGCGACCAAGATCCCGTCCTATCTTGTTGCCTTTGATTTTGCGACCGGCGAGCAGCGCTGGAAGGTTGATCGTCCGGCCGAGGCGGTGGCCGAGTCGCTCGAGGCCTTTACCACTCCGGTTCTCAGTCGGACCACCGATGATGGGGGAGACCTGCAGCTTCTTGTCGCCGGAGGGGATGCTCTTACCGGTCACGACCCAGCCAATGGCAAGGAACTCTGGCGTTGGGAAACGTGGAATCCCAAGAAGATTGGTCACTGGCGACTTGTTCCTTCTCCGGTTGCGGGGAGTGGCGTTGTTCTGGTCTGTGCTCCCAAGAAGAGCCCGGTCTATGCCGTCGATATGAAGACTAGCAAGCTGTTGTGGAAGAGCGAGGATCCCGAGGTGTCCTCCGATGTCTGTACTCCGCTCTACCACGAAGGCTACTTCTATGTCCTGAATGGGGAGTATAAGGATAAGCGAATTTCCTGTATCGAACCAAGAAGTGGCAAAGTGCTTTGGACCGGCACGATTGGAACACGTGCCAAGATCGAGGCCTCGCCAACCCTTGGCGATGGGAAGATCTATTTCCAGGACCACAACGGACAGGTGTTTGTCGTGGCGGCGGATCCCGAGAAGTTTTCTCTCCTGCATCAGGTTCAGTTTGGCGATCGCACCGTGCGCGACCAACGTTGCAGTCTAGCTCTGGCAAACAACCGGGTGTTCCTTCGTAGTCAGAAGACGCTCTACTGCTTTGGGAAGTAGGCGGCCGGCTGCGATTCTCGCTACGGCAAAATCTCCTTTACGATTTTGCCGTGGAGGTCGGTGAGGCGGAAGTCTCTTCCCTGGAAGCGGTAGCTGAATTGTTCGTGGTCGAAGCCAAGGAGGAGGTGGAAGATGGCGTCTTCTAACATACCGCGCTATTTGAGATCGAGAACGAGAGCGGCGCTGGCTTGATCGACGTCCTTGCAGACTTTTTCAGTCGCTGTTGAGGTTCTCGACTGGGCCGTCGTGGCTGTCCCAGTTGGTGTGGTAGAGTTGCACGAAGCGGGAGACGCGTTCGATGAGACGACCGGCGAGGAGGCAGTTATGAGCACCCAAGAAGGGCAATTTCAGCCCCAAATTCCCCTAGATCATCTCATTGTGAAACCATTGCTATCAGGGGGATAGCGGGGGGGGCTCTCGTAATATGCCTTGCAGATTAATTCAGCGATACCCAAAGACCAGCCGCCAGAGCCTCCTCCAGAGCGATGGCTTCTTTTCCTGAATGACGTGTGGGAGTTCGTCGAGAAGTGCGGAGCGAAGAGTCTTGGAGTGAGTTTCGGCCTCGGTCATGAGACTGAGAATTTGTTTTAGGTAGTCGTTGTGTTGCTTCATGGCATCGCTGCCCAGTGCGGTTTCAAAATCGACGGTTGCCTCTGCGCCCCATGCTTCGAAAGACCGAAGCCGTTTGATTCTCTGACTCAGTTTATTCACACCGCGGGTGGTCGGGCTCAGTGGCGCGGTGCTAGTCATCCAATTTTTCCAGTCACGATTGCCCTTTGATTGGTTGCACTTTCCACACGCGGGAACGAGATTTTGAATCCGTGTGAGGTAGCCGGTGGGCTGACCGTCCCGCATGACGGGATAGAAATGATCCCATTCTGTGGAGCTGTCTCCGCAATAGACGCAGCGGAGATTGTCTGCATCTAGCTTGAGTAAGGAGAAGGCGTCGGCTAATTCGAGCTCTGAGGGCGGAACATTTGGAATCAGAGAGCGGACGAAGGCTGACCGCATGGCGGAAGCTCTCGCCCCGATGCTTTCTCCGCCGGGCGGCTGATAGACCTGACGAGCACTGCATTTCTCCCTCTTCACGAGGGGTATCATGTGAGGAAATCTACAGCTGTCATTGACAATCTGCCCGAGAAGACCGAACCGCCAGGAATGCGCTTTTGGCGGGAGCGTCTTGAAGACTCCTTCATCGCTCCGGCCGTTTATGTGGCCTAGCTTTAGGCGGGCACGGCCATCCACATCGAGAAGGATTCAACGGTGTGATTTCGGTCGACGGTTTTGCGATCCTGATTGGTTTCGCAGTGTTGTTGTCAACTACGGCACCCCTTTTTCTTTGAGGTCTCGCAACGACCAAATTTCGCCTGCCATTTCGCCAAGGGGCCCTCGCGGTTTCCGTGCTCCGTCCTTCCGTTTCGGTCCAAATCGTTCCCGGTTTGACTCAAACACCCGGTCCACAAATCCCTTGGATCCGATCACCGCGCCATCCGTGAAATAGCGGACACGGCATTGAATCACTTTGGAAATCTTCAATTCCCGCGCCTGATCCTCCGAAAGCCGTTCCAATTCCGCCTTTGCTTTTTTGCGATCCATACCCTTGCGAACGACCACCCGCTGCTTCCCCTGCACATTCCCTCGTTCTTCGCCCTGCTCCATCCCTTCCGAAATCAAGATTTTGCGGTATTGCTTTCCCACTCCGCCTTGCGCCCAACTCCGCGCACATACCTTCTTGCTTCCGAACGAATACATCGCCCGCACCAAGCCCTCCCGGGCTTTCTTGGCACCGCGACCACCGCCAACTGCTTCCCCGTAGGAACTCCATCGATAATCCGCCGGGTCTCCACAAATTCCGGCCCTTACTGGATTCAAATCGATGTAAGCAGCCATTGTCTTGGCGGCCAAGCCATCCTGCACGATCACACTCCGAAACCGCGATTCCCAGAGCGTCCCGCGTCGCCCGTGCTCCCGATTAAACCAGCAGGTGAACCGTTGCAGTATTCCTTTGAAAAATTCACTGAGCGAATGCATTCGATAGGAATACCGGGCATGAATCGCCTCCAGTGCCTCCTTTCCAAATCTCACGTTCCGCGCCCGCTCCATCTTCGTTAACTCTTCGCTTCCGGGGCATTCCCCTGAGATTAGGGCCTTCGCTTCCTCGACCGAACCTCGCTATTCAATGCGAACCTGTGGACGCAGTTTATCCTTCTCTTTTTGAGACAATTGGTCAGGCCGAACAGTCAGCGTTTTTAGTTGCGGGAACATGTTTAGATCCCCCATGGAGCTGATTTGACTGCCGCGTAGATCAGCCACCTCAAGCATCTTCAGGCCGGCGATTTCCGAACTGTTCGAAATCAACGTATCAATAAGAATCAAGCGCTTTATCGGCAGAAACCGCAGCGGATACTGCCCCTGGTTCGTTCGCAGAGAGAAAGACTCGCCGCCTCCATCGATCGTCAGTGTCTGCGTCTCTGCCTCGTAGCTGAAACAGTGCGCATGATCGCCAAACATTGCCTTGACAGCCAGTTCATACCCCTCCCGATATCCCAACGAGGCGTAATCGTAGGAGAGGATCTTTTCTGCCAGCGTGTGTCGTTTCATCGACTGCACCGTCTCAATGATCCCGGCCAGCTGGGTTGCCGAGGTCTTATGCTGATCCGGATCAAAGGATTGACCCAACACCTCATTGAGCCTGACAAGCCCGCGCATGCGCTCGGGATTGATCGCAAAATACGGCTTCGCCTTAGCAAACTCTGCGCTCATGAAGCAGAGATACGCAAGCTGTGCGCGCGCCTCATCGGCGCGCTCCGGCTCGCTACGGATCATGTCGTTCACCGAACGCATCGCCAGTTCATGGGACACCAATGGTCGTTGATAAAAGAAGTGATTGCTAAACTGATCGCCAGTGGCGACCAAATCGCTGGGAAGCGCCGTGGCCAGTAGCCCTACCTCCCGAAGCAATGCCTCTGAGTCTTCCTTTTCCACCCGCAAACGCGCCGCGAGTGTCTCGGTTTCCTCCTTTTCTACCCGCAACCGTGCCGCGAGTGTCTCGGTCTCCTGCTTTTCCTCTCGCAAATGCGCCGCCAAGGCCTCGGCCTGGACACGCTTATCGCTCAGGCGGTCAACGAACAAGGCTGTCACCACCACCACCATCGCCACGAAGGCAGCGGCCAGATTGCAGCTGACGCGATTTCGGCGATAGAACAACAAAAACTCGGTCGACAGCCCACTTTCATGGGCTACGGGAGAGAAGCCGCCAAGAAACGCGCGGACATCTGTGATCAAGTCACTCACCGACGCATAGCGATCGGCCGGTTCCAGCGCCATCGCCTTCATGACCACGGCACTCAAGCTCTCGGGAACGCCGCTCCCGCGCCCGGTTGGCGGCACAATATCACCGGACACTGCCGCCTGCAGCATGGCGTCGGTGTCACCGTCGAGGGGCGGTCGACAGGTCAGCACGGCGTAAAGCAGGGCGCCCAATGCGTAGATATCGGTGCGCTTGTCCCGGTCTTCGCCGCGAATCTGCTCTGGTGCCATATAGCCCGGAGTTCCCTTAACCTGACCGTACACCGTCATTCCGCTCAAAAGATCGGGATTGAGCAACACTTCATCACCGATCTCATCAGTGCCGCCGATCAGTTTTCCCAAGCCCCAGTCACAGACCAACACTTCGCCATAATGACCGACCTGAATGTTGGCCGGCTTCAAGTCCAGATGAATGACGTCACACGAATGCGCGTAGGTGATCGCATCGCAAACCTTGAGGAAGATCTCGAGTCGATCCGCCAGCGGATACCCCCCATCCGCAAGGGCCTTCTGCAATACCACATCGAGTCCATCACCGGCTTTTAGATCCATCGTGAAATACGGCTTCCCGTCTTTGTCGACGCCGACATCGTGGACGGAGATGACATTCGGGTGCTCGAGCAACGCTGTCAGCCGTGCCTCGCGAATCAATGGATCAAAGAGCAAATCGCTTGCGTCTTCATGCAAACGAGCCATCGCGACGTGACGATTACCGTGTCGATCGAGGACCTTGAGGATGCGTTTCATGCCGCCAACCGCAATCAGTTCAGCTTGACCGTAGCGCTCCTGAAGCGAACAGAGCTGGCCGTAAAGAGGCGATTCTGCTGCCGGATCAATCTCCTCAAACGCTTCCTCAAACAGATTGTTCAAGGCTTGGGTTCGGTCTCTCGATTCTGCCGTCATTGGTCAAACTCCAGGTAACTGCGCAACTGTCTTGCCTCCTTGCGGAAGCGCGACTGGACACGATTGCGCAGCACGTAGACCGAGTCCTTGGTCAACTCAAGCGCCGACGCGATATCCTCAACGGACTGTCCATCGAGAGTCATCGTGAAAACGTCCATGGCCTTGCCTGAAAAACTGGCATTCAAGCGTTCAATGACCAGCGCAATGATGTGTTTCCGCCACTCGCTTTCAATGATGTCCTCAATATCCGGTGGTACGACGTTGGCGACGGCGGCGTTGATCTCCCGGCGTTTTCGCGAGGCAGCCTGGCTGCAATGCGTATAGAAGGTATTGCGGATGACCGTCCCCAGCCATGTCCGAAACCTGGCGTGGTCACGGCCCAGTTCCATTGTTGACAGGTTCTGCCATAACTTCACCAAGATGGTTTGACTAAGATCTTCGAGGTCATCCAGGGGCGCGTGCAGCTGCATCAGCACCATGCGAATAAAGCCCGCATAATAGTCGGTGAATTCGTCCCAGGCTTGGCTGTCGTTGGGATCGCGCGCGCGGACAATCAAGGTCTGTTGTGTCTTCCACTGCTCTTTCGACAAGTTGATCTCATGCTGCTGCTCCATGCCTTCAGTCCTTACTTAATCGTGCTCCTTAATCTGCTACAAATCCAGATCACCATCGCTGAATTCGGGGGATGAACACTCGGGAGTATTCCAGCAGGTGGGTGTGTCAGTGATCAGCGAATATCCGCGATTGCGCAGTTCCCTGACCACACCATCTCTTGCTTCGCCGAGTTTTTCCACGGCTTTCCCGTCATCAGTTGTCTTACTCATTCTATTAACCTCACTCTGGAATCATTCCGACTCTGACAGCTCAATTCGTCCCGTCGGCACTCGCAAGGATTTCGTGGATTAGGGCCGGAAATGCGTAAAGATTCTACGGATCGATCCGGCTAATCATACTGTTACTTTTCACTATTCTCAAAGTTGCCTGCCCAGTATTTGGTCAGGTAGACCGGGAAGCCTGAAACTGCTGGGATTCTGTCAGGCTTTGAATATTAAATCACGTATTCAGATACGCCAAAGAGTTTCACGAGGACAGGTCGGACTGCTAGAAATTACTTTTGGTGGAAGGGGTCAGAAGGCGCGGTTGGGGCGGACCGCAGGGGGTGCGGGGGGAAGAGGGGTGGAAATTTCAGTAGGACATGGCGCTAATCCAGGTCGGGTTTTGACGGGATTGGGAGATTTTGGCACGGTCTTCATTGGTCAAGAGCGTAGATTTCCGGACCGCATTGCCAAGGTCTATTTTGGCAGCGGTTTTTTGGTGGGTGAGTTGCCTGCCCGTCAGGTGTCGTCGGGGACCAGAGTGAGGCCGCCGCCGAGCGGGATCTCCGCCACCTCACCAGCCGGAGCCGTCGGTAAATTCGGTGATCGAGCTCCCCCTTTCCTCTTGAACGGTCTGGTATATCAAACTTTATTCGATTGTGACCACTTCCGAGGTGTCAGGGGGTGAGAATCCCGTTGGGATTGCAACCGGAGACATACACGTGTCCCCGGACCGGGAATCCCTTTGGAATAGGTGGAACGAGGCGCCGGAGCGTGGTTCCTCCCTCAAGTGATCCTGGAGACTTTGACCACCTGCCCCGTCTTGATCGACTCCCAGGCCGCGGCTCCAGCCGCGACCGAATTGGCGCCATCCAGAACGCCCGGGACCGGGTCGCGGTCGTGATCCAGGCATTCCTGAAAATGCCGCATATATCGGATCACGGTGGCGCCGTGCCCATAGGCACTCAAGTCCGTTTCCGGCTCGAAACCGGTGACCACGGGCCGATGTTCCGGATCGCTGTCGTTCACGACCCGCACCTCGCCGGGTTCGTTGTCGGTGAAGTCCGCTTGCAATGATCCTTTGTCGCCAAAGAGCCGGAACTGCATCATCGGGATGGGCGGATGGACGACGCCATAGAGACCCGACACCCTGCCGATCACTCCTGACTCGAAGCGGACGTTGATGAAAAAATTGTCCTCGATAGGATACCCCTCCGTCATCCCGCCCTTGTTTGCGAAGGCGTGAACCGATTCGATGTCCCCGGCGAAGGCGCGGATGACATCGAGGCTGTGGACACACCCACCATACATGAAATCCTGCGGCACCTCGAGGCGCCACGGGGTGAACTCGTAGACCGGTCGCATGTCGTGGATGTAGTGGCTCTCGACCGCGATCAAGCGCCCCAGATCCCCGTCCTCATAATGTTTCTTGGCCATCAGGAACTGGCGGTCGAAGCGCATGGTCTGCCCGACGAGAAACTTGCGCCCCTTGTCCCGGGCCAAACCCGCCAGCTCCTGCGCATCATCGAAAGAGGTCACCATGGGTTTGGTGCAGACGACGTGCTTGCCGTTCTCGAGCGCTGCCCTGCAGTGATCGGCATGGAGGTGATCCGGCGAAAAGATGGCGACGACATCGACATCGTCGCGCGTGACGATCTCCCGGTAATCGACCGAGCCGAACGGAATTTTATAGCGATCCAGGACGGCATCGACCGTGGCCTGGGAGCCGGCGCATACTGCGGTGATCTCGTAGCGGAGATCGGGCTCATCTTTGAGCAGCGCCAGAGTGGACGCCATGTTATCGACGCCCATCCCAATGACCCCCAGTCGGATCTTATCAGTCTTTTTACTCATAGCTTAAAGCGGAAGAACCCAGATATTTCGAAAACGCACCCGGCCTGAGGCGCTGTGGTTCTCGAGTACGATGGGTCCCGGTTTTGCGCCCTCCGGCTCGATCAAGGTCGGGCAGTGGCTCGGGAGTTCGACGTCATCGTGGATTTTTTTCCCGTTTAGCAAAACAGTCATGCGCGCCTTCCCGGTCTTCTTACCCGCCTTGTCGAAGCGGGCATTGCGGAAGGTGATGTCGAGCGTCTGCCATTCGCCAGCGGGTTTGCTCGCGTCGACATCCGGCGGCTTCAAACCATAGATCGCGCCGAGCCGATACTTGGCGTCCTTCTCGCCGCGGCCCCGGATCTCGTTGCAGTATCGGAAATGGGTCCAGATCCCGCTGTTCATCCCGTTTTCGGCGGGCAGCCAAACCTCGGCGTGGAACCTGAAATCGTTAAAGCGTTGCTTGGTCACGAGGTGCCCCGGGTCGTTCACCTCGAGCGCACCGTCGATGATCTTGTAGTGGCAAGCGGGCGCGTTCTTGATTTCTTCGTCGGTCGGCATTCGCATCCCGCTGTGCTGCATCCACGCCGAGGTGTCGGTGCCGTCGAAAAGGATGATCGCGCCCTCCGGCGCTTGGCACCCATCGCTCGTCGCAGTCAGGGACTTCCACTTGCTCATCGAAGCAGTGAGGTGCTTCCTGGCATCTCCGTCGATGCTGTAGCAGAACAAGCCGACCGGGCCGCGATAATCAATCTCATCGAGAATCGTGATGACCTGGCTCAAGTCAAAATCGCCCTGATCAAGCGGCAGGGTCTGCGCCTTGCTTTTTGAGCTTCCGTGGATGTTGACGACCTTCAACCAGGGACGGGCCTCCGTCAGCACCGTCTTCAGGTCACGGTCTCGATCGACGAGCATCCAGTGGTAGAGATTGAAGATGACACCGACCTGCTGCGGACGGTTCACCTTCGCCGCCACGCGGGTCGCTTCCTCCACCGTCTGGGAGTAATCGCCGGCGTGCGGGTAGATCGCGATGGCAACCCCGTGCGGCTCGGCAATGTCAGCAAGTTGGTTGAGCACCGCGACGGCCTTGGCATCGAGGTCCGCCTTGCGATTGCCTGACAGGACGACACCCAACGTGGTCTTGTGCTTGGCCAGGGCGGGCATGATTTCTTTCACTTTGGCCAAATCAATCGGCTGTGCCGCCTCCAGACGTATCTGGCCTGACGCCAAGAACAGGCGCAGTCCCTGCTTCTCCAAAGACGCGACCCGCTGCGCGACGGTGACGCCTTTGGGATGACCGAAGCCGGGGAAGCCGAGTTCCTGCGCGAGTTCGCCAGCGCCATCATAGCCCAGCTCACGAAACAGAATTGCCTGTTCATCCAGGGAGCGTTTTACGGTATCGCTGATGGACGGGACATAGGGGAAGAAAACCCGCTTCACGCTTTTCCTCGCGATCGGGGATGCGCCCGGGGCAGCAGCATCGAACTGCGATTCGGACAACTCGTTCAGCGTGTAATAAGCCATGGCATTGCGCAGGCCTCCCCCACCCTGCCCCAGGACGCCGGTTAGCTTGAACTCGTAAACCTTGCGCGGTGTCAGTCCGTCGATCTTCAGAAACACGCTCTTGTGATCGTCGGCGATCTCAACCGCCTTGACTGCGACCGCCTTGAGGTCGGTCTTGGGCGAGCCGTATGCCCCAGAGTATTTGTAATGGTAGTTGGTGAGTTGGTAGAGCGCCTTGTTTCCGCACACCGCCGGGTCGACCGGCTCCGTGAATTGCAGCACGAAGCCGTCGTTGACCAACTGGATGGAATGAACCTCGAAAGGCGTCTTCCCCTTGTAGACGATCTTCTGAAGACCACTGCCCGGCTTGCCGCGGGCCCAGTCGCCCTCGCCGACCCGACCAACGATCAGCTCTCCTTCCGGCGAAAATGCCAGCCGGCAAATACCACGCTTGAGCGGTCCTCCCTTGATGAGGGGAAAACAGGCACCTTGATACTGACCCTTGATTTTCTCCAGCGCGATGCGGATCAGGTTGGGCTGCACCACGTCGCCAATAAACATCTGCCCGGCGAAGGGGCCGAACTTCCCGCCGGTCGTGTCACAGATCGGTGCCCCCGGCGAATTGGCCAATTCGCCGTGTGGAAAATGAATCGCCGGCATCTTGCGAAGTTCGTCGAGTTCCGCCAAGGGAGCCTTCTCAGGGTCATCGCGATACTTGAAAGTCTCGTCCCATCGTAGCGCCTTGGCATTGCCATGAAAGGCACCCTCGGTGAGGTGATGGAGCATCGAGGTCCCCACCCAGTCCCCCTGGTTGTCGGCGGAAAAAAGATCGCCGTCGAGGTTGGTTCCGATGCCGTTGGCGGTTCGTAGCCCGGATGACCAGGGCTTGAACTCGCCATCGGGTGTCACTTTGAAAGACCACATTCGAAAGGGCTCGTTGGAGAACCCGCTGGAACTTGCTGGAGTACCGTCGGGTTTGGTTAATCCGGTGCAGGACAAGACGCCGCACAGGTTTCCTTCGCGATCCCGGACCAGACCGTAGGTATACTGGTGGAAGCTGTGCACCGAGGAAAAGCCATCGCTGTGCGTGTTGTATTGATCTGCCACCCCGTCGCCATCCGTGTCCACCAACTCGGTGATCTCGGGACGCTGCGAAACAAAGACCTGCCCCTTCTTCTCTCCCAGGCAGAGCCCCATGGCTTCATGAAGACCCCAGGCGAAGTGCTTCCATTCACCATCCTTGACCGTCCACACGTCGCCTCGGCGGGTGCAAATATACAGCGTCCCGTCCGGCGCGTAATCGAGCCCGGAGACCTCCAGCACCACCTTGTCAGGCACCGGGACTTTCTGGACGGAATACGATTCGTCGGCTGCCAGTTGCAGCGTGGCGCAGAGCGCGAGAAGTGTGGTGAGTATTCTCATGGAGTCGCTCCGGTTGAAATTGAAAACTTGGCCTGTTTGTCCCCCTGAACTTTCCAGCGGCCCTCGCTCCAATCGGCATCCGCGGATTGATGATTTTCATCGGCCAGGAAAGTGACGGGCTTGGTGTTTCCCGGGAGATCGAAGTGATGTTGAACTGACTTCTGATCCTCGGTGATTAAAATGCGATGCCGCACCGGGCTGCCGTCGACGAGATACTTGAAGACCGGGTAGCCGTCCACCAGATCGTAACCTTTGAACCGCACCTCCGGTTCCTTTTGCAGATTCCCGATGCGCAGCGGAAATCCCGGAGGAGCCACGTGAAATTTCTCGCCCAGAAGCTTCGAATACCATCCGCCAAAGCCCTTCCACGATTTCGTAACATCGAGAAATCCGCCACGCCAAGCATACAGTAGTCGGCAGTTTTGCGCATCAAAACCGAAGGAGACATCACCGGGCAGCCCCACCGCGATCGCCCGCGACGGCGCATCGAGCAGGTAGGTCCGATAGACCACCGCTTGATCCAAGACTTGAATGATGGAACCATTGCGCTGTTCGATGAACAGATCCTCCCCGGAGGGAGCAGGTTGCGTATTTTCACTGACGCCCTGCACTGGTATTCCGAGAGCGAAGTCGTCGACCGTCGCGCTCATCGCATGGCTGCCGCCAAAGGTAATTCCGACATAAGACATGGCATTCCGCATCGCCACATAACGGTCGTATAATGAGCCTGTGGTGTAATGGAGGACTCCATTGGCATGGAACTCATAAAGGTCCCCGTTGCGAACGATATCCAACTTCACCGGGACTGAAGGATCAACAAGCTCGCTCGAATACAACTCGTAGCTTCCTCTGCCGACGTCCTTGCGAACCCGGTAGACCCAGCCTGGCCCGTTGGTCTCACGGCGCAGCACCCATTCATACCGGACTTGGGAATCAAGCAGTTGCGGCTGCGGCACGGTGGAAATCATCAGGCCTACCTGCCCCCATGGCTTCCCCGCTGCCTCGACACCCTTGACGGTGAGCGTCACGGGGTCGGCCGGGGCACGCCCGAGTCCCGTTCGGTAGAGGCCGGCGACGGCGGCACCTCCGCCTTTTCGAAGACTGAGATCTTCCGTTTCCTTGTTCCACCCGACCGTCACCAGGCGTGGGCCAAAGTAGTCATACTGCGTCCACTGCCCGGCGTCGAAACCCGTTGTCTTCGCAAATACCTCAAGCGTCCCGGAGCTTCCCGGCGGTTTCTCCCCGGACGCCTGCAAGCCGAGCACCCAGCGCGCCAACAAGTCTCGATCGGCTTCTTGCAATTGACCCTGCGGCGGCATTTCCACCTTCCCCCATTTGCCGACACTCCCGGATACGAGGGAGGCTTTGATCAAATCCAATCCCCCTCCGGTCGCGACATATTTTTCAGAGACCGCCGCGAGCCCGGGAGCCTGCGTGAGATGAGGATGCTGATGGCAACCCACGCAGCCCATCTGCAAATACAGGCCGCGCGCCTTTTTCAATTCAGGTTCGCTGAGAGGCTTGCCGACCACTACTGGCACGGCCAGCGCCATCATGGCGAGGCACAAGGATTTACGATTATATCGTATCATCCCACGCTACTTTTGGGATCACAAATCATACTGGGGAATCTTCATCCACTCGCCACCTTTCAGTGCCGATTTGTGAGCAATGACGCCACCCAAGGTCATGTTTAAGGCATCCCCGACATTCACATTGGGTTGTTTATCGAGCAAAATAGATTCGATGAAATTATTCGTCAGCTGTCCGTGGGAACCTCCATGGCCGCCACCTTCAACACTGGGTGGCAAGGACGGACGATCTCCCTTGATGGCATTGTTATGTGGTTTTTCTCCGTAGACGCGACCTTGCTCACCGTGAGCATTCTTCATGTCCCAGCTGCCACCGATCCTCGAGATACCGCCTTCGCTGGTTTTGAACATCGCGATTTCCGTGCCGAAGGGATTCTTATGCTGGTTGTCGCCACCATTGTATTCAGGATAAAGACCGGGCGTGCCAACTGCGGACACTTCCGTGAAGCGGCCGCCGGTGATGGACACATAATAGGCCGCCGCGTGGGTGGGATACCACATCGGCGGAAGGGCTTTTCGCCATCCATTGAGATCGATCTTCCCGTTCTTGGGATTGTATCCGGGAAGCCCCTTGGCTCCGAAGTCATGCCAGTATTCGCCCTCGGAGTAAATGATCTTACCCAGGGCACCGGCCTGATACTGCATCCGCTTCGCGTAACAGGAGGCATGGAACGCAGAGGTCTCATTCATTTGATACTTCATGCCACTCTTCTTGACGGCATTAAAAAGTTCCTCCGCCTGGCCCTCGGCTTCAAATCCAAAGACCGCAGGAACCGCAGAGACGACGTGCTTGCCGTGATTCAGTCCCATGATCGCCAGGCGCGCATGGCTCGGCGCATCGGTCGCAATGTAGATTGCCTCAATGCTCTTGTCCTTGATCATCTCTTCACAGGACGGGTAGGTCTTCTTCGCACCCACCGCCTTGGCCAGGGCGGCACAACGCCCCGGATCGAGATCCGTAGCGGCGACCACTTCGACATTGGGATGGCTTTGATAAGAGAAAGCCGCACCAAATTTACAAAGACCATATCCCGCGATGCCAACGCGAACCTTGCGATCGGAAACTGGCTGCCATCCCTTGGCCGCATTCGGGTCTTTCTTGGTTTTTTCAAATCCCGGAATGACTTTTCCATCAGCGCCCTTCGGAGCCTCGTCAGCAGACGCACTTCCGACCATGCCAAGTATGGCACCTGCTCCTCCGATTCCGTGCAGGAATCCTCTTCGAGACAAACCGCTCTGCCCTTCATTCTTATTCTCGTGACTTTGTTCTTCGTTGTTCATGATTCTTGCTCGCTTGATTCGATTTTCTGCCTTTACTGAATACTGCTATCTTGCATCGGTTCTTCCTCAATTTTCTCCAAGGAAGTCGAAAGCCACCCTAGCGCGGGAGATTGATCGAGGGAATGGATTGTCGGCGAGAAATACATGAACAAATCCGACATTTCCCCGGCCGATTCCATGGGCGCCAAGGATTGCGCTGCCTCGAAAGCGTCGCACCCTTCCCCCGGTATGAGTGTGCGGCTGCTCTCTTCTCTTCGGTCCCGCTCCCGTGAAAGTAGGGTCCGTGAAAACACCCCAAACCTCATGTCCTCCCACCTCGTTACTCCAGTCATCAACAAGCATTGCCTCCTTGGAGAAAACCCTCTCTGAAGTTCCAAAGATCAGTGCCTTTACTGGGCCGAAATCGACGCCGGAAAAGTTCATCGCTTCAATCCATAAACCAAGGAACACAAACTCCTTTATCACGGTACCACGGTCGGCGGGTTCACCTTTCAGGCCGATGGCGTTCTCCTACTGTTCCGCATCAACGACCTCGCCCTGCTCCATCCCGACGGCAGCGTCGATGTCTTACTTACCTATTCCGATCACGGTCTGGAGCGGTTCAACGATGTCATCGCGGATCCCGAAGGGTGGGTCTATGCCGGGAGCATCGGTAAGACAGACGAGAGTGGGGGAGTCTATCGGGTCGATCTCGATGGCACGATCACTTCCCTCTGGCGCGGGACCGGCTGTTCGAATGGTATGGGCTTCGCACCGGATCTGAAGACCTTCTATTTAACCTGTTCGACCAGACGGCGCATCTACCAATACAATCATCACCGCGAAACCGGCAAACTGGACTTCCCCGCCCTCGTCTCCCAGGCATCCAAGAAGGAAGGGATCCCAGATGGATTGACGGTTGATCGCCAAGGGCACATTTGGTCGGCCCGCTGGGACAGTTCCGCCGTGGTGCATCACGATCTATTCGGTAAAGTGTTGGGAAAGATCATCCTCCCGGTGGCCAAGGTAACCTCTCTCTGCTTCGGTGGTCCGGATCTGGATGAATTCTACACCACCAGCGCAGGCGGCACGGCGGGATCGAATACCCTCGAAGGTGCTATTTTAAAAATACCCGCACCCCACCCGGGGCCGCCGGAATTTGAATCGCGGATCCGGCTATAAAAATTTTTAGCGGTTGGCCCGGGTCACCCGGCTCCCGGCGACGGGTTCGGGCTCCAGTACTTGGGCGAGCATAACCGGGTCATCAACGGCCCTCTCGATCAACTCATCGATGGCCTCTTCCGCGGCACGACAAAGGGCTTCCCGATCTAAACACCCGGGGGCCACCACGAACCCTTCCTCGCGAGACTCTCTCAACTGTTCATCGGTCAGACCCTACCGCTTCATATCAGATTCCTTGTTCAGGTGTGTCTCCATTTCATGTTTGAAATTCTATTCCGCTCCGCCCGTGGGGAAGAACCATCCGGTGAAATACATCATCAGCAGGATGATCACGATCGAGTAAGACAGCCACCAGAAAACCACGTTCTTATACCAACGGTCGCCGAGGTTACTGAAGATGTTGAGGCGCTTCCAGTTCATGCAGAGTTGATCAGTGACCTGCTCCGGTCTTGGCGGACGGGTCGTGAGGGTGACGATCACGCAGGTCGACACGCAGATCAGATAGAGGATCGAGGCCTGGTTCGGAAATGAGCCGAGCCAGACGGGGTAATCCGAGGCGTTGGTCAGGAAAATCTTCAAGCCGAGGCCGGCGCACATCCCGACGATGACGGTGGCCAGCGCCGCCGGGGCCGTCACCCGTCGCCACAGGATCCCCAGCAGGAAGATCGCGGCAAAGGGGGGAGCGAAGAGCACGTAGAGTGAGATGACGTATTCGAAGAGTCCTCCGCCCAGATCGCCGACGAACCTGCCGATCACGATCGCGACCGCGAGGACGACGACGGAGGCCACCACGCCAACGACGACCAGTTGCCGGTCCGTCGACTGCGGCCGCCAGAGCCGACGGTAGAGATCGAAGGTGATGACCGTTGAGGTCGAGTTCAGGACGCTGTTGACGGTCGATTGGATTGCACCGAAGAGGGCCGCAAGAAACAGTCCGCGCAATCCGGCGGGGACGAGTTCCTGGATGAGCTGCACATACCCCTTGTCGGCGGCCGGTTTGACATCCCCCCACGGTTCGATCAGCAGGAGTTCCGGCTTCATCGCAAACAGGATCATCCCCGGAACGATCGTGATGACGGGCAGAATGACTTTGAGCCAACCCGCGAACACGATCCCCATCCGGGCGTGATACATATTCTTCGCTCCGAGCACCCGCTGGATCATGAATTGATTGAGCACATTATACCAAAGGCTGACGGAGAGCAGGAAGGTGATCATGCTCACGGTGGGCGTCATGGGATGGGTCACCGGCTGAATCACGGAGAGACGGTTGTAGGTCTCGGTGCCCGCCAATTCCCGGGTATTGCTCTGAACAGCCTCCTTCCACTGGCCGCTTGTGGCCTCGTTGCGTTCGAGCATGACATGGAAACCATCGATGATTCCCCCGCCTTCCGGCGCCAGGGCCAAGAGGCCGAAAACGGTCACGAGGATGCCTCCCACGAGCATGACAGTGACCGTGAAAAGGTCCGTCCATGCCACGGACGACAGACCGCCATAGACCGCCCATACCCCGGCAACGAGACCGAGGCCGATAATCGATGGCCACAGTTCCCAACCGAACAATCCCTGCAAGGCGAGCGCTCCGCCGTAGAGCACGGCAGCCAGGAAGGCGACGACATTGCTGATGACTGTCACCACCGCAAACAGAGTCCGTACCGTCGGACTGAATCGCTTCTCGAGGTATTCCGGCGTGGTGAAGACTTTGGACGCGAGCAGGAAGGGCACAAAGAACCAGATCAGGAGGGCGTAGGTGGCAACATTCGCCCACTCGTAGAGCGAAACGCAGACACCATAGACCATCGCGGCCCCGACCATGCCAATGAACTGATCGCTTGAGATATTCGAGGCGATGAACGAGCCGCCGACGACATACCACGGCAATTTTCGGCCTGCCAGAAAGTAGGCTTCCGAGTTCGCCCGTTCCCCCCGCCCCGCCCGGTAGCCCACCACTGACAGGATGATAAAGAACAGGGCAATGGCGATGTAGTCCCAGCGCTGCAAACTGAATGCCGCTTCGGCAAAGGGTAGTTGGAAATCGGTGTTCACAATTGAATGGAGAAGTTAGTTGAGTGTTTCTTGGGCAAGTTTCGTGACGGCTTCCAGAGAGCCCTCTGCGTAGGGCGTCTGCCAGACGGTATAAAGTGAGCGGCCGTGATAGAGCGGCGCGGGCGGCAGGTAGCCGTGATTGCCATTGGCGAGGTTGAGCACGAGGCGATGCGGGCACTCCGCACGGAGTTCGCTCTGCAGGGCCGAATAAGCTTCGAAAGGCACGCCGACGAGGGAAAGCGCACCCAGTTTCCAGCTCCAGATTCGCTCTCTTGATGTTGCGCCGTCGCCGACCGATTCCCGCACGCGGAGCTGGCGGACGAGACGTTCGTATGCGAATCCGGCAGGCGTCTCCGCCATCTGCGCACGGATCTCGGCAAGGCCGGGAAGATCGGATTTCAATGGCAGATCAACGGCAGGCGCACTCGCAGAAATGGATTGGGGAAGTTCACCCGCCACCGCACTCCACCGCGCGAGTGGCGCACCGGATTCCAGCGCGCCGTCAAAGACCACGTCGCCAGCACCTGGCGCGAGCATTTCCAGCAAACTCATCGCGGCATAACCAAGGACACGACCGTGACGGTCTGCCGTCGCCAGGTCCCCGACATATTGTTCACACGGCGAAAGTTCGCCGGAGGCGCCTTGTAAAAATAAGCACGGGGAGTCCGTCGAGGTCTCAACCACTTCACGCATCGCGCCGGGAAAATCCGGGGAGATCAGGTCGTTTGCCCACGCCAGCGTCGTCGGGTGGCAGGCGTAGTTAACCAGCGTTACGCGGGTGCGGTTGGCATCGTCGAAGATGCGGGCGACGACCAGAGCGTCATCTGCCGTTCCCTCCGGATGAAACCCTGTTAGGAAACGCTTGGGGTCGTCCGGGTCGGGGAAATCGCGATGAGTGGCGAGCCCGCACCTACCGGTATGAAACAAGAGCGAGGATTCCCGAAGATCTTCGATGGCGGCCTTGGCACCCGCGAGGCAGGCCTCGCGAAGGGTTTCGAGATAGGCGATGGTCGCCTCTGGATTCGACTCGGGCGGCGGTTCGGAATCGAGCAATGGCGCCGCGTGGGTGTGAGTGAGGTGGACGATCAGGTTTTCCTCCGGCAGGTCAAGGGCGCCGCACAACGCCAGGCGAAGTCGATCGGCATCGGCCCGGGCACGCCACCAGCCGAGATCAAGGCTGATGAGCAACAAGGGCGGGTTGGAGTCTTCCGTAATCGCCAACGCCGTGCCGGTAAGCGGGCGATGCGCCCCGCGCGCGAACCAGCGATCCGTGGCTCCCCAGTTTTTCACCCCGACATCAAGCCCGGGCGTGATATCCCATCGGGACACCCCGAAGCGCGCGCGCAGGCCTGGAAATCGAGTCGATCGGATCACGGGGGTCGTCGATTGGGTTCAGTGAATTCGTTCGGATTCGAAGCCTTAATAAACCGCGCGTCCCCCTGAGAGATCGAAGGTGAATCCGGTATTAAAACTCGCTTCCGGAGAAACGATCCAGCAGACCATCGCGGCCATTTCGTCAAGCGTGCCGCAACGCTTCATCGGAATCTTATCGGTCATGTATTTCACTTGCTCCGGCTCCACCTTGTCTACCATGGCCGTGCGGATGACCGCGGGTGCGAGACCGTTCACGGTGATGCCGGTCTCCGCATATTCCTTACCCACGGACTTCACCAGTCCGATCACTCCCGCCTTGCTGGTCGAGTAACACGACATCCCGGCGTTCCCCTCCTTGCCGGCAATCGAGGCGATGAGCAGCACCCGGCCGTAGTCGCGCGGCAGCATATTTCGCACCGCCTCACGGCATGTCAGGAACGAGCCGCGGACGTTGACCGCCTGGACCTGATCGAACCCGGACAAAGGAACATCCTCGATTTTCACTCCATTCGGCCCGACGATTCCCGCGCAGTTCACCATCACATCCAGACGACCCGCCGCCGCGAGAATTTTCGCAAAGGCGGTCGTTACGGATGTTTCATCGGCCACATCCATCGGCACGAATTCGCAGCCGAGCCGCTCTGCGGCAGCTGTTCCCAATTCCTGGTCGCGGTCCACGATCCAAACCCGTGCGCCCTCCTGTATCAGGCGGGTTGCAATGTGCAGGCCAAGGCCGTCGGCCCCACCGGTGATGATGGCGACCTGATCTTTGAAGCGTTCGTTTGTCATATTCGTTTTTTGATTTTGTTAGTTTGAGTTGTCATTATTTGCGCGGACCTCCTGCCGTTGGGTGCCAAGGCCATCCTCGGCGAAGAGACCGGGTATTTTCTGTCGTGCGTGTCCGATGCGAAAAAAATTCATGGGGTTTCTTATGGTGGATTGTTTTCCAGAATGAGTGACTGAATCTCTATCGGATCACTCCTACGAGTCTTCGAGATTTTGCGGGCCGTGCATGTTGGAGATCCCTCCATCGAGAATGAGGGTGGTGCCGGTCAGGTTGGGGTTTTTCGGGTCGGTGAGATAAACGACCCCGCGCGCCACTTCGTCCGGCATGATGAATTGGCCGGATGGCACGGCTTGTTGCGCCTTCTCGGCGAGGCCGCCGTTTTGTTTGAAAATCTCCCCGCTCAATCCGGCATCGACGTATCCCGGGGCGATTTCGTTGACACGAATCCCCTGCCCTGAGAGCTCGAGCGCCATCGTTTTGACCAGCGAGTGCATCCCGGCTTTCGACGCGCAGTAGGCGGCAAGATTAGCCGTCGGATACTGCCCGACCCAACTGCCGACAAATGTGATACAGCCGGTTCCGTCGACTGACAGGAGTCGGCGCGCGGCCTCCCGGGCGGTGAGCCACGCGCCGGTGAGATTCACCTCGATCGTGTGGGTCCAGTCCTCCACGCTTGTTTCGATACTATTGCCGTTGCTGTTGTTGCAATGCACGCCGGCATTAGCAACGACGAGGGAGGGCGGGTGGCCGAACTCCTGCTCCATGGCATCGAACCACGCCTGGACCGATTCCTCGCTGCGGACGTCCGCTTGGAAATAATGCCCGGAAAAATTCTCCGGCGCGCTCTCGGCAAGATCGCAGACAGCGATCGCATGTCCCTTGGCGGCAAATGCTTCACCGATCGCGAGGCCGATGTCTCCCAGTCCTCCGGTGATCGCTACGAGTGGTTTCATGCTGAAACCTCCCTACCACAAGCTTCACAAAGAAGATCAAACAAGCGGAAGGCCTCGCGCTCCGTTTCCGGATCGAGAGTGAACCCGACCGGACCGCGTATGATACAGTTTGGGAAAACTCCCTGCCGGTGCAGCAGTGCTTTTTCCACGCTCAGGTAGCCGTCAAGTCCATGCTGCAAAGAGATCAGCGGGGCGATGAGCCCCTGCAATTCGGTGGCGCGCTGCAGGTCCCCGGCCTCCAAGGCATCCCACTCGGCACGAATCGCCCAGAGAATTTCCGTCCCCGGCATGGTGCCAAAAATCCCGCGCTGGTAGGAATCGAGTAGGGCGATGCCGCCACTGCCCTCGAACACTCTCAAGCCGGGGCCACCCTCGTCCCGCAGACGACTAAGGTTGGGCCCTAACGGCTCCGCCTCCGGCTTGAACAGAACACGGTCGCCAAAGCGTTTGTACAAATCCGCCTGCGCCTCGACCGGCAAGGGTTCCCCAACGTAGCCGCTGGCATCCTGCACGATCACCGGCAGGTGCGCGGCCGCGATGATGGCCTCATAGTAGCGGATTTTTTCCGAAAGCAGGGCGCGGGAGGCGGCAGGCGGGATCGCCATCAAGGCATCCACGCCCGCAGCAGCGGCTGATCGGACATGCCGAACCGCTTGCACCGTGCTCTCGTCGCCGACGCTCATCACCACCGGTCCGCGGTCGGCGTTAAACTGAACGAGCCGCTGCGCGAGTTCATCGCGCTCGGCATCGGTAAGCCGGAGGACCTCAGTGACCATTGCGGCCACGACGCCATGCGCGCCATTTTCATAAGCCCAGTCGACTTCTCCAGCGAGAGTTTCCCAGTCGATCGATTCGTCGGTATGGAAGGGTAATTGCAGCACCGGCAGGACGCCGGCAAGTGATTGATTCTTGTCCATGATGAATTCTACCAGTCTCCCACCGCACCATCGGAATAGAAAACGCGCTGGAGTTGTTCCTGTTGGAAGGGGTGCTTCGCAATCTCCTCCTCGTTGAGTTCGACGCCAAGGCCAGGCAGGGAGTTGGGAGTCACAGTGCGGGTTTTGGGATCGACCTTGAATCCCTCTTGTACGACATCGTCGCGCCACGGCACATCATTATGAACGCTTTCACAAATCACATAGGAAGGCGTGGCAAATCCCAGCTCGATCGAGGCAGCGGTACTCACCGGCCCCTGGGGATTATGAGGCGCAAGCGCAACCCGATAGGCTTCCGCCATCGCAGCAATCCGGCGCGCTTCGGAAAGTCCTCCACAGTGGGTAATGTCCGGTTGAAGAACTGAACAAGCCCGTTTCTCCAGCACCTCGCGAAAGGCATGCTGGGTGACGAGCCGCTCACCGGTGGCGATGGGCGTTTTCACCGCGTCCTGAATGCGGGCGATGTCGTCGATCGATTCCGGCCAGCAGGGTTCCTCGAAAAAGTAGAGATCATAGGGCTCGAGCGCCTTGGCAAACTGCATTCCCATGCGGGGTGATGGGCGGGCGTGACAATCAACCATGATATCGATATCCGGTCCCACCGCCTCACGCATCGCCTCGACACATTCAGCCGCGTAGCGGACCGGACGGGCGCCCTCGAGCGGCATCGTCGGCGGCACGGCCATCGATTTAAAGGCGGTAAAACCATCTTCCACCGCTTCTTGCGCCAGCTCTCCGAAGCGTTTGGCATCTGAGCAATCGGTCTCGTAAAAATCCTCCATGCATCCCCCGCCAAGATGGCAATAAAGCCGGATATGATCTCGGACCGGCCCACCCCAAAGTTGATGCACGGGAACTCCGTGGACTTTACCGAGGATGTCCCAAAGCGCCAGATCAATGCCGCTGATGGCGGTGCCGCGCACAATTCCGTTCCCATGCCAAAAATGCTGGCGGAACATCATCTGCCAGAGATGCTCGATGCGACGTGGGTCTTCACCAACGAGAAGTTCGCTGATGTCCTCTACGGCCCCGACCACCGCGCGGGTATGCCATTCGAGGGTGGATTCACCCCAGCCATGCAGTCCGGGCTGGTCGGTGACCACCTTCACAAAGACCCAGTTACGCATGCGCGCATGGCAGACGTGGGTTTCAATTCGTTCGATTTTCATGAGAGTCGGTGTGAGGTAATTGACCTAGGGTGATTCACGGCCCGAGTTATAGAGAGATCTTCGGCGGGTGGGAATGAAATGAGCCGGTGAATATCATGCACAAATCCGACATTTCCGCGACCCCGTTGGGATCCAGGCCTCGAAGAGCTTCGTTCAAGAATCCACAAATCCGCGCACTTGGCGAATGCGGCGATAGCTGGCGGGGGGGAGCCCGAAGCGGCGCTTGAAGCTGCGGGAGAAATGGAAGGGGCAGTTGAATCCGCAGTGCCCGGCGATTTCCTCAACCGTCGTCTCCGGGTAGGCAAGCATTCGGGCGGCCCGCTGGAGCCGGGCTTCGATCAACCAGGCTTTCGGGGTCGTCCCGGTGTGCGTCTTGAACAAGCGACTAAAATAATCCACGTTGAGCCCGCAGGCGGCGGCCCACGCGGCGATGGAGACATCTTCGCCAAGGCGCTGCTGGATCCATTCCTGCGCGGCGATGACATGGTGGGTTGTCTTCGGATTGCCCTCGGCCGCACGGGATCGGGCCCAAGAGCCTCATGGAGTTCCGCCAGCCAGCGAAAAAGGGCGCCGGTGACGTGCAGATTGCGCCAGCGGCTCTCGAGCTCCAATGTTTCGAGCACCGCGGCGAACCCTTGTTCATACGCTTTACTGTCCTGCAACCGGTAATGACGCTGGTAGGCGTGCCGAAGCAGCACATTCGTGGCATCGTCACGGTTCAGCGAGAGGCAGGCCGACAGGCTCGTTTGCGGACGGGCTGGATCCTGGGTGCATGAGAAGACGTCCCCCCCACGCCAGACGATCAGTTCGCCCGACCGAAGCGGCACCCCCACCCCATTGATCTCAGCAGTACACGAGCCCTCCTCAAGGTAGAAGAAACAGACAAGATCAGCCCCGAGACGCGACGGATCGATGGACCAGTCGGGATCCCCGCCCCAGCGACCGAACCACTTCACCCGCAACCCGAGGGATGTTTCGAACTGCGGCTTCCAGTCGTGGTGATAGGGCAAGTCGCTCATGCTGAACCGATCCATACCATGTCCCTCCCGGTTTTCGATGCGCGAATGCAAGTTCACATCGATAACAGCGTACTAATCTCCGCGTAATTCCCAAGATCCTGCTCGGCATCTTCTGAAAAAACCGTCACCTCCTCACTCTCCTCTTCCAGACAGCCACCACCACTCACCAGGACGCCTTCTGCACCCGCCTCGGCCTCCCCGAGGGTCGCATCGGAGACATCGCCGCCGTCCACACCTTCGGAGACTACTTCATTTTACACCCCCACTCCCACCTCCACATCCTCGGCGCCGACGGATTCCTCATCACACCAACCCCTGCTGGTAAGATCCCTCTGGCGGCGCCCTCAAGCGGTCCACTCAAAAAGTAAATTACTGGCGGAATTTTCGCGAAGTAATTACGGAAAGACACAGAAGATCTTAACGACGATGACTGGCGATTTGTCTACGACCTTGTCAGCCGACTCGACTGGTCGGAAGGACGGTTTGAGGCAGTCGAAATCAATAAGGAGCTTCGGGATTAGCGCGTCTCTATCGGACTTGTCATCTTTACTTCGCCGGCATCTTCTGGTTGGCTTAATACCAATGCCACCTATCCTTAACCACAGCTCTCTTCCCACGAGGCAATTTGTTCTGATCGGATGGTTGGCACTGGGCTTTTTGAATGGTGTTGCGGTCGCCCAAGAT
>CALFSW010000330.1 GCA_937916505.1 uncultured Verrucomicrobiales bacterium | reverse complement strand
TGGAATTACCGGTGATTTTGTTTTGGATTTTCAATAACGCCGGTCTTTCGTCGGAAGGAAGCAAAGGTGGACGGAATCGTGATGTGGTTTTGTTGATTGAGCCAAATCGAGGGCAGGCCGGGATGATTGTGGGTTATGGTTTGGAGCCTATTCTTGCGAAGGAGGCCATGAATGATGTGGTGGGGCGGGCCCGTGGCTTTCTGATGGACGGGGACTTTGCCGAAGCGTTCAATTCAATGATCGATACTTTGAGTGAGTGTCTGAAGGCCATCAGCGAGGGGCTTCCGGAGGCCGTGGGACTGCCCGTGAAGTTGGCCGAGGAAGACGGCGACCAGTATTAAAGAGCTTTTAAAAGGTCGGAGATCTGGAGGTCGGTATGGGAAGCGCTCAGCGTGATCCTGAGTCTGGCCGTTCCTCTGGCGACGGTTGGGTAGCGAATGGCGGGGACGAGAAATCCTTTGCCACGGAGCCTTTTTGATGCGGCGACGGCCTCATCATTGCCGCCGATGATGCGGGGGATGATGGGGGTGGAAGCATCGAAGCGTTTGCAGTGGGAGAGGAGGAGTTGACGTCTGTCAGCTCCTTCCCGTGAGGCGAGGATTTTAAAAGCAGCGAGGCTGGCGGCTGCCTGTGCAGGTGGGGGCGCGGTGGAGTAGATGAAGGAGCGGGCTTTGTTGATCACGAGGTCGATCCAGTCGCGCGAGGAGGCGAGGTAGCCTCCGGCCGAGCCAAGCGCTTTCCCCAGAGTGCCCATTTGGAAGTCGACCTGGTTTTGAAGGCCGAGTTCGTCTGCGAGACCTTGTCCGTTGGAGCCGAGAACCCCGACGGCGTGAGCTTCGTCGAGGAGAAGGAGTGCTCCGTGTTTTTCCTTGAGAAAAACGATGTCGGCAAGAGGGCAAAGGTCTCCGTCCATGGAGAAGACCGATTCCGTGACCACCAAAGTACGACCTTTGCTGGAGCTGAGGAGTTTCTCGAGCTTGTTCAGGTCGTTGTGTGGAAAGATGCGAAGGGTGGAGCCGGAGAGCCTGGCGGCATCGATGAGGCAGGCGTGGGAGAGCTTATCGAGAATGATGGTGTCGTTTTTACCGACAAGAGCCGGGATCGTTCCGACTGCGGTGGCGTATCCATTGGCGAAGGTGAGCGCGGCCTCGGTTTTTTTACCGGAGGCAATTCTCTCTTCGAGTTGATGAAAGAGATCGAGCGAGCCGCACACGAGGCGGGAGGCGGTGGCCCCGGTACCATAGTCTTGGATTGCTTTGGTGGCGGCCTCGATGAGGGCGGGATGTTGGGCGAGACCAAGGTAGTCGTTGGAGGAAAAATTGATGAGCTCGCGGCCGTCGATGGTGACCGTTGGAGGAGAAGGAGAGGAAATCTTTTGCAGGGAACGAAGGAGTCCTTGTTCTTCAAGGTTTGCGAGTTCTTCCTGGGGAGTGAGCATAAGGAGGGCGGTGCTTTGATTGTTCGCTCTGGGCGGAGATTTGGGAACCGTGAATTACGGTTAATCGTTTTCATCCTTTTTTTAAAGAATGCGGCATTTCAGAGTGTATGGAACCTTTCCACACTTCCATGTTCATGAGATCCCTCTTTTCGAAATTACTTATTCCATCGCTCACTTTGTTTGCTGAGGCCGAACAACAGACGATGCTTGATAGCTTCACGGCGTCCCCCGGGCTGGAGGCGAAATTGTGGGCGGGGACTGATTTGATTCACAGTCCGGTGGCGATGGATGTCGATGCGAGGGGCAGGGTATGGGTGACCGAGGATTTACAGAACTCTGGGAAGAGCGGGCCTCACGCGCGCATTAAGATTCTTGAAGATACCGACTCCGATGGGAAAGCGGACTCGGTGAAGATTTTTGGACCGACTTTCAGCTCCAAGCCGATGGGGATCAGTGTTTTTGACAATGTCATCGTGGTTTCGATGGCCCCGAACATTCATGTTTATACCGATGTGAACCGAGATGATGTCTTCGATCCCAAGGTGGATCAGGAGAAGATCATCGCGACGGGATTTCATGGCAGCGGACATGATCATGCCCTGCATGCGGTGGTTCCGGGACCGGGCGGAAAGTGGTATCTCAATCACGGGAATATCGGCGCGGATGTCACGATGTCGGATGGACGGGAGATTCACGCCAGTTCGTATTATAGCCAGAACCCTCAAAGCATCGGGAAGAAGAGTTTTGACGAGCGTTTGTATGTGGGGGGATTTGGTCTGCGGATGAATCCCGATGGAAGTGAGGCGGAGGTCATTTTTCAGAACTCACGTAACGCCCATGCGATGTCGCTGACTTCCTTTGGAGATGTTTTTCAAGCCGACAATGATGACCCCGCCCACGCCCGGGCGGCCTGGGTGATGGAGCATTCCAATTTTGGTTACGCAGCCCTGGAGGATGGAAATCGTTCGTGGGAAGATTCGGCGAAAAGTTGGGAAAAAAAGACGGTGACTCCGGAGATCATGAAGGATGCTTATGAAAGGCATTCCAAGCCATCCCTTCGACGTGATGAAGGGCACTGGCGGGAGCATTTTCCGGGGGTGACGCCTCCGGGGAATCTCTGGGGGCCGGGCGCTCCAACGGGGGATTATATGATTGAGGGAGATGAGCTGGGGAAAGAGTTTCGAGGTCTTTATTTGGTTTGTGAAACGGTGCATCGTGCGGTCTTTGCGTTTCGTCCCGACCTGCGTGACGCACAGATTGAGTTGGTGGATTTGAACAAGTCGTTCTTTGCGACAGACCGGAAGTCGAAGAATAAGGCTGCCTCGGGGTTTTTGCCATCGGATGTGGTGGCCGCGACGGATGGAGCGCTTTTCGTGAGTGACTGGAATTCACATACCAATGCCCGTGGTTCGGGGAATGCCATCGGCGGGATTTTTCGGATTGCGAAAAAGGGGAGTGACGTTCGTGTTCCGCAGGTTGATTTTTCTTCGACGAAGGGATTGCTGGAGGCCTTGAAGAGTCCTTCCCCGGGAGTGCGATGGGTGGCGCAGGATCGTTTGAAGAAGCAAGAGGGAGTTTTTGAGGAACTATGGGCATTTTTCAGAGCGCACGCGGACAATCCCTACTACCAGGCGCGGGCGCTTTTCGTGATGGCACAGCTGAAGGATTCCCACGGGCCGGCCTTGGTGAAGACCATGTTGACTTCGGAAGATGAACAATGGCGGATTGCGGCCTTCCGGGCACTTCGAATGGCGGGGAGGGAGTCGCTTTTGCCGATCATTCGGGAGCTGGCAGATGATCCTTCGCCAGCGGTGAGGCGGGAAATTTTGGCAGTCATGCGGGGGATGAAACTGGATGAGATCCGGGAGCCTTTGTTGAAGTTGATCGCTGGTTACGATGGGAAAAATCGATGGTATCTGGAAGCACTCGGTGCGGTTTGTGATGATCACAAGGACGAGATCTACGGGGAATTGGTAAGGCCGCTGCAGCCTGACCCCGGCAAGTGGAACGAACGTGAAAAGAACTTGGCGTGGCGATTGCGATCCGCCGGCGCTCTGGCGGATTTGGCGGATTGCATGATGGCGCAAAATGTTGATGCGACCACTTTTCGTAAAATGGCTTATACCTACGGGCTTTGTTACTCCGACGAAGAGAGAAAGAGGAATCTGGGATTCATGCAGCGCTTTCAGAGGCATGAGGGATTTGGTGGCGAAGAGTATCAGGTGACGATTGCGGAGTTTTTGGAGAAAGACATCAATGATCCTGATCCGGTCGCGTTGACGCAGAGTTACATTTTTCCGACAAAGTTTGGCATTCCCACCAAGGTGGAATCGATTGCGAAGATCGCGGCGTTGAAGCCGAACATCGACAACGGGAGAAGCAAGGTGGCTCTCTGTTTGATGTGCCATGAGATCGGAGGAAGCGGAACACCCTTTGGGCCTGATCTGACCAACTGGGGACAGGTAAGAGATGTCGCCACAGTCGTGCGGGCGCTCGTCGAGCCCTCGGCGGAACTCGCCCATGGTTATGACAAGCCCCTGGTGGTGACGCAGAAGGGGCACCGACTTGAGGGTGTGTCACGGGGTTACAGTTGGCATGCCGGAGCGATCCGGGTGAAGACGATGGGCGGAGTGACCTTGAAAGTGCCGCATCGTCGTCCCAATGCCAAAATTGAATACCTCAAGGATCACTCCTGGATGCCGTCCGCTTCCGCAATGGGTCTCGGGAGTCAGGCCGTTCGGGATATCGCCGCTTATCTGATGAGCGATATTGCCGGTGAAGTTGATAGCGGCTTGGTTGCGAAGTTGGAGCCAAAGTTTAGCCGTGGCGTGGGACCGGGATGGGTCGAGTTGACAGGAGATGACTTTGTCAATGTGAACTGCCATGCCGACACCTGGAAATGGGAAGGGAGTCATGCCTGGTGTACGGGACGACCCACCGGAGTGATCCGGTATCGCGAGCCCGTGACCAATTTTGAATTTTCCTGCGAATGGATGCACAAGCAAAAGGGTGGAAATTCCGGGGTGTTTGTGTGGGCGACACCGCAGTCGATCAATCGATTGATGCAGGGGCAAGGACGACTTCCCCATGGCATCGAAGTGCAGGTTTTGGATCTTGGATATAAGGAAATCTACGAAGCCCAATACAAGAAGAAGGGCGATTGGTTCACCAGCCATGGCGATGTCTTTCCGGTGGGTCCAATCAAGATGCGGCCGTTTCCTCCGGTCGCTCCGAACGGTCGACGTAGTTTTCCGACGAAAGAGACCACACTTGGAATCAATCAGTGGAATCACTACTACATTCGCGCGATCGACGGCGTGGTGAAACTTTGGGTGAACGGAGAAGAAGTGTCGGGTGGCGATGGCATTAGCCCGGCATCCGGCTTCCTTTGCCTCGAGTCGGAAGGGGCCCCGACTGAATTTAAGAATCTCCGGCTTCGGATCCTTCCTCCTTTTGTGACCAAGCTTGAGGTTGAAGTTGGGACGCCGCCCCCGGCACCCAAGCCGGTGACGCTCAAAGGGCATGCCGTGCTCGGGAAGTGGGCTTATTCTGGAAAGCATACCCGGGAGTTTTTGGCAGACGGTCGTTGTATTCTCCGGAATGGAGAAGAGTTGGTCTGGACAAAGCGGGCGGTGAAAGTAACGCCGGATTCAGTCACGCTCGAAGGAGGATACGGTCACGTCCTGAAGGGCGGGGTGCTTCATATCGAGGGAAGATATCAGGCGGAGAAGAAGTGAGAATCCTACTCCAAGGCCCACTTCAGGAGCTTTTCGGAGTCGTTCCAGATTTCGGCGGAGGTCGAGCCGAGGGTGACGGCAATGACCGCTTTGCCGTTGAGAACGCCGGAGGAGACAAGACAGCGACCGGAGGCGCGGGTGGTTCCGGTTTTCATGCCAGTGCAGTAAGGGAGTCTGGAGAGAATCTTGTTGGTGTTGGTCAGGGTGCGGGTGCGTCCGTCGGGGTATTGAAAAACGTATTCCTTGGTTTTCATGCACTCGCGGTAGTAGGGGATCTTGGTGACCTCACGAGCGAGGATGGCGATATCGAGGGCGGTGGAGAATTGGCCTTCCTCGGTAAGTCCATGCGGGTTCTTGAAATGAGACCGGGTCATGCCAATTGATTTGGCGGTATTGTTCATCAGGTTGATGAAGGCGGCTTCGGTGCCGGAGACATCGCGGGCGAGGGCCTTGGCAACGTCGTTCCCGCTTTTGACAAGGAGCGCTTTGACGAGGGCGCGTCGGGTGTAGGTTTCACCTGCCTTGATGTAGATTTTGGACGGCTCAACCGCGGTGTCGGAGGCTTGCACGGTGACGGTGTTGGCAAGGGGGCCGGCTTTGGTGACGCAGAGGGCGGTGAGGAGTTTCTGGGTGCTGGCGACGGCACGGGGGGTGCGGGCACTTTTCTGGTAAAGGATGCGGCCGGTAATGGTGTCGATGACAACGGCGCTCCCGGCTTGAATAGAGGGGGCATTGACCGAGGGAAGATTGGGCCGAACGATGTTGGGGCGGACAACGACCGGCTGTGCGGGAACCGGAGGTTGCATGGGGGGAGCTTGTCCGGCGCTGCAGGCGGCTAAAAGGGCGGCGATGGTGGTGGTGGTGAGAAGCTCCCGAAGTTTCATGGCGGAATGTTTGTCTGGCGGATTAGAGGTGGCAAGAGAAAGCCTGATTCCCTGCGTAATGAAGAGAAGTCAGGCGTTTTGGCGGGTGTCCTGAGAGCGAGTCAGTGGTTCATGAGATTTCTTTTTCCCAGTTGCGAAGTTGTTGGAGAAGTTTTTTCTCGATGGAGCGATTTTTAGGTTCATCACTGTAGTGCACGGCGTAGTGGTAGCGGAGAAGCTCTTCTGTGAAGTGCGGGGCGGTGATGGTCTTCAAGTGGGCTCTCAAGGTTCGTCCGGGAGGCATGGGGAAGCCATGAATCTGACACGCACGACGGAAGGCGGAAAGGTAGTTGGGAGGATCTGGAAGGAGATCAAGGGCGGGGGATTGATCACCGGTTACGGTGGCTGGTCGGCGCAGAATGAGGGCAAGAAGTAGGGCGATTGCGGCACCGATGCCAAGCCACGTGGCGACTTTCAGGAGAGGCGCGAGGTCGGTTTCCGATGCGGTGGGGTTGATGCCGCTTTCGAAGTCTTCGAGGGGAGATGTCTCGTCTGAACCGGCCACGGAAGCAGTTCCTTCGTCCCGGCCGACCGGAGTCGTTTCAAAGATGACCCAGCCGTGATTCTCAAGATAGATCTCACACCAAGCATGGGCTTCGCGGGCACGGAAGACGAAGAGGTTAGGGCCTTCGAAGTAGCGACCTCCGGACCATCCGAAGGCGAGGCGGGAAGGGAACCCCATGGCCCGGGTGAGCATGGCAGTGGCGGTTGCGAAGTGGGTGCAGTAGCCGGTGCGGGTTTTGAAGAGGAAGCTGTCGAGGGGATCGGCGTCGTCGGGGAGGTTGATTTCGAGGGAGTATTGAAACCGGGTGCGGAGTGTTTGGCGGAGCGTGAGGAGTGACTTTCGGGAAGGCGGTCCGAAGGATGTTGCGAGGGCTTGGATTTTTGCGCGAAGCCCGGGTTCCTGGGGAAGAGTGAGGTATTCCGGGGCGGGGGGCAAACCAGGGGTGATGGGAGAGGAGATCTTATCGAAGTAGAATGGAAGGGAGGTCGCTTGATAGCGGAAGCTATTTTTCCCGGCAGAAGCTGCAGGAAGGCGGAAGGAGTCGGGAGCGGTTTCGCGAAGAGTTGGAAGTTTGATGGAGGTGAAGTCGGGAATGGTAACAGCGAGAGTTTGTCCGTTGGAGTTGGCTTGATGGGAGATTTCGTAGGTCACGGGTTTGCCGGGATGTCGGTCGGGGATTCGAATCAAATCATCATTGGCTGAAAGGGTGCGGGGGATGGTGGTGAGAGGAAGCCAGGTGCCGTCTTTATAGGTGGCAAGAGTGACGTTGCGGAGGAAGCGTTCGCTTGCGAGGAGTTGTTGGGCGTCCGCGGGTGATTTTGGAAAGAGATAAACTTCCGGGCGGTTTGAAGGACGAACCTTGTCGTTTTTGTTCAGGGAGCGTGGCCCGAGTCCGGAGCCGAGCCAGCCGGAAATGTATGAGCCGGAGCCGGCTGTCCCTGAAACGCCCGGGGCCTCAGACTCGTCGGGATCTTTGGTGGATTCACGGTAAGACTCTTCGTGAATGATTTGGTCCAAAGAGCTTGCCAGTTCTTCGCTTTTTTGAGGCGCAACCGCGAGAAAGACGAGGAAGAAGCACTCGACGAGGAGGACTGCGATGCCAACGGTGAGGTAGTCGAGCAGGCGGGGATTGCGGGCCGGACTGGCGAGGGTGGCTGACGGCTTCCTGGCGCGACCCCATAGACCAAATGCGATGACGAGGGCCGATACGGCAAGACAGACGCGAATGATGGGGTGCCAGAGATCGGGGTGTCCACGAAGAAGGGCATAAGCTGCCGCGACGCTTAGAATGAGGAGGACCGATCTCACCCCAAGAAACTACGATGAAGGAGCGAGGGTGTCGAGGGCCTCGAAGTAGGAAGGAAAGGCCGGTGACCATCCGGTCGAGCGGATTTTGTGATTCAGGACCTTTTTATGAGTCCAGGCACGTTTGCGGGAGGTGTTTTTTTCACCAACCGGGGGGAGGGGGCGGTCGAAGTGTTTGGCGAGACCCTGATAGCATTCGAGTTGGGAGATGGGGTGGTTGTCAGAAACATTGAAAATGCCGGGGGATTTGAGCGAAGCGAGGTGGAGAGTGGCGGTAGCGGCATCTTCGACGTGGATTTGATTGAGAATACGTTGGCCGAATTCTTCGATGAAGGCGGAGCCATCGAGGAACTTGCGGAGGACGACACTACGGCCCGGGCCGTAGAGGCCGGCAAGGCGTGCGACGGTTCCGCCGGATGAAAGGATGATTTTTTCGGCCTCAAGAAGGAGTTGAGAGGTTTCGCGAGTGGGCTCGGTGGTGGAGGTTTCGTCGACGCCCGAGCCATCGGTCTGGTGGTAGACCGAGGTGCTGGAAGTGAGGATGAGGTGGGAATTGGGGAAAGAGCGGAGGAGGTTTTGAGATCCTTTGACAAAGACCTCCCGGTAGGCCTCGGGGCCGCCGCGACCGGAGGAGGCGCAGTGGATGATGACGGCAGGTTGGGGGTGGTTTTGAGCGAGGGCCTCGACTTGATCCGGGGAAGAAAGGTCGCAGGCTTCGTGGGAATCGTCCCCGGACTTGGTGACGGTGATGACATCGAAGGCCGAGGCCTGGCGGGCGATTTCGGAGCCGAGATAGCCGGCTCCGGCGATGAGGATAAGAGGCTTCATGATCGAGAGTAGTATTGGGCGATTCCGTGAGCAACCGCGCGGGCGTATTCGCGATAGATTTTTTCGGGATCTTTTTTAAACCGCGTGATGAAGGGGAGGCTGTTCATGACGTAGGGTTCCATGAAAATGACTGGGCATTGATAAAGGCGGTTGGCGAGGAGGTTACGGGCCCAGAGATTGGGATGGTTGGCGATGTTTTGGGAAGTACGAGATTCTTCGGGGTAGCGATAAGGGGGGAGGTTGACGGATTGATTGAATGAGGCTGCGATTTCGCGGGCGAGGGGGATTTCCTCTTCGATGGTGCCGGACAGAAGGCGTTGCAGCATCTGGAATCGCTCGTCTTCATGGGCGAGCTCACCTTCGGTGTAGGTGCCGTTGAGTATGATGTGGAAGTGTTGGAACAACTCGGAGATTTTGGATGCGGTGCCGTTGAAATGGAGACAAACGACGAGATCGGGTTTGATTGTTTCGTTGACCAGTTTGGCGCGGGCCCGGATCTCGGAAGTGCGGTAAAAATTCCTGGGGTCGGGAAAGTCAGTGGCTGTTTTTTGGGTGACCGGTTCGAGTTTGGAACGGACGAGGGAGACGCTGGCTCCGAGTTCCTCAAGCATGGGCTGAAGGAGCCCGGCGGTGCGAAGGGTCATGCTGCCTTCGCGGATGACAACATCGCCCCATTTGAATTCCCGGTTTTCAATGGTGGCGTAATCTCCGCCGATGTGGCCGGGGTCGAGGGCGATGTGGAGGCCTTCGAGTGGCAGGGCGCGTGAGGGGGCAAGGTCTTCGCGGGTTTTCCAATCGAAGATCGCGCCCGGGGCGGGTTGATCGGAGTCTGAGAAGCGGAGAACGAAGGTTCCGATCGAGGCGAAGTTCTTTTCTTCGTCGATGACGATCCATTTTTTCCAGGAGTCGTCTTTGGTGTAGATCGTTTCGAGCCGGGCGAGGAAGGTTTCAAGGGAGAGGATGTCCTGGAAGCGTTCGAGCTGGGACCAATCGGGAGGGAGGCCGAGTTCGGCGAGATCCGGCGCCGGAGGAGAAGCGGGGGTGGTTTCGGGCTTGGAAGGCCGTTTGCAAACGAGAACGGTGATGATGGCAAGTGGGATGAGAACGAAGACCCAACGGGGAATATTTTTCGAGGAAAGGTGCTTCATGGGTCAACTGTCGACCTGCCTGGGGAGGCTCGCAACCATGAAGTCGGACGTCGTTTGCGTCTTGTGGAATCAAAGACAATTTTGAATTGATCGTGATGACGCCAAAGGGATTGCTCCGGAGATTTCCGGTAATGGTTTCCGGGCTTTTCAGAAGGCAGGTGTCGATTTAGAACGGTCGGAGAAAACATGATTAGGATTCTATTTTTAGGAGATGTTGTGGGCTCACCGGGGAGGAATGCGGTGATTTCTCATCTGGCGGAGATCAAGGCCGGGCATGCGGTGGATTTTATCATCGTAAATGGTGAAAATGCCGCGGGAGGGCGGGGGATTACGCCGAAAATATGCATCGATCTCTTGCGGGCCGGTGCCGCCGTGGTGACGACGGGGGATCATGTGTGGGACCAGAGGGAGGTCTTGGATTACTTTCCGACGGAACCGAGGCTTCTGAGGCCGATTAATTTTGTGGATGCACCGGGGGCGGGGTCTGTTGTTTTGGAAACTGCCAAGGGAAAAGTAGCGGTGCTGAATGCGATGGGGCGGATATTCATGAATCCGCCATTGGAAAACCCCTTTGCCTTACTGGATGTCGAGATTGAGCGGTTGCGAAAAGATGGGGTGAAGATCATCGTTGTGGATTTTCATGCCGAGGCCACGAGCGAGAAAATTGCAATGGGACGGGCATTGGATGGCAAGGTTTCCCTGGTTGTCGGGACTCACACACATGTTCAGACCGCAGACGAGTCAATTTTTCCCGGAGGAACAGCCTACCTGACGGATGCGGGGATGTGCGGGCCGGATGTGTCGGTGCTGGGAAGGGAAGTAGATTCAGTGGTTTGGCGCTTTCGAACGGGATTACCAACGAGATTTCCGGTCGCAAAAGGCCCGGTTCGTTTGTGCGGGCTCATCGTTGAGATTGACGAAGAGACAGGGAAAGCGACATCGATCCAAAGGTTTTCCAGACTGATTGAAGAGGAGAGTTCTCCCAAGTAGATTTGCCGGGATGATTTTGCTTGTTAGCAAGAGGCTTCAAATCCCCTGAAATAAAGGCTTTGGGCGAAAAAAACTTTCTTTTGAAAATACTTTTGACAGAGTGGCCGACTTTGCTAGGTTGCCGCCCGCTTCCAGCAGCGGGGCGAGGGAAGAACGAGAGGCGCACTTTAACCAGCGTTTCTTCCTCCCCTCAACTCACTTCTGTAGGCACTCACAAACAACTTTCTGGTTCTGCTTTTGTAGCTCAGGGGTAGAGCGCGTCCTTGGTAAGGACGAGGTCGCGGGTTCAATTCCCGCCAAAAGCTCCAGAGAGGTGTGTGAGACGACCCTAAACCAGCTAAAACCTAATCAACCAATACAATGGCTAAAGAACAGTTCGAACGGAACAAGCCTCACGTCAACGTCGGCACCATCGGTCACGTTGACCACGGTAAGACCACCCTCACCGCCGCTATCACGACTATCCTCGCTGAGGCAAGTGGTGGCGAAGCTAAGGCTTATGACGAAATCGACGCCGCTCCCGAGGAGAAAGAGCGTGGGATCACGATCTCGACCGCACACGTCGAGTATGAGACCGAGAAACGTCACTATGCACACGTTGACTGCCCGGGTCACGCTGACTACGTCAAAAACATGATCACCGGAGCTGCCCAAATGGACGGAGGCATCCTTGTGGTTTCCGCCGCTGACGGCCCCATGCCGCAGACTCGTGAGCACATTCTGCTTGCTCGTCAGGTTGGAGTTCCCGCGCTTGTGGTTTTCCTTAATAAGACCGATCAGGTCGACGACGAAGAGCTGCTTGAGCTCGTCGAGATGGAGGTGCGCGAGCTTCTCTCCATGTATGAATTCCCCGGAGACGACATTCCTTTTGTCAGAGGGTCCGCTCTGAAGGCTCTTGAAGGTGACCCTGTTCACAAAGAAGCCATCCTTAAACTCATGGAAGCTGTTGACAGCTATATCCCCGAGCCCGAGCGCCCGGTTGATTTGGATTTCCTCATGCCAATTGAGGACGTGTTCTCGATTGAAGGACGTGGAACGGTTGCTACCGGTCGTATTGAGCGTGGCATCATCAAGAAGATGGGTGAAGTCGAGATCGTGGGGATCCGCGACACTCAGAAGACGGTCATCACTGACATCGAGATGTTCCGCAAGCTTCTTGACGAAGGTCGTGCAGGCGACAACGTTGGTCTCCTTGTCCGTGGACTTAAGAAGGACGACCTCGAGCGTGGTCAGTGCATCGTGAAGCCGGGTTCCGTGAATCCTCACACCACATTCACCGCTGAGGTCTACGTTCTTTCCAAGGACGAAGGTGGACGTCACACTCCTTTCTTCTCGAACTATCGTCCGCAGTTCTACTTCCGCACGACTGACGTGACCGGATCCATCACTCTTCCCGACGGTGTCGAGATGGTGATGCCTGGTGATAACGTCAGTCTTACGATCGAGCTCATCACTCCTGTTGCTATGGAGAAGGCCATGCGTTTCGCAATTCGCGAAGGTGGTCGCACCGTGGGTGCTGGTCGCGTCGGTGACATCATCAAGTAATCTTGATTTATTGACGGGTTGACTTTTTCCGACGGAAAGGCGACCTGTTGGCTGGTTTTACAGGGGCACTCTTCAAAAGGAGTGCCCCTCAGTCGCCTCAAAATACAAACTCTCTCGAAAGTAACTAGGACAGTAGCTCAATTGGTAGAGCATCGGTTTCCAAAACCGAGGGTTGCAGGTTCAAGTCCTGTCTGTCCTGCCACTTTCAACATCTTCTAAAATGTTCCAAAAACTCTTCAAATTCATCGGCGAGGTTAAGACCGAGCTCCGTAAAGCATCATGGCCCTGGGAATCAGATCCCAAGATCCGTGGATTTAAGAAATACAAGGAACTCATCGATTCCACGGTCGTTGTTCTGATCGCTATCATTCTGATGGCTGCGTATGTCGCTCTCTGGGATCTCATTCACACCCAGGCGGTATCCTTCTTGGGAGGTTTGGCCAGCTAAGGTCACTACCGACCCTCTATTTTTCCGTTTCAGTTCCAGCTTCGAAACACTTTTTTATCAAATGCCCCGTATTCCCGATCCCAAAGACCAGTGGTATGTTGTTCACGTTCTCTCCGGCCAGGAGGGGAAGGTGAAGGCTCGTATCGAGCGCCTTGTGGAGTCCGAAGAGCTTGGCGACAAGATTTTCAATGTTCTTGTTCCCACCGAATTGGTCTCAGAGGTCCGCGCGGGCAAAAAGACCGAGCAGAAGAAAAAGTTCTTTCCCGGTTACGTCATCATCAACATGCATCTCCTCGACGAACACAATGACGTGGTCGATGATACCTGGTCTTTCATGCAGCAGCTTGATGGCTCGATCGGCTTTGCCGGTGCCAAAAACAAGCCCATCCCAATGCGACCCAAAGAGGTTGCGAGCATGTTGAGCCAAATCGAAGAGCGTGAAGGCAGTGTTCGCCCATCCATCGAATTTGAGGTGGGGGACACAGTCAAGGTTTCCGATGGACCATTCGAATCTCAGAATGGAATCGTCGAGGAAATCGACCCGGAGCGTGGCAAAATGCGCGTTGCCGTCACCATTTTCGGTCGCTCCACCCCGGTGGAGCTCGAATACTGGCAAGTTGAGAAAGCATAAAGCTCGGAAATGACCGCTTTGAAGCGGTTCGAGCTTGACTTTTTCCGAAAAATCTCCCCACACACACCTCGCCGCTCGCGGCACCACTCACTTACCACTCAATTATCATGGCCAAGGAAGTAAAATCAGTCCTCAAACTCCAGATTCTAGCTGGACAAGCCAACCCATCACCTCCCGTCGGACCTGCTCTAGGTCAGGCCGGTGTGAATATCATGGGTTTTTGTAAGGAGTTCAACGCCGCGACCCAGGGTTCTGCCGGTGATCTCCTTCCCACCGTCATTACGGTCTACAAAGACGCAAGCTTCACCTTCGTCACCAAGCAGCCCCCCGCAGCCGTTCTTTTGAAAAAAGCTGCTGGCCTTGCCTCGGGTTCCGGTGAGCCAAACAAGGTGAAGGTTGGAAAGATTTCCAAAAAGCAGCTCATGGAAGTGGTGGATCGCAAGATCGCCGATCTCAACACCAGCGATCCCGAACAAGCCGCCAAGATTCTCGCCGGCACTGCCATGCAGATGGGCCTCGAGATTGAGTGGTAGTAATTTTAACCGCAGGAGGGGAGGTGGTTTTATCTCTCCGCCCGCACTGCAAACAAAACAATGAGTAGCAAAAGAAGCAAAAGATACGAGAAAGCCGCGGCACTCGTCGAAGAGGGGAAGACCTATTCCCTTCAAGACGCCGTTGTTCTTCTGAAGAAATTTCCGGCACCCAAATTTGACGCCACCGTCACTCTCTCGGCCCACCTGGGTGTGGACCCCCGCAAGAGCGATCAAATGGTTCGTGGCTCTGTTGCTCTTCCTCACGGAACCGGTAAGAAAGTCAAGGTGATCGTTTTCGCTACCGGTGATGCGGCCAAGGCTGCAACAGACGCCGGTGCTGATGAGGTTGGTTTTGAAGATCTCATCAAAAAGGTCCAGGAAGGATACACCGATTTTGATGCTGCCATTGCCACTCCAAGCGCTATGACCGAGGTTCGTAAGATCGCACGTGTCCTTGGGCCTCGCGGACTGATGCCAAACCCCAAGACCGGAACGGTTACTGACGACACTGCCGCTGCAGTGAACGCAGTGAAAGCCGGCCGGATCGATTACAAGGTCGATAAAAGTGGCAACATTGCCGCCGCTTGCGGAAAGGCCTCTTTCTCTGAAGGCCAGCTTCTTGAGAACGTTGGCTCGCTCCTGGATAGCATCGTCAAAGCAAAACCTGCCTCTGCCAAGGGCAACTACATTCAGAGCTTCACTCTCGCCGCTTCCATGCTTCCCGGGGTCTCGCTCGATATCTCCTCCTACACCGCCTAATCTCACAACGCTAGCTATGAACCCAGATAAGAAATTCATTCTCGACGAAATCAAGGGACGTGTTGACGATTCCGCGTTTGTCCTTGTGGTGGACTACACCGGAACGACCGTTCCCGAGTTTAGCGAGCTTCGCGGCCGCCTTCTCGAGCAGGGAGCCGAGTGCCACGTCGCCAAGAACTCGTTCATGAAGCGTGTCCTTGCAGATGCGGGTCTTCCCGACCTTGGCGAAGAGCTCGTTGGTCAAACTGCTTTCGTGACCGGTGACTGCGATGTTTGTTCGGTTGCCAAAGTCGTCGCCAATTTCGAAAAGGAATTTAAGAAGCCCGAGATCAAGGCTGGTATTCTCGACGGAGACGTCTTGAGTGCCGATCAGGTCAAAGGACTGGCAGCCCTTCCCCCTCGCGAAGTGCTCCTTTCCCAGCTTCTTGCCACCATCAACGCTCCCGCGACCCAGCTGGTGCGTGTTGTCAACGAACCCGCCGCAAGTATTGCACGCGTCATCAAGGCGAAATTCGACCAAGAGTAAAAAATTTGAACGGATGGCCCAACCGGATCTGCTTTGCAGGAACGGGAAGGCCTGGAAAACAAAACTGGTTCCTCGTCGGACTTACGGCAGTAAGACTGAAATGATTGGATAGCCCCAAGCGCGACGATACCGACCCAAAAAATACAATGTCAGACATTACAAAAATTGCAGAAGAGCTCGGCAAGCTTACCGTCCTGGAAGCCGCCGAATTGGTAAAACATCTTGAGGAAGAGTGGGGCGTGAGCGCTGCTCCTGCCGCTGGAGTCGCTGTCGCCGGTCCTGCCGCTGATGCTGCTCCTGCAGAAGCTCAAACCGAATTCAACGTCATGCTTACCGAAGTAGGTGGTAACAAGATCTCAGTCATTAAGGCTGTGCGTGGAGTTGCTTCCGGACTCGGACTTGCCGACGCCAAGAAGCTTGTCGAAAGTGCCCCTGTGGCAGTTCTCGAAGGAGTCAGTAAAGACGATGCCGATGCCGCCAAGGCCGCGCTCGAGGAAGCTGGAGCCAAAGTAGAACTCAAGTAAAAATCTCCGGATTTCCACCCAACTTCGGCCTCAGGGCCGGAGTTGGGCCCGGCCGGAGGAAAAGTAAAATTGACCCCGTTTCGACCCAAATTTTACATTTGGGATTTTTCGTCGACAGTGCTTTCCCTCCGTTCGTGCCCACCATCACACGTAGTCATTAACGGAATTGCAATTCCAGACCCAGAAATCACGCCATGTCTCAAACGGTCGAGTTGACCGCGTGGGCTTGGCGTAAAATCTCATCCGGATCCTAATATTATGTTGAAGCGAGAATACTTTGGAACCATCGAGGAGGTCATCGAGCCACCAAACCTGATTGAGGTGCAGTCCAAGTCCTATGAGGACTTTCTGCAAAAAGACGTGCCGCCCTCCAAGCGGATCGAAACCGGTCTTCAGGCCGTTTTCCAGGAGGTCTTCCCAATCAAATCCTATGACGAAACCATTGAACTTGGTTTCGTTTCCTATGACATCGAGGACTCGAAGGCGAGTGCTCTTGATGCCCTCCGGACCGGTGAGACCTTCTCAGCGGCCCTCTACGTCACCTTCAATCTGAAGGACGATACCGGGACCAAAAAGGAGCGTGTCTACATGGGAGAACTTCCAATGATGACCCGTCGTGGAACTTTCGTGATCAATGGAGCCGAACGCGTGATCGTTTCCCAGCTTCACCGTTCCCCCGGTATCTGCTTTGAGAAGTCGGTCCACCTGAACGGTAAGATTCTCCATAGTTTCCGTATTATTCCCGACCGCGGATCATGGCTTGAGGTTCAGTTCGATACGAACGATCTCGCCTATGTTTACCTCGATCGTCGTCGCCGTCGTCGTAAGTTCCTCGTGACCACTTTCCTGCGCGCCCTCGGTTATCCAACCGAGCGCGATCTGGTCTCAAACTTCTACCAAATCCAGAAGCTCAAGATCAACGAGAAGATGGACGAGGAGTCTCTTGCTTCCCTGATGGCCTTTGAGGATATCATGGACGGTGAAGTCGTCGTCGCCCGCGCCTATGAGCCACTTTCGATTGGGGTCATTCGTCAGCTTGTTGCTCTCGGAACGAAGACCATCGAGGTGATTGACTCCAGCGAGGACGAAATTCTCGTTAAATCCCTCAAGAAGGATCCGGCTCATGACGAAGAGTCCGCTCTCAAGGACATTTACCGCAAACTTCGCCCCGGTGATCCTCCAACTGCCGCAAATGCCCGGGCGCTGCTCAAGCGTCTCTTCTTCGATCCCAAGAAATACGATCTCACTCGCGTCGGTCGTTACAAGATCAACCAGAAACTCCGTATTGGTGTGGATTCGAACGAGCGCATCATGGTTGGTGAGGACTTCCTCGCCGCCACCAAGTATCTTCTTGGACTCAAGAAAGGGGAGGGTGTCCTCGATGATATTGACCACCTCGGTTCCCGTCGTGTTCGTGCCGTCGGCGAACTTCTCGCCAACCAGTGCCGCGTGGGTCTCGCCCGCACCGAGCGCCTGGTCAAAGAGCGGATGACTCTCTTCGATGTCAACATCGAGGGCATGACGCCACAAAAGCTCATCAACCCGAAGGCCCTTAGCGCCGTCGTTCGTGACTTCTTCGGCCGGTCCCAGCTCTCGCAGTTCATGGACCAAACCAACCCGCTCGCCGAGCTCACCCACAAGCGCCGTCTTTCGGCTCTTGGACCGGGTGGTCTCAACCGCGATCGTGCCGGTTTCGAAGTTCGAGATGTGCACACCTCCCACTACGGACGAATTTGTCCGATTGAGACTCCCGAGGGTCCGAACATTGGTCTCATCAACTCGATGTGCACCTATGCCCGAATCAACGAGTTTGGATTCATCGAGACTCCCTACCGTGTCGTTAAGAAGGGCAAGGTGTCCAACACCATTGAATATCTCACCGCCGACCAGGAAGAGGGATACCTCATCGCCCAGGCCAACAACGCCATTGATAAGAAGGGTGGATTCCTCAACGAGCGCATCACGGCACGTGAGCGCGGGGAATTCCTCGAAGTCGATCCCGGCCGCGTTGATTATATGGACGTTTCGCCAAAGCAACTCGTTTCCGTGGCTGCCGGTCTCATCCCGTTCCTTGAGCACGATGATGCGAACCGCGCTCTCATGGGATCAAACATGCAGCGCCAGGGTGTCCCGCTTCTCATTTCCGACTCGCCCTACATTGGCACCGGACTCGAGGAAAAGGCCGCTCGTGACTCCCGTGCTGTGATTGTTGCCGAGGCAGATGGCATTATTGCCGCTTCTTCCGCCGAATACATCATCACGACCAAGGATGGAAAGCTCCCCGTTTCCGAGGAACGCTTCCTCTCCGAACCCGAGGCCATCAAGTCGAATCCTGAGAAAGGAATCTTCGTCTATCCTCTTCGTAAGTTCATGCGTTCGAACTCCGGTTCCTGCATCAACCAGAAGCCCCTCGTGAAGTCGGGTCAGAAGATTAAAAACGGCGATATCATTGCTGACGGTCCAAACACCCAGCACGGAGAGCTTGCTCTCGGAGCGAACGTTCTCGTGGCCTTCATGCCCTGGAACGGATATAACTTCGAGGATGCCATCGTGATCTCCGAGCGCATGGTAAAGGACGACATTTACACTTCGATTCACATTAGTGAGTTCGAATGTGCCGCCCGTGACACCAAGCTTGGGCCCGAGGAAATCACCCGCGATATTCCAAACGTCGGAGAGGAGGCTCTCAAGAACCTCGACCACGACGGAATCATCCGCATCGGTGCGGAAGTGAAACCCGGCGACATTCTCGTTGGTAAGATCACTCCAAAATCCGAGACCGAGCTTGCTCCCGAGGAGCGCCTCCTGCGCGCCATCTTCGGTGAGAAGGCCGCTGACGTGAAGGACACCTCGCTTCGTGTTCCTTCCGGTTGCACCGGTATTGTTCAGGACATCCGCATTGCCACTCACGGCATGGCGCGTCGCAAGGAAATCGAAGGTGACCCCGCGAAGCTCAAAAAGCAGCTTAAGAAGATCAACGACGACTACAAAAAGAAGAAAGATCAGCTCACCGACCAGCTCACTGAGAAGCTTTCCGATATCCTCCTTGGAGAAAAAATTCCTCTCGATGTCGTGAACGCACAGTCCGGTGAAATCATCATCCCGGCCAACCGCAAGATTACCAAGACTCTCCTTCGTAAGCTCGCTTCGGTATACGATCATATCGAGATCGATCCTTCTCCGATCCGGAACAAGATCCTTGAGATCATTTCGAGTTTCGAAGGACGCTTTTCCGAACTCGACGGAGATCGTGAACGCCGTCTCGACCAGATCGAGAGTGGTGACGAGATCGATCCCGGTGTCGTTAAGGAAGTGAAGGTCTTTGTTGCCGCCAAGCGTAAGCTGAGTGTTGGTGACAAGATGGCCGGACGTCACGGAAACAAGGGGGTTGTCTCGGTCATCGTGCCGGAAGAAGACATGCCTTATCTTTCCGACGGAACGCCCGTTGATATCTGCCTGAACCCTCTCGGGGTGCCATCACGAATGAACGTCGGACAGGTTTTGGAGACGCACCTCGGTGTCGCAGCCAAGGCTCTCGGCTTCAAAGTGGCCACCCCGATTTTCGACGGTATCCACGAAGATAAGATTTGGGAATATATGTCAGAGGCCAAGAAGGTCGAAGGCTTTACCTGGATCGGTGATGGCAAGGATGGTTCGGTAGCCGGTAAGTCCACTCTTTATGACGGACGTAACGGAGAAGCAATTCACCAGCCTGTCGTGGTTGGAATTATCTACATGCTGAAGCTTGGTCACCTCGTGGCCGACAAGATCCACGCCCGTGCCGTTGGTCCGTACTCACTCGTCACCCAGCAGCCGCTTGGTGGTAAGGCGCAGTATGGTGGTCAGCGTTTCGGAGAGATGGAGGTCTGGGCTCTCGAAGCCTACGGCGCAGCATACACGCTCCAGGAACTTCTCACCGTGAAGTCCGACGACGTGCAAGGCCGAACCCGTATTTACGAAGCCATCGTGAAAGGGGACAATCACCTTGAAGCGGGAACTCCTGAAAGTTTCAACGTTCTCATCAAGGAAATGCAGTCACTCGGTCTTGATGTCCGACCCGGACGTTCCGGATCCGAGTCTGGCGCGAAACCCAGCGACGACTTCTCACTTGATGATCTCACCCTCTAAATCTCAACACAGAAACAAAACTACCAACTACGAATACTATGAGTGTTGAAACCAATCTTCGCGAACTTTACGGGGTCGATCAAAAGCCAGAACCTTTTGACCAGGTCTCCATTACTGTCGCAAATCCTGAAATCATCCGCACTTGGTCCCAAGGTGAAGTTCTCAATCCCGAGACCATCAACTACCGGACCTTCAAGCCTGAAAAGGGTGGTCTCTTCTGTGAGCGTATCTTCGGTCCGACCCGTGACTGGGAATGTGCTTGTGGAAAATACAAGCGTATCAAGCACAAGGGCACGGTCTGTGACCGTTGTGGTGTTGAGGTGACCCTGAGCCGCGTTCGTCGCGAGCGCATGGGACACATTGACCTCGCCGTGCCTGTCTCCCACATTTGGTTCTACAAGTGTATGCCTTCACGGATCGGTCTTGTCCTCGACATGACCGCCCGCGAGTTGGAGCGTGTCATCTACTACGAAGATTACCTCGTGACCGAGCCTGGCAAAACCGCTCTCGAGCGTGGCCAGCTTCTGACCGAAGGCGAGCTTCGTGATGCCGAGGACGACTATGGTGACGAAGCCTTCCGCGCCGGAATGGGTGCTGAAGCTATTCGTGATCTTCTTTCCCAGGTAAACCTCGAGGATCTCATCGTTGAGCTTGAAGAGGCCATGGAAGCAACCCGCTCCAAGCAGAATCGTAAGAAACTCGCCAAGCGTCTTAAGCTTTCCCGTGGTTTCCTGCAGTCCAATTCACGCCCCGAGTGGATGATTATGACGGTTCTTCCCGTCATTCCTCCCGACCTTCGTCCTCTTGTTCCTTTGGAAGGTGGCCGCTTTGCGACCTCCGATTTGAACGACCTCTACCGTCGCGTCATCAACCGGAACAACCGACTTCGCAACCTCATGCAGTTGAAGACCCCCGAGGTCATCATCCGTAACGAGAAGCGCATGCTTCAGGAGGCAGTCGATGCTCTCTTTGACAACGGCCGTCACGGCCGTGCTGTCACTGGTGCCGGAAACCGTGCTCTCAAATCTCTTTCCGACATGCTCAAGGGCAAGGGAGGACGTTTCCGCCAGAACCTTCTTGGTAAGCGCGTCGATTACTCGGGTCGTTCCGTGATTGTGGTCGGACCTGAGCTGAAATTGAACCAGTGTGGTCTTCCCAAGAAGATGGCGTTGACTCTTTTCGAGCCGTTCATCATCCGGCGTCTGAAAGAACTCGGCTACTGTCATACCGTTCGTTCAGCCAAGAAAATGATCGACCGCAAGACCACCGAGGTCTGGGACATCCTCGCCGAGGTGACCAAAGGACACCCGGTGATGCTGAACCGCGCTCCCACTCTTCACCGACTTTCGATTCAGGCCTTCGAGCCTGTCCTGATTGAGGGATCGGCCATTCGTTTGCACCCGCTGACCTGCGGTGCCTACAATGCCGACTTCGATGGTGACCAGATGGCGGTTCACGTTCCTCTTTCGGTGGAAGCCCAGATGGAGACCCGTCAGCTGATGTTGGCGACCAACAACATCTTCTCTCCGGCCTCCGGACGCCCCGTGATCACTCCATCCCAGGACATCATTTTGGGAACCTACTACCTCACCTGGGCCAAGGTTCGCACTGCGAAGGATATTGAAAATCAGGGACACCTCCCTCTCTTCGAGAACACCACCGAGGTCGAGTTTGCCATCGCAAACCGCAAGGTTGAATACCACCAGTTCATCCGTTTGCGTAACCCCGATTACGGCAAGGAATCTGTCTTTGGCGATAAAGAGTCAAAGATCATCGAAACCACTCCCGGTCGGGTTCGCTTTAACGAGATCTGGCCTGATGGCGTTGGCTTCGTGAACAACAACGTCGGCAAGGGGCAGATTGGAGACATCATCTGGCGCTGCTACCAGGTTGCCGGTGGCCCTGCCACGGTTTCGACCATGGATAATCTCAAGGAGCTTGGCTTCAAAGAGGCGACCCGTTCCGGTTGTTCCATTGGTATCGTCGATATGGTGATTCCCGAGGAAAAGCCTGCTGAGCTCGAGAAGGCTTACGCCGACGTCGAGACCGTCAACAAGCAGTATCGCAATGGTGTCATCACCAACGGCGAGCGCTACCAAAAGGTGGTCGATATTTGGACCCGCTCTGGTGATAACATCGCCAATGCCCTCTACCGCAAGCTTGAGTTCAACGAAGGTAAGAAGATCGCAAATCCTCTCTTCATGATGGTCGACTCCGGTGCTCGTGGTAACAAAAACCAGATTAAGCAGCTCTCCGGAATGCGAGGCCTCATGGCCAAGCCCTCTGGTGAGATCATCGAACGACCCATCACTTCGAACTTCCGGGAAGGTCTCTCCGTGTTGGAATACTTCATCTCCACTCACGGTGCGCGTAAAGGTCTTGCCGATACCGCACTCAAGACGGCTGACTCGGGTTATATGACCCGTAAGTTGGTGGACGTTTCCCAGGATGTCATCATCACCGAGCCCGACTGTGGCACGGTGAAAGGCATCACGGTCCACGCCATCTACTCGGGTGATGAGGAAGCGGCATCCCTTCAGTCCAGGATCTATGGGCGGACCTCTTGCGAAACCGTCAAGGATCCTGTCTCCGGGAAGACCATCGTTAAGACCGGTCAGCTCATGGACGAGCCAATCTCCATTGCGGTCGAAAATATCGGACACGAGCGACTCAAGATTCGGAGCCCGTTGACTTGTGAATCGGAGCGCGGATGTTGTCAGTCCTGCTATGGTCTCAACCTTGCGACCGGTAATCTTGGCAAGATCGGCGAGGCCGTTGGCATCATCGCCGCCCAGTCGATTGGTGAGCCCGGAACCCAGCTGACCATGCGTACCTTCCACTCCGGTGGTGTTGCCTTGGGTGCAACCAAGCAGCCTGAGATCAAGGCCAAGAACAAGGGGGTTGCTTTCTACAAAGAGCTCCGCACGGTGAAAGACGTTGATGGCAACTTTGTGGTCCTCAACAAGAATGGCTCTCTTCTCATCCGTGATAAGGATGGTTTGGAGCTTGAGTCTTACATCGTTGTCATCGGTTCGATTATTTCTGTTCCTGATGGCGATGCCGTCAAGAAGGGCCAGAGTATCGTGACCTGGGATCCTCACTCGGTTCCCATTATTTCCGAATCCGGTGGTAAGGTGGAATTCCGCGACATGATCACGGGCATCACCATCCAGTCGGAGACCGATAAGGCAACCGGCAAGAAGGGCCTGACCGTCACCGAGCACAAGGAGGATCTCCATCCCCAGATCGTCATCGTTGATCCCAAGACCAAGGAAATTCTCAGCCGTTACTCCATCCCCGTCGGTGCTCACCTTTCCGTGAGGGAAAACGCAAAGATCGCTGGTGGTGTTCAGCTTGCGCGGACGCCGCGTAAGGTTGCCAAAACAGGTGATATTACCGGTGGTCTTCCCCGGGTTGCCGAGCTTTTCGAAGCCCGTCGCCCGAAAGACGCCTGTGTCATTGCCAAGCTTGACGGTGAGATCTCCTTTGGAGGAACCGTTCGCGGAAAGCGCAAGGTCATTGTCACTCACTCCGAGTCCGGCGAAACCGCCGATCACCTTGTCCCAATGGGCAAGCACATGATCGTGGGTGAAGGCGACATGGTGGTCCGCGGTGATCAAATTACCGAAGGCCCCGTCGCTCCCGAGGATCTCCTCGAGGCTTGTGGTCCCCAGGCCCTGCAAGAGCACCTCAACAACGAGGTTCAAACGGTTTACCGTTCGCAGGGAGTGGAGATCAACGACAAGCACATCGAGATCATCATTCGCCAGATGCTTCGCAAGGTGAAGATCACCGAGCCTGGCGATACCGAATTCCTCTGGGGTGACCAGATCGAGAAGACGACCTTCAAGCAAGAGAACGACCGCGTTTCTGCCGAGGGTGGTAAGCCCGCCGAAGCCGAGCCAGTCCTTCTTGGAATCACCAAGGCGTCAATCGAGACCGAGTCCTTCATTTCCGCCGCTTCCTTCCAGGACACCACCCGTGTTCTCACCGATGCCGCGACTCTCGGTAAGATTGATACCCTCCGTGGCTTCAAAGAGAACGTCATTCTTGGACACCTCATCCCTGCTGGAACCGGTTTCCCGGTTCACAAGAATTCCAACTTCGAAATGACGGTCGAGGAGCCCGAGCCCGTCGTTGAAAAGAAGGAGAGCGAGGATGGTGCTATTCCTGAAGTAGGAGAAGCACCCAAAGCGGAAGCAGCGGGCGAGTAGATTACCCTCCCAAAAAAACTTCAAAGCCCCGATTTGCGAAAGCGGATCGGGGCTTTTGCTATTTTCATCAAGAATTGAGACCGGACCCCTCGAGATCAGTTGGCTGATCCCGCTTGGTTTAAGTGAAATTTAAGATTTTTTTGGCGGGGCGCTTGAGGGG
>CALFSW010000329.1 GCA_937916505.1 uncultured Verrucomicrobiales bacterium | reverse complement strand
ACCGATCCGGCGATTCCCATGGCCTATCACGAAGCGGAGCGCAGCCTATTCTCCGGTGCGGGTCTGGAAACAAAGGCCAACCAATTTCTCGGTAATCCCCATTGGTCCCGCACCGCCACCGATGGGAACTTCAACAGCTCGCAAGGTCTTCCGGTCACGGTGACGTGGAGTCTCGTGCCAGATGGCACTCCGGTGCCCGATGGGGAGGGCGGCGCTGCGGTGGGGTCTGATTTACGATCATGGCTGACGGGAATCTATGGCGGCAGCGCCACCGGGGAGCCGACCGAGCAACCCTGGTTCGCGGTCCTGGAAGCGGCTTTTTCCGATGTCGCGGAGGAGTGCGGATTGAGCTTTGTCTACGAACCGGACGATGACGGAGTGTCCATTGCGAATGGCAATACCGGTATCCTGGGAGTCCGGGGAGACATCCGCATGAGTGCCCGCCTCGTCGATGGCGACTACGGAACTTTGGCCTTCGCCTACTCACCGGACTATGGCGATGTGGTGATCGACTCCGGTGATGTTTACTTGCGATCGGCATTCAGTAACTCGATCCGTTTGCATAACACCCTCACGCATGAAATCGGCCATGCCGTCGGCCTGGGGCACGTGTGTCCCATCAATTCCACGAAGCTGATGGAACCAAACATCACCACCAGTTTCCGGGGGCCGCAGTATGATGACAGTTTTTCTCTCCAGCGCCAATATGGTGACCTTTTCGAGCATCATGCCACTGTCCGTAACAATGATAGTGCAGGAAATGCCGCCTTACTTTCGCCAACGGGCGGAGTGACGCTGGAGCAAAGCCGGTTGAGCATCGATGATTCTTCGGACGTGGATTATTACCGCTTTCCGGCGGCGGCGGACCAAATCCTGAGTGTCACAATCTCGCCGGGCGATCCCGTGAATGGAACTTATCTTGAAGGCGCTCAAAATGCGGATGGCTCATGCTCGGGCGGAACCCCCTTTGATCCCTTAAATCGCCATGATCTCACTTTGGAATTACTGGCAAGCAACGGGAGCACGATCCTGGCATCTTCGACAGGCGGTGGCTTGGGCCAGCCGGAATCACTGATCGATTTTCCCCTCACGGCAGGAGGAACCTACTTTCTCCGCATCAATGGAGGAGGGGCCGATACGGCCCAGCTTTATGACCTCTCGTTGTTGGTGAGAGATCCCGCACCGGTTCCGAATCTTGTTCTGCTGAATCATGGCATCATTGCGGAGTCGGGTAGTCCGGCCAATGGTTCGGCAGACCCAGGGGAGACCCTGCGCTACCAAATTAATTTGGAAAATGTGGGGAATCTTGCGACGGGGATGATCAGTGCGGATTTGACCGGACCGGACGGAGTAACGTGGTTCACTGACAGTTTGACGCTCGCGGCCATGGCTCCCGGCGGGCAGGCTTCGGGCGAGTTTCTTTTCGCCCTTGGAGGCACCTGCGGGGATGTTTTTCCCTTCACGCTCCTGCTCTCGGATGATCAAACCTACCGCACCAGTTTTTCATTCGAAGTCGTCCTGGGTGAGCAGATTCTCATCGAGAGCTTTGCGGAGAATTTCGATTCACCGGGTGCCTTGCCGACAGGCTGGACCTCCAGCACCACGGGCGCGGGCGCGCCTTGGAGCATCTCCTCCATCCAGTCGGACACGGCTCCCGGCGCCGCCTTTTCGCCTGGTGTTTCGTCAACGGGAGATGCCTTTCTCACTTCCCCTGTCATCAATCTGGGCTCCCATCCCGGGACGCTGTCGTTTCGACATTGGTACGATTTGGTGAGTCGCACCGACGGGGCCATTTTGGAGGGGTCTCTCGACGGCGGCGACTGGTTTGACCTCCTCAATAGCGAGGCCACCGTCTCGAGCGGAAATTACAACACAAACATTCGCCCGGGATCAACAGCCTCACTCGCGGGGCGTTCGGCCTGGTCAGGAAACTCGGGCGGATTCATCACGACCTCCCTCGGTTTTCCCTCAAGCTGGGCGGGCCAGGCCCTGCGGCTACGTTGGAATCTCGCCCATGATCGCAATCGCAGTGAAACGGGTTGGTTCATCGACTCGGTGACGGTCACCGGGACGGTCTTTCGATGCCAGGATCATCGACCGGTGGTCGAATTGGCTTCCGTGATGCCACTTCTCACCGAGGGAGCGACCTCGACGGGTCCCGTCTTCTCCCTTACGACGCCCTTGCCGCTGGCAGAGGCGCTGTTTGTCCCCTTGGACCTGACCGGAACTGCGAGTGCAGAGGATCATACCCTTCTTTCCTCCCTGATTCTGCCTGCCGGGGAAACCTCGCTTAACGTGACCTTCTCCGTGCCAAAAGACACCCTTGTCGAAGGGGCTGAATCCCTGGTCATAAGCTTGCCCGCTTCCGAACCTTCATTCATCGCAGGGCTGGCGGCAATGGTGAGCGTCACATTGGAAGACAGTCCTTACGGAACGTGGGCCGCGGCAAGATTCGGGGCCGGGGCACCCGAAGCAAATCCTGTCCGGGATGTCGACAGTGATGGCTGGAATAATGTCATGGAGTATCTTTTTGGGACAAACCCTCAAAACGAAGAATCGAGTCCAACCAGCTCCGTGAGTGGCGACGGCACTCACTTGCAACTCATCATCAGTGCCCCCGTTGCGAGAGCAGATGTGACCTTGTGGGCCGAGGTCTCAAGCGATCTCGTAAATTGGTCGGGCGACGGAGTTGAGGCGATCACGAATGGCTTTCGAGTTCCAGAATCCGGCGAACACCTTTTCCTGCGCCTTGCGGCGTCGCTTAAAGAATAAGGCGGAATCGACAGAGGCCCTTGTCATTTTTTTTGGTCACCGCAAAATGAAAAAACCTTCGCAGAATCAACGGGTTTCTCTTTTCACCCCATCGCGATTTCCGTTCATTTTCCCTCCTCGAGATCGAGAAACACGATGATCGAAGGGTTTCCCACTGCCGCGAACCGGCCGGTGAAGGTGAGCCCGCCGGTCCGGTGATTCGTGCGGAATATCGCGATGTTGTCGGCCCGTTGATTGCACACGTAGAGAAAATTTCCTCCCGGCTCGACATTAAAGCTACGCGGGTAGTTCCCACGTGTCCATTCGTCACCGAGATAGCTCAAGGTTCCTGTTTCGCCCACGGAGAAGATCGCGATGCTGTCGTAGAGGCGGTTGCCGGCGTAGACGAATTTGCCATTGGCAGAAACCATGATTTCAGAACCAAAGCTACTGCCTGCAAAGCCCGGCGGGAGACTGGAGATGGTCTGCCTCACTTTCAACTGCCCTGCGGTGGAATCCCAGTCGAACAGAGCAACGTTGGAAGCCTCTTCTTGAAGTGAATAGAACCAGCGCCCATTTGGGTGGAATGCGAAGTGCCGTGGACCGTCTCCGGGCGGGAGGGAGATCGAGGGGGGATCGTGGGCGGTGAGAGCTCCCTTTTGGTCATCCAATGTCCAAATAAAGATCCGGTCCAACCCCAGATCGGCATGGAGAATGAAACGCCCCGAGGGATCAGCTTCGATCATGTGGGCGTGTGCCTGGTCGTGCCCGCTGATGGCGAAGCTTCCCGGCGGTGCGTTGGTGGCCTTGGTCGGCCCCACTTTTCCCTCATCTTTTTTGAGGTCGCTGGCTGGTCCAAGACGACCATCGGGCAGAATCGGCAGGACGGCCACCGAGCCGCCGAAATAGTTGGCCGCCAACACGAACTTTCCGGACGGGTGCACGCTCAGATGGGCCGGCCCCTTGCCCCCGGAACTCACGGTGTTGAGCAACTTGAGGCTTCCGTCGGTCCGGTCGATCGCGAACGCGCTGATCGAGCCGGCCTCGTTCTTCCCAAGCCGTTCGGTCTCGTTGGCTGAATACAGGCGTGTTTTGTCGGCGTTGAAAGCGAGCGCGCTCGGGCTCGTCCCCATCTCGTGCACGCCGCAAGGTGTCATCGCGCCGGTCTCGCGATCGATCTGAAACAGGTGGATACCGCGACCATTTCCGGGAGGTAAATCCACCTGGGTCGGCAGGACGTTCTTCAGTGGGGAGGTGTAAGTTCCCACATAAGCGATGAGCGGCCGCCCGGCATCGCTTGCCTGTGCCTTGAGCTCTTGTGAGGAAGTGATCGCCATGAGTCCGCTGGACAGCACGGCGAGGGTTCTTGGAAACGTGCGACGGGGGTGGGAGATGAGTGGATTCATTGTGAGTGCTCCACAATCGGGGGAGAAAGACGAGAACACAGCCTAAATTCTCAAAAATTATCCCACCGGGGATTACCGGGACCACGTGGATTTGATCAGGTCGCTGGCCATGACTGTTGAATTTTCCGGCGGGCGGAGTCGTGAGTCTACTTTTTAATACCCCAGATTTCTTCCAGCAGATCATGCAGAACGGGATCATGTTCCTTGAGCTCGGCCCGAACGAAGGGATAGAAGTCGTTGCGGTCAAAATAGGCCTCGGTTCCTTCCGCGAAGTATTCCATGGGAGTGGTGGCGGCATAAGCGCGGACTTTCTTTCCGGTGTAGAGGAGCACCTCGTCGTAGAGGCCGGCTTTCATGGCCTTTTCGTAAGCCGCGATAATGCGCGGCTCGTCGTATCCGCCAAGAATCTGATCGTGGAAGGCATGGCTCAATTCGTGCAGGATGACGGATGGATGCTTCGCCAGTTGTTTTCGTTCCAGAAGCGATGCGGCCCGGGTGACATGAACCTTTTTCGCAAGTCGGGGATCGTAATCCCGCTCAACAAGCCAGCCGACGCCGGGATGATAGGGGCCCGGTTCGACATTAATTTCAGGGTGATCGTGTTCGATCCAAATTTCGAGGGTCTGCAACTGTTTGAGGCGGTCTTCCGGGATCATGATGGAGATGCGTTGCAAGTGACTGGCGAGCATCCTCAGAGCCTTCCCTCCTTCCTCCGCATGCTTGCCCTCGAGCAACTTCGGATCGATGTGAATGTTCCAACCTTCAATCTTCCTAATGACGGGATCGAAGTGGGCCTTCTTGACGGCGTCTTTCGTGGCCGACGGTTCGGCGCTCGCCGCAAACACGGCAACCAATACGGATGCCATGGTTGCAACCAGGAGTTGGACTTTCATCCGGTGTCTCTTGATCATTGAGACATGGATAACGGCAGCAGCGCTGAGGAGAAGAAGAAAACCGATCAAATGGCCTTAAGCACTCCCGTAGAGTCCCCGATGCGATCCACCGGAGCACCGGCTTCGTTCAACATCCGCATGTAGAGGTTGTTCAAGGGGGTGTTATCCGGAACCTCGAGATGGCGCCCGGTCTGGAACTTGCCGCCGGCATTTCCGGCCACGATGATCGGGAGGTCGTCATGCGTGTGGCGATCGGCATTGGAAAGCCCGCTTCCCCAAACGATCATGGAATTGTGAAGGAGGGTGTTGCCATCGACATCTTCGGTCGCCTTCATCTGCTCCAGGAAGTAGGCAAGCTGACGGGTATAGAAGGCGTCAATCTTTGCGATTTTATCCATCTTATCCTGATCCTTTCGATGGTGGGAAAGGCCGTGGTGCCCTTCGTTGACGCCCAGGCTGGAGAAGCTTCGGTTGCTGCCATCGTGAGCCAAAAGGAAGGATGAAATCCGGGTCTGGTCCGTCTTGAAGGCCAGGAGCATCATATCGAAAAGAAGGCGGATATGATCCTGATATTCGCGCGGCACACCCTCTTCCGGTGCGTCGACTCCAGGTTCGGGAGGAGGTCCAAAACTCTCGGCTTTCTCGATGCGTCTTTCGATCTCGCGAACACCCGTTATGTATTCATCGAGTTTATTTCGGTCGTTTCTGCCAAGCTGCTTGTTCATCGCCTGGGCATCGTCCTGGACAATGTCCAGAATCGAACGTTTCTCGGCCCGACGCTTGGCAAGGCCCTCCTGACGCTGATTGTTGGACCCGCCCCCGAACAAACGTTCGAAGACCAAACGAGGATTTGATTCGGGTGTCATCGGCTGTGTCGCCGAGCGCCATGAAAGATTATACTGATACGCGCAGGAGTATCCCGAATCACAATTCCCCGACTTGCGAACACCATCACAGGATAACTCCAGTGAGGGCAGGCGTGTCTCGGAACCGAGGTGGATCGCCGCCATCTGGTCGGCAGAAATCCCCAATCGAATATCCGAACCAGAGGTCTTTCGAGGACGAGCTCCCGTCAAAAAAGTCGCGCCGGCCCGGGCATGATCGCCTGCTCCATCCGGACCTGCAAAGCCATTGACTTGCTCCAGGCCCTTCACAATCTGAAGGTCATTCTTGAACGCGTTCAACGATTTCATCGATTCGTTGAATTTGAAATCCGAGCCAGTTCCCTCGGGACGCCACTTGTCCATGATCACGCCATTGGGCACATACAGGTAGGCCGTTCGCAGAGGGGCTCCCGTCGCCGTCACGCCCCGCGCCGCTGCGGCAATTTTCACCTCAGCCCCAAGAGAGCGAAAGGAAGGCAAGGCCACGCTTGCTCCGAAGCCTCGAAGGAAGGCGCGGCGTCCAAGATTGATCGTTGGTTTGTTCATTGCTTTGAGTTGTGATGAATTATCTGGTTCCTAGAATTGATGATTGGTCGTTACGAATCCAGCCTAGAATGATTCGCCGTCTCCGCGGCGCTTTTGAAAAGGCACACTTTCAGTGAGAGAGTAGATGAGATCTTTCATTCCGCCACCTTCTTTCTCCAGCTGTGCCATGATGTCATCGACCGTGGGAGCATCGTAATATTCCACGCCACGACCAAGCGCGTAGGTCAGCATTTTCTCCGTGAGGCACCGGTAAAAATCCTGTTTCCGGGAAGTGGCGAGAATCGTCTTGAGCGCCATCACATTGGTAAACTTCTCGCCCGTGACCAGCTTTCCTGCACTATCGATCACTTCCCCGTCTTCCTCATCGCGCCACTGGCCGAGAGCATTGAAATTCTCCAGGGCCAGACCAATCGGGTCCATGCGCTCATGGCACGACGCGCACAGAGCCTTCTCCCGATGCACCTCCATGAGCTGCCGCATCGTGGCACCCTCTTTCAACTTTTCCTCGGTTTCCTCCAATTCCGGGATATTGGGCGGAGCGGGCGGGGCCGGGGTGCCCAGAATATTATCGAGAACAAAGAGACCGCGCTTCACCGGAGAAGTTCGGGTCGACTGGGAAGTCACAATCAGAAAGGTTCCCTGACCCAGCAGTCCGCCGCGTCCGCGCGCGCCCTCGTCAAATTCCACTTTGCGAAATTCATTCCCCCTCACTCCGGAGACACCGTAGAACTTGGCAAGGTTCTCATTGAGGAAGGAATAGTCGGCATTGAGGAGTTCAAGAATTGGACGATTTTTAACCAAGACATGTCGAAAGAATTCCTCCGTCTCCATCTTCATGTCCCGACGGGTTCCGCCGTTGAAGATCCGGTCGGCTTTCCGCCGATCCCTCTCCCGGAGAATGCGGCGCACATCGATGCTCCGACCTGGCAGGTCCCGCGCCTGAAGCCACTGACCCACAAAATTTTCGACCATCCGGTTCGCTTTTTTATCAGCCAACATCCGGTCGACTTGTCCTCGCAGGTCCGCACGAAGTTCTCCCTTCGCCGCCAGATCCAGTAAGGCTTCATCGGGGGCCGAACTCCACAGGAAGTAGGAAAGCCGCGAAGCCAGGGCATACTCGTCCAGCGGGACGACCTTGCCGGGATTATCAGGTTCGGCCTGGACCTCACTTCGAAAAAGGAAACTGGGTGAGGCCAGCGTCGCCGTGACCGCCAGTCGGACTCCGTCGGCAAATTTCGCCCCTTTCTCCCCGGATTTCAAAAGGGCCAATGCCGTGATCTGGTCGACCAATTTCTTCCGGGGGGGGCGCCGAAAGGCCCGCAGCGCGAAATTCTCCACGATCTCCCGCATGTAGGCGGCTTGCTTGCCCTTGTCGGACGGAGCCAGGCCATCGACGAAGATTCGTTGATAGCTTTCCGGATAGAGATCCCAGCTCCCATCTGCTCCGAGACGCTTCAGTCGAAACTTGTCAACCCGCACACCCGCTGTCCCGCTTCCTTCGCCTTTGTCACCCGGAACGATGACAAACTCGAAGCGATGCTCCCCTTTTGGAAGTTCGAGCTTTGCCACAAACTGATCGCGAAGAAATTTGTTGGAATCAATTTCGATCTCATGAAGCTGTTTCCCATCGACAACGATACGCCACTTTCCAGTCTGCCCCTTCGGACGTCCTCCTTCGCTTTGGGAAGTATAAGCGACCTCCATTTCATACTGTCCACCGGCATCGAGACGGCGTTTGGCGGTCACCGTTTGCGCAATGTCTGCTTCCATGAAGCGTGCGGTTTGACTGCCTCCACGATCTTTAAAATTCCCGGCATCAATCTCGATGGGTTTCGGTTTCCCGGCATCCAAGGGCAGAGCCAGCCCGGCGATCTCTTCGGCCGCACCCAGATACTTCTCCATCAGCAGCGGTGAAATCGTGAGAACATCCCCGATGGTATCAAAGCCGAAGCCAGTGTCATCCGAAGGGAAATTATCATTCGCATTAAAGCGCACCCCGACCACATCCCCGATGGTGTTTTGATACTCCTCACGATTCATCCGCCGGATGGTGACCCGACCGGGATCTGGATTTTCGGGATCCAGGTTAAAGATCCGCTTTTCGATCCATGAGACCAATTCCTTCCTCTCATCGGGAGTCGGCTGGGATTTTTTCTTCGCGGGAGGCATCATCTCCGTCCGGAGATTCTCCCAGATTCGCAGCCAGACTTTTTGATCATCAAGGAATGCCGAAGTGTTCGCGAACTCATCCAGGGTGAAATCTCCCTTCTTCGCGCCATCTCCGTGGCAGTCGTAACAATAGTCCTGCAGAAGGGGTTCGATCTTTTTGTGGAACTCGCCTTCGACAATTTCCACGGGTGTCTGGTCAGCCAAAGAAACTCCAGCTGTCAGGAAGACAGTTGAAACGAGATGCAGAAGCGTTGACGAGGGTTTCATCAGGAGTCGGGTAATCAATGTTCATTCAACGGAGTCGACGCCCTCCACTTATCACCTGAGTCTGAACTTCTTCCGGAAGATCACCCCCAAGGTATTCCACACCTTCACGAGAATCGACGTTTGTGTTCGGAAGGCCTCCTTGCCCTCGTCGCAAGTTTGCGAGGAATGGCAGCAGCCCTTCTTTCGAATAAGAGACTGAACGGCCGGCCGGGTGCTCCCGTTCGAAAAGCTCGCCAGCAGGTATCGAAACCTCTAGTATTCCCAAATGCTAAACCGTCGCCATTTCGTCCGCACCGCCGCTGCCGCCTCGCTCGTAACGAATTTACGTGCCGACACCAGGCCCGGCCGGAAACTCCGCGTCGGTGTCATGGGGCTCAGCCGTGGCAAGGCCCACATCAGCAACTTTGCACAACTCGAAGGTGTCGAGATCGCCTATGTCTGTGATGTAGACCAAAACCGCCTCGCCGCCGGAGCCAAATTTGCGACCGATCGCCAGGGTGGCAAGGCTCCCAAAGCCGTCACCGACTTCCGCCGCATCCTCGAGGATCAAGACGTCGACATTCTTTCCATCGCCGCACCGAATTTCTGGCACGCGCCCGCCACCATCCTCGCCTGCGACGCCGGCAAACATGTCTACGTCGAAAAACCCGGCAGCCACAACCCGCGCGAGGCCGAACTCATGGTCGCGGCCGCGCAACGCACCGGGCGTAAAGTGCAGATGGGGAACCAACGCCGCAGCGCCCCGGGTTTTCGCGAAGGAATTGCGAAGCTCAAAGCCGGTGCGATCGGTGAACTCCGCTACGCGCGCTGTTGGTACGACAACAAGCGGACCTCGATTGGAAAGGGCAAAGCTGCCGCCGTCCCCGCGCACCTCGACTATGGTCTCTGGCAAGGCCCTGTCCCCGCGCGCCCCCACAAGGACAACCTGATTCACTACAACTGGCATTGGCACTGGAATTACGGCGGCGGCGAGCTTGCCAACAATGGGGTGCACGCCCTTGACATCGCTCGCTGGGCACTGGGGGTCGATTTGCCGATCCTCACCAGCTACACCGGGGGTCGCTACCATTTCGACGACGACCAGGAGACCCCTGATACCGCCGACGCGACCTACGACTTTGGTAAGGTCGGGATGAGCTGGCACGGCAGCAGCTGCCTGCAGCGCAAGCACGAAAAACACTCCTTCGTCAGCATTTATGGCGACGGCGGAATCATGTCATTCGACGGCGGCGGTTATCGCATCCACGACAACAGCGGCAAGCTCGTGGAAGAGAATGTGCCCGGCCTCAGCGACCTCCCCCACTTCCAAAACTTTGTCAATGCCATCCGCAGGGGCGAGGCCCTCAACGCCGAAATTACCGACGCCCAGAAGAGCACGATGCTCTGCCACCTCGGCAACATCTCCTACCGGGAGGGCATGCAGATCAAGGGAAGCGAAGCACCCAAAAAACTCTGGAAGAGAGAATACTCGGAAGCCTGGAAACCAGCCGGGATCTAAGCCCCTTTGGCTACCGCCTTTTAATCAATAATCGCCAGAAGTTGATGCCCGAACCGGCGGGTGCCGGGGCGTTCATGAGTTCGGTATCGACGGTGGAACCGGGAGCCGTCCCAACACTTGCCGGATCCCACCGGCTGAGATCAGAAGAGATCTGCGCCTCGTAGGTGATATCGCTTTTGCGAAGCGAGCGGGTGTAGCTGAACACGAGATCGGTGCCCGCCGGCACAACCGAAAACGGGTGGGAATTGAACACCGCCGGATCCAGGTCGAGCGCGTATTCGAGGAGGTTCGTCAAGCAGTCGGAATCGTCGTTTTCCTCCGGCAGGCCGGCTCCATGACGCGCCGCCCAGGCATCGTAGGTGTCATTGACCGTGATGGTGAGGGCGTCGCCCGTGTGGCTGCCGTTACCAGTCGCTTCGATCGCCAGAATGTAGGTTCCGGAGTCAGAGAAATCCACCTCGGTGGCAAGACTGTTCGGTTGTGAAAAGTTGGCGACGCCTGGGCCGGAAACTTGTGACCATGCCGGGGTGTAGCCTGCGGCAGATGGGTTAAGGGTCGCGCTGAGGGAGACCGTTGCCGGGAGCGTGACGATTTGGTCTGCGCCCGCGTTGAGCGCGGAGTTGCCCCCGGGTGTTCCGCCAAAGGCGCCGGTGGCCCAGCTGTCGGAATCGCCCCAGCTGTCACGGCGGGCCTCCGGGTTGATCAATGTGAGTGAAAAGCCCTCGCCGTCGGCCCCGGGATACCAGTTGTCATTGTAGTCGAAGCGCAGGATGCCGGTGTCGTAGGGTTGCGGCAGCTGCAGGAGGATTCCCTCGCCACCGTTGGAGAGTTTTCCGGAGTAGGGCCCAACGACGTTGATTCCGCTGCCATAGCGGGCCTCGAATTTTACGATGTCGGGGGAGACCACGACGTATTCACCCGGCTCGAGCATCATGGCAGGGAAGGTGAAGCCGATCCCGTTGCTAAAGCGCACCCCGGTCAGATCCAGCGGCGTCGCGCCTGTGTTTCTCAGTTCAATGAACTCAAGCCCCTCGTCGCTGCCTGCGGGATTGAACATGATCTCGGTGATGCGCAGGGCGTTGTAGATCGCGAGCGCGCGATCGTATTCCGGACTTCCTCCGGTGGCCAGTCCCGGCGTCGGCAATACCTGGTAGCTGCCGTCGGAGAGCTGCGAAAAGTCCTCTGCCTGCTGGCCGAAAACGACACGATCGAGCAGTTGCAGCCCGGTGTCGAGCAAGCCGAGGGTATCCATTGTCGCGCTGATCTTGAACCCGAGTTGCGCTGAGTTGAAGGTCACGAAACCACCACCCGGTGCAAAGCTGAGGATCGGGATCCGGTAGAGCCCCGGGTTGTTGTTGGCGTTGTCGGTCAGGTAGAGACCGGCGAGCGGAACCGGCAGCGGGTCGGGGTTGTAAAGTTCGATGAAGTCGTTGGCGAAGGCGACCTGGCCGTTGGCCAACCACTCGCTGATCTCGAGCGTGGCCGGGTCTCCGGTGTTGGCAGGCAGGTTGACCGCGCCGAGGGTGACCCGGCTCAATCCCCATGCCCCGTTGTGTCCGAGACGGCTGATCGAGAAGTCTTCAAGCTGTGAACCAAAGGCCACGGAGTCGACCACGGTGCCGAGATTGTCGCTGAGCGTGACCGTTTCACCGCTTCGGTCGAGGGTGAAGGCGAGCTGCGCTGCCGTCACCAGAAGGAAGCCGCCGGGCGCGATCGAGGTGCCGGCCGGGAAGAGATGTTTTTGCGGGTCCGCAGGGTCATCGCTGATCGACATGCCATCGAGGGCGAAGCTCGACGTGCCGGGATTGAATAGCTCGATGGTGTCATCTCCAGCGCTGTTGACGGCGAGGATCTCGTTTAAACGAACGCTGCCCGGTAGGCTCGCGTTGACACTCCAGGTTTCGGAAACTGTCGGAATCGTCTGCCGGGCGCCGGCGAAGTTGTAGCCCTCAACCTCGACGGTGTAATCGCCATCAGCGAGACCGGTCAGAATGATCTGTGCTTCGCGCACGGTGCCCGCCGGATCGAATCCCTCGCCGATTGGCAAAGCGGCACTCCACGCGCCGCCGTTCAAACGCCAGCGGTAGGAGAAAATCCCCGGCCCGCCGACGAGCAAGGTCGCATTGCCCGAACTGGTGACGGCGGGTGGCTCACCCGAAATGAAAATTTGATCGGAGACGAGTGCGCCGAGATCTTCGCCGAAGCGGCCGGCCCCGATTGCCGGCGAGCCCGGCAGCAGCCTGAAGTCGCCGTTCTCCGGATCGCGATAGCGCGGCAGGACCGCGAGGTTTTCAACTCCGAGTTGGTCTACCGTTTGCCCGGGATGGTTTGGTCCAATCGAGAGGTCCGACATCGTGGGATCGTAGAGGGTGCGGTGCACCTCGAGCGGTGTGACGCGAGCACCAGGCAGGTCCGCGCCGCTGAAGAAGCGCGGGAGGTCGACGAAAATGTTGCTGTCGAGGTAAGCTCCGTCGCCCGGAGTCGGACCGACATCGGTCGGGATGAACAAGTTCACCACGCCACCGATGCTCGGGTTGTCGAAGCGGTCGTCGAAATCCGGGTGGATTTTGTAAATCGAGTTGTTCTCGAAAATGGTCGAGGTATCGCGCTTCAGATTGATGGCGTGGTCGACGTCCCAGAAGATGTTGCGCGCCACCGCGATGGTCGTGCCGCTGCCGGCATCACCGGTGGAAATGCCATTGGCGTATCCGCGGTCGGAGGTCTCATCGTCTTTCAAGACACGGTGGAAGACGTTGCCCGCCACGTAGGCGTCGCCCCCGAGGTCGATGTGTTCGTCGCCTGTCTGACGGAAGGTGTTGCCGATGATTTGCGCGATCGGGGCCGGAAGGCGACCGCTGTCGATATCGATGACATCATTGTGCCCCTTGGTTGTCCCGAAGAAGTTGTTGCGGATGATGTAGCGGCCACCGGCGGGCGGCGCGCCGACGCCTTTGACCTGCTCGCTCACATTGTCCAAACCGAGCGCGTCGGCCCGTTCGGACGGACCGAAGACGTCCGGAAAGCGCGAATTTTCGAGGATGATCGATGAATTTTCCGTGTAGAAAATTCGGATATGGGTGCCGTGGAACGAGACGTCATCGACCACGCATTGCGAGCGGATGATGCCGATCGAGCCATTGCTGTCCTGGGCGTGCCCGACATCAATGTGCGCGATGCGGTTGTCGGGATCCATCGAATCGACAAGGCGGATGCCATCCCACTTCGGCGGACCATCGGGAAGGCTGCCATTGCCCGCGGGATCAGCGACGAAGGGCGCGCCTGGCACCGGCGAGAACTGGATCCGCATCTCCGGGGTGCCTAGGATCTGCGCCCTGCCGTTGATGGTGATTTGCGTGTCCAGGTCAAAATACACCGAGGTCCCGGGCTCGATCACGAGTGTCGTGCCGTCGGGGATGGTCACGTCGCCCGTGACATGATACGGGCCGGAAGCAGCGGACCAGCGGACTTCGTTGCCATTGGCAGCGCCGCCCGCCGGGTAGAAGCCCATTTCCTGCCGGCTCCCGTCGGAGTCGTTCGGCAATGCGGGATCAGCCGCGTCGATCGCCGGCGAACCGGCACCAAGCTGGTAGTTGTTCACGAACAGCGGATCGGCATTGATGTTGCCGGTGCCCGGCCATGCCTCGCCAATGTTGGAATACGTGGCGGTGATGTCGGCGGGATCGTAGTCGGTGCCGATTGGGGCGGCGCCCTGGATGATCGAGTTTGAAATCGTAAAGAAACTCGGCTGGTCGTTGCCATCCTTGTTCTCCGCCTGAATTCCGAAGGTGGTGTTGTTGGCGATGGTGACAAAATCGAGCGTCACGTCGGCATCGTCTTTTGCCGAGACCCCCAGATCGTTGTCGACGAAGAGACCACGGGTGATCGTGATGGTGTTGCCGAAGAGGCTGGTGCCCTTGTCGAAACAATTGCGGCTGATGACATCTTCCATCGTCACGTTCGCATCGAGCGTATCGATGCCGTCGTCGTCGGTGTAGGCCACAACAAGACGCCTCAAGATGATTTCCTGACCGGCACCCGCGCCGTGGAGGTAGATCGCGTCGTTGTCATCGGTGACGCCGTCCTCACGATAGATCCCGAGCATGTCGGTGAGGTGACAATCCTCGACGAGGACGTCGGTGTCGAAAGTCTCGATACCCGTCACCGAGCGTGCCCAGTGGCAGCGGCGGAAGATCATCGTGGAATTCGAGCCACCCTGTGCGCCGGTTTCACCGACCTTGCCGCGGTTGTCAGTGATGTTGCAGTCGGCAAAATCCACGTCCGAACCGAGGATGCGCAGAACGCGGCCATGCCCGGTGTGCCCGCCGGCGGGCGAGTGCCCGGCGCGGTGGATGTTCGTCCAGGTGAAGGTCGCGCCCTCGGAGTTCGAGAAAAGAATTTGCCCCCAGGGCGCCGCCGGATCGACTGCGGTAAAGGTGATTGGCTGCAGCTCGGTGCCGGGCGATTTGATCGTGCCCTCGACGATCAGATCCTTGCCGGCGCTGCTTTGTGCCCCGGCTGTCCCGGCGACGAGGATGAGCGTGCCCGGCTCGATGTTCAAAGTGTGTCCGGCGGGGATGGTGACGTCATCGGTGATGCGCATGACACCGCTCCAGGTGGTCGACGCGCCACCGCCCAGAGTCCCGGCGACGTCGGTGATGGCAGGGGTCGTGCCGAGGCTGGCCATCGATACGGAATCACTCTGCCCGGCCGCGTTGACGGTGAGGGTGAAGTTGCCTGGATCGCTGCCAATACCCGCCGTCTGGCCGATCACCTCAAGGTCGAAACTGATGTCCGAGCTGCTGTTGTCGCCCTGCTTGATCTCGACCGCCAGCGTGTTCGTCCCCGTGACAAGTTGGGCGGATGACACGTTGAACGTCGCGCTGGCATCATCGCCGGGCGAGTCGCCGTTCGAATATTCGTTGAAGGCCATGTCCGACGTCATGTTGGCGGTCAGACCGATTTCCACCCCGTTGAGATAGATCGCCGCACCATCGTCATAGGTGAGATTGAAAGTGAGCCCGGTGATCTCATTCGGGTCGGTGACATTGAAGGTCGTGCGGAAATACGTCGTCGCGTTTTTGTTGTTATTTCCGCCGGTGAAGGGCACCTCCGTGGCCTCGTCGCCGTCGCCATAGCCGAGTTGGGCCGGGCCATCCGACCACGCGTCATCGTTAAAAGCCGGCGCGCGCCAGATCGTGCCCTGGTTGCTCCCGTCGCCGAGATATTTCCACGTGCTGCCTTCGGCCAGGAGCGTCACCGGAGCGCCGCCGAGACCACCGCCAACGGTCACCAGCGCGGTGCCGACCCCGTTGCGGACCTCAACCGTATTCGGCGAGAGTGAAACGCCCGCGACACTCGCGCTAAGGTTTGCCGTCGTCTCCCATAGTTTGCGATCGAAAGTGCCGTCGGAATTTCTAAAATCGACTCGTACCAGGAACGGCATCCCCGGCAGGTAGGTGTCACGTGCGGTGACATTCAGGCTCCCTTGGGCCGCTCCGCCCGTCATCGTTCCGGAAACGGCAGTCATCGTTCCGGTGTTGTTCCAGATCGAAAGCTCTTCGCGATGCAGCACCTCGCCGGCCCCGCCTTTTTCCGAGTGAAACCGCACCACCACGCGGTTGAGACCCGGTTTGATCACGCTGTCGCCCGCTCCGGCTGGAAGCGCCCACGTTCCAGCACGGGCATCCATGGTCGCGGCGAAACCGTTGACCAGAACCGAGCGTGTGTGGGCGGCGTGAAATTGACCGCTGAAAGTCACCCCTCCGGTGAGCGTCTCGTGATAGCCCTCGGCGCTGAGCGGGAGATTGGTGGTCGCCGAATAAACCTGCGGGATTTGCGCGAGGACGCCGGCGATGCGCGCGGGGATGAAGGCCTTGTAGTTGCCGAGTTCTCCGGCCGTCACAAAACCACCGATCGCGCGGTCGAGGATCGGATCGAGCTCCGCCGGGTTGAACCGTGTCTCGATCAGATCGAGGAAGGCCTTGTAGTAGAGCGGCACGATGTCCGGGTCATTGAGAAATTCGTTCAAACCGTTGAGCCCGTCGTAGACGAAGAGACTGCGGTTGAACGATGGACCGACGTTGCCGCCGCCCATCAGGGTGTCGAGGTCGTGCGGCACCAGCTTGAAACGCGGATCGATGACACCGCGGTAGAGCGCGTAGTCATCACCCTTGGCACTCGTCAAACCGCCCTCCTGGTTGCCCATTAAGGCGTCCACCGCGAGGTAGTGCACCCACTGGTCGATGTCGACCACCTGCGAGACATCGTCAAAATAGGTCCCGGCCGGAGAATTGTTTAGGGCGTCGGTCAGCGCGATCAGGTCCGCCCAGTCGTCGGCCGGGCCGTTGGTTTGTTTGAAGTAGGTGTTCCTGTAGGCGTCCGGATCATTCCCCTCGTAGCGCAGATCGCCTTCATCGCCGGTGACTTCATCATCACGGATCTGGTAGAGGTTGCCGTTGCCATCGAGTGGAAAGTGCGCCGCCGTCCAATCGCTGTCGAACTGCTCCAGCATCACATAGGAACCAAACATGAGCGGGCCACCCGATTGGGCGAGGTCCGCGGCATTGAGGCGCAATTGCGCGCCCACCCCGTCATCCGTCTCGATTCCGAGATGCTGGAAGAGCCAGGCTCCGGCGACCTGCGAGGCGACGTAGCGCGCGTTAAATTTCACCGACTCGACGCCGTTCCACGTGTCGTCGCTGCGAAACTTCACGAGGTGGTTGTTAGGCGGTCCGGTCCGGCTGCTCGCCCCGCGGTTGCGGATACCGGACAAGTAACGCACCCCGGTCCCCCTGCCATCCGCGCTGACGAAGGTCGCGTTCATTTCGGCATTGCTTTCGGACTGGTTTCTGGTGGTGCCGATCTGCTCCAGCTCGGCACGCTCCGCCTCGGTCATGATCACGCGATAGACTCCCTGCACGCCCCCGACGGCTGGCTGCGAACGATCGTGGGTGTCGTCGACCTGGATCAAAGCGTTGGCCAGATGCCCGCCCCCCTGCACCTCGGCCGGCCAGTCGCGTGAATGGGTTCCATCGCTGGCAGAAAGATAAAATTCCACGATCACCCCATTGGCCTGCGCCGGGATGGTGGCGGAAAATTGCTCGCCCTCGGCCGTCATGACAGCCGCAGTGAATGCGGCTGCTCCGTCGGGCCGCCAGAAAAGCGTCACTGTCGGGATCTCCGCCTCGTCGGTCACCCGTGCCCGTACCTTGATCGGGTCGCTCGAATTCGGGATCTTCGGGCGATGTTGCACCTCGCGGATCAAGGGTGCGATGTCGTTGCTCGCCACCGAGTTCGCCGCCCCCGGCGTGCCGCCATTTGCCGCGCTGCCCGCCCAGTTCTGCCCCGCCTTGTTCGAGAGCGCCGGATTGATCAGCTCGAGGGACTTGCCGCCGCCATCGTGCTCAGCGACCCAGGTCCATCCCTCGTGGCCCCGGTCCAAGGGGCCGCGCGCACGCGTCGCCCAGTCACCCTCGTCGGCATAGGTGGTCTCGTCCACCATCGTGCCGGCCGCATCGACCAAGGTGATGGTTTCGCCGGAGTTGCGCAAGATCCCGACCCACGGCCCGACGACGTTTGTCACGCCGGGGAAGTTCGCGTTGAACTCCGCCACATCCGCCGCCACCACCAGATAACCGCCGGCTGGAAGACTGACGGCCGGAAAGGTGAAGCGGATGCCCTTGTCAAAAGAGTAAGCGGTCAGATCGATCGCCGCCTCTGTCGGGTTGTGAATTTCGATCCACTCATCGCGCACATCTTCCGGCAGGACCAGATCGGCACGATACATCACCTCGGAGATGATCGGGTTGGCAAAAACCGGGTTGGCCGTAAGGAAGAGAGAGGAGAGCAAGCAGAGACGCAGGGAGGTCATTGGGGCAGGGGAGTTCGATGGGTGGGAAAGAGCGGGAAATTGGAACCGGGAAGAGGCCGCTGTCGAAAGATCGGTCGGCGAAGGTTCAATTTCAATCGAGAAGTGAGCTGAAATGTACTAATTTTTGTTCACGAAAACTTCTGAGAATGAAGCACTCGTGAGAATTTTTCTCAACAAAATCCGGTCGGCCTCAATTTTGTCAGCCAAACGCTCGATCCAAATCCCGGTGATTTTGGTTACTGGGAAACCAGTTTCTTGCAATGGATCCGTTGGCGCTTGAGGGTCTCGTGCTCGATGTCTTTCCACAGCGAGAACACTTGGGAGCTTGTCTCGGGTTTGCCGTTGGTCTCTTCTCTTCTGAAGTCTGCGGCGACGGCGGACTGGTGCCTCTCTGGCGTCAAGAGCCCCTGGCCTCGATCGCAGATGAAACGATACTCATTCAGCCGGCCACTTCAGATGCCGGTGCAGGAAATTGTAGGTCCCGACGCCATTGATGGTGTGCGGGCCGACGAACCACTCAATCGTGGTCCGGTCACCGATCCCGAGTTTCGCGGAATAAAGATGCCGCACCTTTCCAAACTCGTAGGCCACCGTTTCGTCCGGCGCCACGCCATCGAAGTGTCCCCGTTCCACCATGAAAGGGCGCGGACAGATCAGGGCTGCCATCTCGTAGTAGTTGAAGGTGTTCCCCAGATTAAACTCGAAGATTTCGTATTCGCCCTTGTTGGCATAACTGTAGCGCAGGGACCGGGGATCGGTCGCGGAATTCTTCCAGATCCATTCGTTGAAATCCGCCGAGCAGATCGAAAGACAATAACGCTCCACCAGCGGTGGAATCCGCATCGCGGATTTTCCGCCGTAGCTCAAACCATAAAAGGCGATCCGATCCTGATCAACGAAGGGTAGCTCCGCCAGCCAGTTCGTGATCTGCCGGTGTTGCGGCACCATGATCGAAAAAAGGGTGCCCCCCAGGGCGTTCGCCTTGAACTGCAGGATGCGGAAACGGTCATGCCCGATGTAGATGTTCTGCGGAGCAAAGGTGACGAAGCCCCGCTCCGCAAGTCGCGTCGCAAAGGCCTTGTAGTAGTGATGATCAAGCTCTCCCACGGTGGACTGCGGTCGTCCCTCGAGCCCGTGCTGGCACACCACCACCGGCCGCCGTTCACTTCCGTCGAGCTTCAAATCCGTGGGCAAGGTCAGGATCCCGTAGGCAAAAACGCCCTCGTGCACCTTGAGCACCACTTCAAAACTACGGGTTTTCCCTCCCTCGTGGAGCGCCCGCGAACGCGGCTCCGGGTCAGGCAACTTCTGCAAACTAGCGAACTCCCCGATGACGTCCCGACTGAAGGATTCGCGCAGCTTGGTCGTGCTCTGCGCGAACTTTTCCGGGCTCTCAAAATTCAATCCCGTCATCATCTCGTCCCGCAATCGTTTCGAGTCAGTGAGGGCCCACTGGTTGTGTCGCTCGATCGCTGCCACCAATTCGTGATGCCGCCGCGCAATCGTTTCCCTGGTCCGGGCGGGCGGCAGGGAAACAACCTTGTCCTCCCACTGCGGCAGCCCGGCCGGTGGATCCGGAACCTTGACTCCGACGCCCGCAAGGAGCGATCTCCAGCTGCCATTGGCCACGGCCTGCTCCGTGCTTACGAACGTTGCCTTCCAGTTTCCGGATTCAACCCGCGCAAGTTCATCGCGCGCCGCGTCCGCCGTCGGCTCCAACAACCTCCCCGGTTTCCCACGCTTGCCGGCTCCTCTCGCCAGACGCTCCGGGACCCCGTTTGCATCGAGACGGAATCCATACCGGGGAGAGTGACCCTTTTCCACGACCAAGGGCCGCGGTGCAATCAAAGCGGCAATGCCGGCATCGGAATGTCCGTTCAAAAGGCCAAAGACAGTTCGGTCTGCCGGCTCATCCCACACCCGCTCCCTCGGTCCGAAGTAGCCGCTCACCAGCGCTCCATCTATCCGCTCATCGAGGGCGGCTGCGTAAAGCGCCACCCGTCCGCCCTCGCCCCAACCCACCACCACCGTGCGCGTACTCCGTCCGCCCCCGGCCGACTCAAAACAATCCACTCCCGCCAGCACCATCTGCACTTCGTAGCCCGTCAAGGTTCGACCCATTTCCCAGGCCGGGCGATGCAACCACTCCCGGGTCGGCATGCCGTGGCGTTCCCCGGATCGCTCGATTAACATCGGAACCAGGACCCGGCACCCGCTCATCGCCATGCGTCCGGCATAAGGCAGGGTTCGCTGCTCCTTCTCGAAGGGAGCCATGCCGCAGATTTCCTCCGGGGTCTGTCCCGCGTCGGGAAGCGCAATGACATCTGCGAGCGGCGGCCCGTCATTCGGCTCAAGCAATAATCCCACCGCATCCAGCTCGCCGAACGCCCGCCAGCGCACCTGCCGGATGGTGTATCCATGCCCGCGCCCCAACGGCCCCTTTCGCCGTGCCGAGTAAACGAAGGCATTTCCCTCCGGCCGGGCATCCAGGGGCAGGCCGAGTTTCCGCGCCAGTTCGTCCCTCGTTCCTCCCAGGTCGCCTCCCGCCTCGCGGTTCGCTTTGATTTCGACATCGAGCCACTCGTCGATCCCATCCACCATCCGCACTGCCAGGTCGCCCTCCCAGTCCAGCACTTCCGTTCCGGGCAAGGGACTCCGGTCGGTGGCCGGCTTCAGCACCGGCCACGATTGCGGCTCCCGGGCATCAACGATCATCGCAAGCACCCCTGCCAAACTCACTGCCAACATCGGTCTCATCCCGTTAGCCTAGCGAACAATTGGCGGGCGTGCGAGCCGAGAGATCCGCGACGAACACGGGCCGGGATCCCGGAGATCGGGATTTGAATGGGGGCCCGGGTTGACATACCCTGCGGAGGTTCAAGCGCCTCGCGTGCGGGACGCTTTCCCTCAAATCCAGCCATGAGCAATTACGACGACCCGTTTCAAGAAGCGCGAGCAAAATGCCCGATTCACGTCGGCACCTTCCAGGGCGAGCGCGTCCCCATGATCCTGCGTCACAAGGACGTCCGCGAAGCCGCGAAGGACACCACGACCTTCAGCTCCGATGCTCCGCGGCGTATCCCCATTCCCTCGGAAGAGGACGTTCGCACCGTCCGCCAGTATCCCCTGGAAGTCGACCCCCCGGGGCATGCGGCGTATCGCAAAATCGCGGAGCCTTTCTTCCTGCGCCCGAAGCAGCCCGACGTGCTCGCCAAGATCAATGAGTTGATCGACTCACTCCTTTCCAGGGCTCTCGAAGCGGATTCCATCGATGCCGTCAATGACTTCGCGATCCCGCTGCAATCCTACGCCCTGACTTATCTCCTCAATGTCCCCGAGAAAGAAGCGGAGCTATGGGTGAGCTGGGGGCTTCATGTTTTCAAGGATGGCGACGGCAAATCCAAAGGCACCTTCATGGAAGACTACTGCCAGCAGATGTTCGAGGCGGCTTCCGGGAATCCGGGGGACGATTTTTTCTCCGCACTCAATCAAGTTGAATTCGAAGGACGGCTTCTCACCCTTGAAGAGAAACTCGGCTTTGCCAACATCGCCTTCGCCGGCGGACGGGACACCATCATCCACACCGTTACCCGCATCATTGCCCACTTTGCCGAAAATCCCCGGGACCTCGACTGGATTCGCGAAGACCCCAAGAGGATCAACCTGGCCTCGGAAGAATTTTTCCGCCTCTTCATCCCGCTCACTCACATCGGAAGAGTTTGTCCCATAACGACTGATGTTCATGGCTTTGAAGTCGCTCCGGAAGGGCGCGTCTCCCTCTGCTGGTCCTCCGCCAACCGCGATCCCGCAGTCTTCGACGAACCGAATGTCGTCAAGCTCGACCGGCGGCCGAACCCCCACGTCGCTTTTGGATTTGGGGCCCACCTCTGCCTCGGCGTCCATCATGCGCGCGCCATTATGCGTGGCCTGATCCGCGCCCTCGCCGAACAGGTTTCCAGGATTGAAATCCTCGAGGCCAACGAACTCATCGAAAGAGAACCCGACTACACCCGCATGATCGGCTTCGAATCACTGCAGGCGAGGTTCACGAAACGTGAGAGCTGATAGCCATTTTTATAATACGACAAAGACCGGGCAAGGTCCCGGTCGAGCGTTCATGGAGGTTTCAGACTAGAGATCCCATAGATACGCTTCGAGCGCAGTGCGGTCTTCTTTGGTCAGTTCTTTGTATGCATTGACGGAACTTTCAGCATCTCCGCCATGCCAAAGGATGGCCTCGGCGAGGCTGCGGGCGCGGCCATCATGGAGGAGTTGGATGGGGTTCTTATTGGCGGTATCCTGGGTGACACGATAGGTTATGTGAATGTCGCCGGAACGAAATTTATCGCCCTGATCATCGGCCGCATGACGTTTGTTCTTCATTGCCCAGAGAGGAGCGGTCCTCCACTTGCTTGCGAGTTCGGAATTTCCGTTATCACTTAAGCCTTCGCCCATGTCGTGCAAGAGAAGATCGGTGAAAGGATGGATGGTTTGATTACTCAGTTCGGGGAAGGTCGATTTACCGGTGCGCAAGGTCGGCGTGTGGCATTGCTGACAGTTGAGAGCGTGGAAGATTTTCCCGCCAAGAACGACATCAGGATGCTCGGGGTTGGTGCGCGGAGGCACCCCCAAAAGGGAGACGTAGGCTTCGAGTTCAGCCCGCGCCTTTGGCTCGAGTTTGGCGACGCCCATGTCCTCGCGCAGAGCGCTCTGGTTTTGGTCATCGACTGTGGGTTGCCCGGCCTTCCAACCGAAGCGCCCGATCTTGTCGCCGATGCGTCGGGGTTCCCCGGGCGATGCCTTGGCTAAATCGAGGATGGTCTCGTCTGGAACGGCTTCGAGCAGACCTGCTCCAATGATAGCGGGCGGAGTGCGAGGTGAAATTGATGCTGCAGGTTTGCCGTCGATGTGGAAGAACGGCTTTGAGAGTTCGACGACTGTGCCGTCGTCGAGCTTCACCTCGTGCGTCTCGTAACGGGCGATGGTAAGAGTTCCTTCGCTATCGTCCCCATTGGTTTGCAACTGAATCCCATGTGGCGACTTCGCATCGGTGAAACGAAGAAGGGTTGTGTGAATGGGATCTTCCAAGGGAGGCAGAAGGGCTCCGGCATTGTGGACATGGCAGCTGTTACACGAATGCGCGTTGTAAGCACTTCCAGCCAGGCCTTTCCGGGCGTCCCTCATTTCATCAAAAAAGACCGAAGGCTTGTCGTCGGATGGATCACTCAAGTGCTTCCCGCTGACCATGTCGGTATGAAACCACGTGCGCCCATCGAGGAAGGCTTGCGCGTTCTCCGGTTTTAAATTGAGAGCGTGCTGTTGGAGGGCGGCCCAGGGTTCAACACGAACGGTGGGGATGGTGGTCCGCCCGCCAGTGTAGCGCTTCGGGGAAGAAAATTGACCGGGCGATTGCACGTTGTCGATGTGAAGTCCTGGTTCGCCAATTTTGATTCGAAAAAATTCGGAGTAGTAAGCAAAAAGATTGTGGGGATTGTGTTTCTTCTGCTTCACCCAACCCGGGTGGGACTCGCTGTTGAAGAATCGAAATTCAAAGGTGAGTTGCTCGCCGACTTTGAGATCTTCGGGGTTTTGGTGAAAAGAGAGTTCGCCGAGTTCTTGTTCGAAATGAGTGAAGCCGCCGACGTGTTTCATGCGCGTGTTGATCGAGAACTTACTGCGACCCGCTTCGTCGCCAAGCGGGTCGCCTTTGTAGATTACCGAGAAATCGCAGCCCCGGGTCGCGATATAGTCCTGTGGCCACTCGGTGCGCAGAGTGAAAACCATGCGCTTTTCGCCCCGTGGGGTGTAGTCCTCCACCTTGAACCACGCGCGTCGCCCTTCCCAGTAGAAGGGATTGTATTTGGAGAAGTCCATGTCGTTTTCGTGCCGGCGCCGCACCCGGATCACGCCCTCGGTGATGGCGACGCCATCTACAATACGAGCGTTCACGTGGTCGCCGATTTCGTTGCCGGAAACATCAACGAGTAAGATGGTGGAGCACAATGTAGCGAGGATTGCGGACAGAATGAACGGAACGATCTTCATTGTATAATATCTCATTAAAAATCCCCCCCGTTGCAATCATATAGACAAGGAGATTTTGTTACGAACGATACCC
>CALFSW010000328.1 GCA_937916505.1 uncultured Verrucomicrobiales bacterium | reverse complement strand
TGGGCGGTGACGTGGAGGATGGCTTGGGCGAGCTGGGATTCTGAATCATGGCTAGGGAGGATGAGGTGACGAAAGATGGTTGAGAAATCGACTTCGAGTAATTCTTCTCGGTGGTAGGATGGGGAGAGATCGTGTTGTCGTGGCATCGGTTCGGGGGCTTACTTACCAGTTCCGGTGAGGCTAAAGTCGATCGTGAGTTTTGGTTTCACGGTTGCGATTAAAGCCATGCGGATGATGGGGAGATTGAAGTCCGTGGTGTCGATGACGGCCTGTCCGGTGATGGTGAGAGAATTTCCCTCTCGAGTGGCGTTGATCGGGAAGACGATCTGCTTTGAAACGCCGTGGATGGTGAGGTTTCCAAGGGCGTAAGTTTGGGTTTTGCCGACCACTTTTTTGTCGAAGACGCGGCTGAGTTTGAAGGAACCTCCGGGATGTTTTCCGGTGTCGAGCCAACTGAGCATCTTGACGTTGCGCTTCTTTTTCTTCGTGTCGAGGTCGGCAAACTTCCAGGTGATGGAGGCTGAACTGGGCTTCAAGGTGGTCGGGTCTCCGGTGATGGTGGCGGTGTAATTGGTCAGGTATCCTTTGAAATCTCCGCCGGTGGCCTTGGCATAAACGGTGATGTGACTTTGTTTTTTATCCACCGTAAATGAGGCAGCAGAACTGGCAGATGCTTGGAGGAGTAGGAGCAGACCAGTAGCGGCGGAAAGTAATTTGTTCATCGGTCAGGATGCTGACTCCGTGAAGATGAAAATTGGGTGAGGGAATGGTGAACTGAGATTATTTGCGAAAATTACTTCTCATTAAACTCTCATGTTCTAGTGCTTTAGAATGTCACGACTTGATGTCGATCTCATGAGAATTTTATTGGTTGAAGATTATCCCCTGTTGCGAGGAAGTGTGGTGGAGTGCCTCACTGAGGAGGGGTATGCGGTCGATGCGACCGGCTCGGGGGAGGAGGGCTTGTGGTATGCCGAGAATCACGACTATGATGCGCTGCTCTTGGACATCATGCTTCCCAAGATGGATGGCTTGCAGATTTTGGGGCGTCTTAGGGCGCGTGGGAACATGGTGCCGGTGATTTTGATTAGTGCCCGTGATTCGGTTTCGCAGAGGATTGAGGGGCTGGAGACGGGAGCGGATGATTACTTGATCAAGCCCTTTGCGGTCGAGGAGCTGGTGGCACGAGTGAAGGCGCAGGTTCGCCGGAAGCATGACAAAAAGACCCCGCTCTTGGTTGCGGGCGACATTGTCGTGAATACCGCCACCAAATCGGTGACGCGCGCGGGCCATTCGATTGAGCTTACCCGCAAGGAATATATACTGTTAGAGTGCTTTATGTTCAAAAAAGGAGAGGTTATTTCTCGCGAGTATATTTCGCAACATGCCTATCAGGATTATGAAGGAGGGACGAGTAATGTGGTAGATGTTTATGTGGGTTACTTGAGGAAGAAGCTGAATGTGGGGGACTTGCCGAATGCGATCCTGACGAAACGTGGGCACGGTTATATGCTGGTGAACGGGGGGGGCGAGTGAGGAGGCCATCGATCCGGAAGCGTCTTATTTTTTGGACGACTTTGCTGACCTCTTTGATTTTGATTGCGGGGGGGACCTCGTTGTATTCGGCGATTAAGAAGTCGCTCTACCGTCATTTTGATCAACTTCTGGGCGAAGGTGCTACGGTGGTGATGATTGAAGTGGAGGCGAAGGATTCGAAAATTTATCATGAGTGGCGGGAGGCGCTGGAATCAAATTCCCTTAGAAAAACGCGAACTTTGATTCAGGTTTGGGATCAAAAGAGCGGTGATTCTGAGCGATCTCCGGCATTGGGTGAGAATGATCTGAAGATGAAATTTGGGGCGTTGGGAGAGAGGGTTTTTTATGATCTTAAGTTGCCGGATGGCAGTCGTGGACGTGCGGTGGGCGTTCTCATTCACCCCAATGTGGAGCATCCTGAAGGGAACGTGGGTTTTGTGCCGGAGGATCATCCCCAGGTTTTTGTGTGGGCTCAAAGTTCCGCTGAATTGCGGAGGATTTTGGATAATACGAAGCGCGCGTTTTTTCTGGGTGGGTCCATTATCATCGCCTTGCTTTGGGGGGTGATTTGGTTTTTGACGAAGCGCTTACTCAAGCCCATTCAGGAGGTGGCTGATGAGGTTCTATCCAGACAAGGAACCGAGGTGGGGATGGCGATTTCGGTGCCGGATCGGCTCCCTTTGGAGGTGGCGGGAATGTCGGAGGTTTTTAATGACCTCCTTTCCAAGATCGATGTTTCGCGCACAAAGGACCGAGATTTCTTCTTAAACGTCGCGCATGAACTCCGGACTCCTTTGGCTGGCGTTCATTTCATCATTGAACAGGCTCTACGCAGGCCGCGGGGAAATGATGATTATCGCCGGCGCTTTGCGCTGGCGCAAGAAGGGACAGAGGGTCTCAACACGCTGGTGAACCGTTTGATGAAGATGGGGCGGATGAGAAGGTCTGGAGAGAAGCTGGAGATCGAGCGATTTGATGTTCACCCGGTTTTAGAGGGATTGTGGGAGGGGCTATCGCATAAAATCCAAGAGCGTGATCTGAAGATGCTCTGGGAATTTGCAGAAGAAGGGGTGATTGTGAGTGATCCAGAATTACTAAAAATGGTGACCGCCAACCTTCTCGACAATGCAGCAAGTTATGCGACCGAAAGTACTGCGGTGAGGACAAAGACTTTCTTTGGTCCGGATCAGTTCACGATTATCGTTGAGAATGAAATTAGAGAGCTGAGCCTTTCTTCGGATGAATTGTCTCGCTTATTCGATCCGTTCTTTCGCAGAGATCAAGCGCGGGGAACCGGAGAAGGGCACGCGGGAATTGGTTTGGGATTTTGCGAGGAGATTGTGGGCCTTCTCGGTGGAACAATCGAGGCTGAGCAGCCGCGAGACGGCTGGATTGCTTTTGTGGTAAAAGTGCCATCTCAATCGAATGAGGGATTTTCAATGTCCAACGGAAGAGGGATAGGATCTATTGCCCGATGAACTTATCCAATGCCTTGGACACTTTCCGAGCCTCAGTTTTTTCTGAAAGTTCCAATTCCAGCGAGGCATTGGCGAGCTCTCCTCTGAGTCGATCAGCTGTGGCTTTTGTTTCGGAATGATCGTCAGTGGACTCTGACGGAGTGCTTTCGCTGAGTTCGGAAAGCTTTAGAGCTAGCTCCTCTAGCTTTTGAATCGTTTCAGTGGCATCGCCTCCCTGGTGGTAGGACTCAATCGAGGTTACGGCCTCTTCCATCAGTGAGATTTGGCTCAATTCATTTCTTCCAAAGTAGAAGTAAAGGCCTACACCAACGGCAACAATGATCAGACAAAGGACACATTTTTTCATAGGTGCCAATGCTAGCGGGCGGAGATGAGGATCCGGTGAGAGGAGGTCGACGGGCCCCATGGTCAGGGGATTGGCAACGTCTTTGTTCCTTTGAAGGGATTGACGAGGATGGCTCTAACTTCATCTAGTCCAATGACTGTCTGGAGGTTGCCGGGGGGGAGTTGACGAGTTCGTAAATAACG
>CALFSW010000327.1 GCA_937916505.1 uncultured Verrucomicrobiales bacterium | reverse complement strand
CCTGCTTCCCGGTTTCGCCGATATCATGGTCAACGGCCTTTCCTCCCGGAGCACCCACTCTGGAAGCGTCACCTTCACTGTCCCTTCCGAGTCTGGCTTCAAGATCACTGCAAATCTCGACGAAACAAACATCCCCCCGATTCCCCCATCACTGAATCCTCCCCCGGTTATCACGAACTCTTTGTCACGAAAACCCCCGAAGCCGGAGGTGCCGCCGAAGATCTCACCCTGCAATTTATCGTCAGGGACCCCAATCGGCCCTCCTCAGACAATGGCATCTCCACCTGGACCCCCCGCCCTCCTGTCAACGCCCCTGCCTCCCTTTTGGACACGACCAAGGTCACCTTTGTCACTCCGGCTTCCGTCACTCCGGGAATGAAATTCCCGCTGGTGATTCGGCTTGAAACCGCTTCGGGGGACATTGCCCGATTGAACGCCACCACCCTGATCAGCGATGCCTCGGGCAATGCCACTGCCGTCAAGCTCCGTCGGGGAGCCGGCGCCGGCTCATGGCTTGCTCCCGCCACGGGCCCCTTCAACCTCAACTTTCAGATTGGAGGCCGGACCTTTCACCGCGAAATCTCCGTCGCTTCTCCCACTCCCCAATCTCTCAGCGGAAGCCTCACCTCCTCTCTGATCTTTTCCCCGGGATCTCTCATCGACGTCACCGCCGACACCACTCTTCCAACCGGGATGACCCTTCGCTTTGAAGAAGGCTGCCTCGTCCGGCTTGCCGCCGATGTCACCGTCGAAATCCTCGGCAATCTTGAAGTCGCCGGCACCGTAGCCAGGCCCGTCGTTTTTCAATCGGCCGACCCGGCACAAGTTTGGGGAGGATTTTTCCTGCGGGGAGGGGCGGCGGCCGCAGAAATCAATGGGGCCTTTTTCACCGGTGGTGGAGCTGAAAGCAATTGGACCTCGGACAATGGCTTCAGTGCACACCGCAAGGAACAACCCATTCTCGCCTTCGACGCCGGGACGAGCGGCGGCACTTGTGTCGCCACTCTCACCGACACCTGGATCGTCGACAATCCCAGCGGTCAGGCCGGACACGGGCGCAATGCCGCCATCACCTTCGAGCGCTGCCTCATCCAACGCACCACCACAGCCGGACAATACAACGGGGGAGTCGTGAATTTTTTCGACAGCCATGCCCTCGAATTTCCGGTCGATAGCCCCGAATTTTCCGATGCCGACAACGACGGTTTTTATCTCACCGCAGGCACCCACCACATCCGCGGAAGCGTCATCGGCTGGGCCAAGGACGATGGCATCGACTGTGGTGGCAATTCCGACGCCACCCTCCTTGTCGAAGACTCCTGGATCGATTCCTGCTTCCACGAAGGTTTCGCTCTCAGCGGAGACAAAATTGTCACCATCAACAACACCGTTTCCGTCAACAACGGCCAGGGACTCGAAGTCGGTTACAGCGCAGATCTCGATCGGCCTGATGCCACCGCCACCAACATGCTCATTGTCGGCAATGCCCACGGAGCCCGCTATGGCGACAACTACGACTGGGATTACAAGGGGAAGCTCGCTGTCAGTTCCTCGCTCATCCTCCAAAATCGCAAAGATGTCTTTGGCGTCGAATGGGATTCCTGGACCTACCGCGAAGACAATATGACGATTGAAAACAATGTCCTCACCTCCCCGCTCGCCAGACACCCAGGCAATGACATTCTGGATTCCACCATCCACGCTCCCCAAATCGCCACCTTCCTCGACGGAGGATCCGGCCTTCGCGGTTATTCAATCGTGGAACGTTCCCCCCAAAATCCCCGTTCCGCATATGGGGGCGGGATTTCCCTCCACCTCGATCGCCCCGCAGCCTCAACCGTCACCGTGCCATGGCAGATTTTTTCCCAAGAGGCCGTCGTCACCAACGGCACCCTCGCTTTCCCTCCCGGAGAAACCTTCGCCACCCTGGAGCTTCCTCCTCTCACCGCACCTCACGACTCCGCCTCGTGGATTGCCGTTCGCTTTACCAGCTCCCCTTCCGCCATCGCAACCGGCCCGGCCAGCTGCCACTTTCTTGATCTTCCCGGCGGGATGCCCACCGCAGACACCACTCTCGTAGATTTCGGATCGACCTGGAGTTATCTCAGCGATGGGAGCGACCAAGGCACCGCTTGGCGTGAACCCGCCTTCGACGACTCCAGCTGGCCCACCGGAGCCGGGCAACTTGGCTACGGCGATGGCAACGAGGCGACAGATGTCGGTTACACCGGCACCTCCTCCACCAAGAACGCCACCACCTACTTCCGCCACCAATTCGAGATCACTGATCCCGCTTCCTTCTCCTCTCTTTCCCTGGATCTCCTCTTCGACGACGGTGCAGTCGTTTACCTGAATGGCAACCGTGTCGCTGCCGCCAACATGCCCGCCGGAGATCCTGCCTTTGATTTCTACATCGGCTCGACTTCGACCGACGATGATCGTGAGACTTTCACAATCCCGGCAGCGAACCTGGTCATCGGAGCCAACACCCTTGGCGTGGAAATCCACCAGGAAGGAATGGACTCAAGTGATATCAGCTTTGATCTCGAACTCACGGCCATTCCAGTTCCCCGCGATCGCATCAATTCGGTTTCGGCGAATCTCGGTTCCGAACGCTACCTCTTCTGGACAAGCGAAGAAGTGATCCCTCAATCCAGCACGGACCTTACTTCCTGGCTCAACCACCCCGACCTCACATCCCCTCTGACCATCGGGCCAACCGCCGGCTCCCTTCCCCGCATGTTTTACCGTCTCATGAAGTGGTAATCACAGTCAATCGCCCGGCCTGCCCATGGTAATTTGGCCGAAAAAAATCACAAATAGAGTGCCCTATGGTCTTCCTTCTGATTGCTCCACCTTCAATAATGCCCTGCCGCGTATTCCAGTCGATTAACCGGAAATGATATCTCGATCTTTCCATCCCGATGGATTTGAGCTCGCCGGAAGTTCCGATCTTGGTCCCGGTTCTGATTTCTGATACGGATCTAAAAGATGGAATCAACGGATCCCAAAGATTTTCACCGCAATCCCCTGGCATTGCGGGGCTCGCGCCTCAAAGTCGAAGAACCACCCGCGTGGACGATCCGTCGCAAAGTGAAAAACCTCGAGCGTGTCGATGGCTACCCCATCACAATGCTCTTGCTGGATCGGCAAATTGCGCCTGATCGATCGGCACGATACACTCGCTACGTTCGGCGCCTCGAAACAGCACAAGCCGTTCAGGAGGCAGGGCGCATTGAATTTGATTTTGATCCCTCGACTCAATTGTTGCTCATCCATGCCATTTCAATTTTTCGTGACGGAGAGTTGACGAATTACGCCAAATTGGACCAGGTCGAGGTCATCCAAAGGGAGAGGGATCTGGACAAGGGAATCTATGCCGGAAGCATCACAGCTCTCATTCTTCTCAAGGATTTACGCACAGGTGATGTCATCGATGTGGAAAGCAGCATTGTTTCGGATGATGACATTTTTCCAAACCACTATTGGTTCACCGAAAACCTTGGGCATCCACTCCCCGTCGGCCACCAGTATTTCTCATGGCTGGCAGAAGACCATGGAGGATTTAAGGTCGCGATTGACAATAGCGACAGTGAAAGCGGGCTTGAGGAGGAAGAAGAGGACACCGAATGGGGACTTCGAAAAACCTGGTCGAGAGCGCACACTCCGGCGCTCGATCTGCCACCACTTCTGCCAATCGGATTGAATCCATTCGAAAACATTTCCATCACTTCGTTTCAGTCATGGGGCGGGGTTGCCGCGGAAATCGCGGACCTCTGGAAACGAACTGAAAAGCCGGGCAAAAAGCTCCCGCAGGAACTGAAAAACCTGAAAAAGAAGCATTCCGGTTCCGAGGTTGATCTCATCGAGGCTCTCGTCGCCTTTGTCCGGGATGGCATCCGATACCAGGGAGTGGAAGTTGGACGTCTGGGCTTGGTTCCGGAAGACCTTTGCACAATTTGGGAAAGACGCTTCGGCGACTGCAAGGAAAAGACCAGTCTCCTGTGCTGGCTCCTGCGCAAGTGTGGCTTCGACGCCCACCCCGCTCTCGTTTCGATTGAGCTTCGAGGAAAGGTTGCCGGGCGCCTTCCCTCCCCGATTTTTGATCATGTCGTGGTTTATCTCCAATATGAGGATCGGCACTACTGGATCGACCCCACCGTGATCTCCCAACGAGGTTCCCTCGCCACCTGGAACAGCCTCCCTTTTCAAAAAGCTCTCCTGATCTCAAAGGAAACCTCCGAATTCCTCGACATTGCGGAAGCACCAGGGGAACAGGACTTTGTGCGGGTCTCGGAATCCTATCACTTCCAAGGAAACGATGCCTCAATGAGCGTTCGTCAGGAATTCCACGGCACCGAGGCCGACGGGATTCGCGGTGTCCTTGACTCAAACGGGAGATCCTCCATTCAAAAAATGTTTACGGAGATGGTCACGAGCACCCGCCCGGAAGCCGAACTCACCACGGACCTCGAGGTTTCAGACGATCCTCTCACCAACATCATTGTCCTCAGCGGTGCATTCACGGCTCCGGACGCCTTCAAACCAAATCCTGAAACCGGACGGATGATGTGTGAATTTATTCCCCACGCCGTAATCGACAAGATTCATGGAATCGACAAATCGGATCGCAAGTTCCCCTTGGGACTGCTCCATCCCACTGAAGCTTTCCATTCGATCGAATTGAACCATCCGGACGCCAAGGGAGCGGTCGTCCCCAAGACGATCATCAACAACGAATTTCTGGAATTCGAAGCCGGGACAAAAAACGAGGAGGCCCGGCCCACACTTTACTACCATTATCGGTCAAAAGCTCCCGAAGTTCCGGTCAAGGACCTTCACCGATACCGCCTCAATCTTGACCAAATGAGCTCCGTCATTTCTCTCGTCTTCGAGACCAACCCGGGCCGCGACTCAAAATCCAAACCGGTCAAGCACAAGCGTCACTGGTCAGATGATGAACTTGAATCTCAAGGCCTGCCCCCCCAAACTTCACAGAGTGGTGGATCATCAACACCCATCTGGCTTTACATCGCTGGTGGAGTTTCTTCGCTCCTGATAATTATGCTGATCATCAAATACGCGGCCTCTCTCTGATCCGATCCATTTCTTCCCACCAAAACGAAGCTTCGGACTACTCCTCTTGACGACGGGGAGAGGTGAGATCATGACGCCGTTTTGATTTAAAGAAGGCCTTTCGTTCTTCCGTCGAGGGCACTCCGGCCGGAACTTTCGGCAGCACCTCGCCCTCTTTTAACTCAAGCAGATTGCGATCAGTGAAGGCCTCCATGAGAGCCACAAGATCATCAACCTCCTGATCGGTGAGGCCGAGATCCCCCATGTCCTCGTGGTTCACGGTTTCCGGGTAATCGGTCACCCCCCAGCGTTCGGGTTCGAGATCGCGCTTGTTGTAAAACTCCATGACCTCTTTCAAAGTTCCAATGGTGCCATTGTGCAGGTAGGGAGCGGTCAGGGCGACATTGCGAAGGGATGGCACCTTGAACTGGCCCAATTCCCCCTTCTTTGCCGTGACAGCCCCGAGACCCGGATCAATCGCCCCCACGGAAGGCGCGCCGAGGTTATCGAACCCCGAATCAGTGAGCAGTGGTTCCAACCAACTTGCCGCGCCAGTGAGATGACAGGTCGCACAGCCTCCGCTGGTCTGAAAAACATCGAGGCCACGACGTTCGGACAAAGTCAGGGCATCCTTGTTGCCCGCCCAATACTCATCAATGCGGGCATTAAACGGACGAAAGACCGGCTCGCGAAGGAAAGCCACCAGAGCTTCGAAAGCCTGCTCATTCCCCTTCCCGTCATCCAGTTTTTTGAATTCTTCTCCGTAGTCCGCCTTGCGTAATTTCCCCGCCAGCTCCGCTGCATCGGCGATGTTCATATCATTCCGGTCGAAAAAGGGATGGCGGACCTGATCGAGAAGATCGTGTGCCCGTCCGTCGAGGAAAAGGCCTCCTTCCACGATGTATTCGAGTTCGCCATTCTCATCATAGGTATCCTCCAGTCGCTGCGGAGGAATGAGCGCGGCATACATCAGTGAGGGCGCATTGCGGCGCCCCATGCGCCCCTCCACCGCACCGGGAGAAACGCGACGTGGATCGGAGAAAGCGGCCTGCGGACTGTGACAGGAAATACACCCCTGCCCCGGCGGGTTGGATAAGGAGGTGTCAAAGAAGATCTTCTTTCCCAAAGTGGCTAGCGTAGGCTCACCTGCCGCAGGAATGCCCCATCCAAAAATCCAGACGATCAGAATGCGCTTCATTTGTTCAGCCCAAGCCCAATCGACTGACAGTAGGCGATGCTGCGCTCGATTTCACCGAGTTGGTATTTTTGCTCCTCTTCCTTTGAGGCCGATCTATGGGGAGCCTTTTCTTTTCCTGCAGCCGCCCATTTCTGAAACGCTTCCAGACTGGCGGGTTTCCCTTTCGGCCAGGACTTCCAAAAATCTTCCTTCTTGAAAGCGAGTTCGCGATTGAATCCGGAGATCGTCTCGATCTGCACCGGGGCCTTGGGACAAAGCTCGGCAAAGCGTTTGAAGTAAGGTTTCCAATCCGCCATGCCCTCGCCCATCGCCGTCCACTGTGCCGTCACGCCGTTTTCACTCGGCCAAACCTGCGTGTCACGCAAGCTGGTGGTCAGGGTGTATTTGCCCAAATTTTCAAGATTTTCCAGCGGAGTCTCCAAAGTCCAGACCGCATTCCCGGCGTCCAGATTGACTCCGACAAAATCGGGACCGGCCTGTTCGACCAGGGATTTCAATTCGAGCGAATGCATGTCTCCGGCATGGTTTTCCATCGCCACTTTCACGCCGAGATCTTCGCAAAGGCTCTTGCTGCCTTTCAAAACTTTCACCGTATCTTCAATACGAGCCTCAATACCGCCATCGGTGGTCCGGTCTTTTCCATTCCCGAGCACCACCCGAAGCACCGGCGACCCAAGAGCTTTGGCCGAACGAAGCCCAAGACGAAGGTGCTCTTCCGCGGTTCCCCATTTGTCTTTAAAGCTGACCGAAGTCGGGCAGACACTCCAGGTTCCCAGGAAGATCTTAATGCCTTTGTCGTCGCCATACTTTTTAATCTCTCCCAGAGCCTTTTCCTCCAGGCTCACGAAAGCATCGAGATCAGTGATGAAGACGGTATCAACTTTCAGCTTCACCGCGTAGTCGATGAGTTCCCTGGCCTTCCAGCCCATCGCTCGAACCGCAAAGTTATCGTAGCCGAGAAGAAGTTGCTTAGCAGGGGCGCTTTGTCCGAAAGCCGGGGAAGCCGCAAGGGCCAGCGAGCTGGATAGAAAATGTCGTCGTTTCATGAGATGAGTCTCTTCATCTCTACGCGACAAACAAGCTCCCGTTTTCAAGCGCCTACGCTTTCTCCAAACCCCGCACCGAAGTCTGCGTGCTGCTGCCGAAGCGTTCGATCTCCATTCCCATGCGCCGGGCCAGTGGGACGAAAAGGTTGGCTAACGGTGTATTGTCCTTGGGATCGTGAGCGACATAAGAGCCATGCCGGTATCCCCCGCCAGCCACAATGATGGGCAAATTGCGCCAATCGTGGGACGAGGCGTTTCCAAGATTGGAACCAAACAGGACCGCCGTGGCATCGAGGAGGGTTCCACTTTCTTCGGGAGTCTCCTTGAGCCGGGTGAGGAATTCGTTAAAGATCGTAAACTCGGCCTCCTCAATCAACTTGAGTTCGTTAATCTTGGCATCATCTTTGCCGTGGTGGGAAAGATTGTGCCAGTCCTGGCTCACCCCCTTGATGTTGCTCGGCGCCGAATTGAGGGCTCCCAGCCCAAAGGTCGCGACGCGGGTCGAGTCGGTTTGCAGAGCCAGCGCGATGAGATGATACATCTGACGCTGCTTGGCGAGGATGTCATTGCCATCTTCGACATCACGCGGAGACTCATCATCAACTTTCGGCTTGGGTTTGGTCGCCCACTCTTCCGATTGCTCAAAGCTTTTCTCCAAATCACGTACCGAGGAAAAATACTGCTCCAGTTTTTCCTTGTCCCGATGGCCCAGGGTTCGATCCATCTTTCTGGCATCATCCATCACGGTATCGAGAATACTGTGACCGCGTTTGAGCTCGGCGAGTTCCTTGGCGACCTCCTTTTCAGTCCCATCGATGAAGAGCTTTTTGAAGACCTTCGAAGGCGAACGCTCCGCCGGGATCTGGACCCCGGATTCGGTCCACGAAAGGGAATTGTGGGTTGTGGTGAGAGCGAGATGGGAAACGCGCGTCTTGCCACGCAAATGCTTCGCCATGAGCTGATCGATTGAGACCGAATTCTTGAATCCCGCCAAGCCCGGCCGCTGCGCCGAGGTCAGCCACGTCAACTCCGAGGCATGACCGTTGTTGCCGGACTGATTGGGATGCGAGAGACCGGAGAACAAGGTGAAATCAGCGCGATGATCCTTGATTCTCTCAAGATAAGGAGTGAGAGCGAAATCCCGCCCGGGTGTTTCTGGAAAAAGAACGGGCGCATGAAAGCCAAGGCTCGCATTCATCGCCACAAATCGCCGCACCGGACTAAAAACCGCTTGGGCACCAAAAACCGGTCGCATTGCCTCCAGCGCAGGAAGCGCCATCGCGGTGCCGAGCCCCCGCAAGAAGTATCGGCGGCTGAGCGCGCGGCGGGTCGAGACGTAAGGAGCTTTCATTTGCTTTGGAAGATCTTGGACGAAACAGCAAGGTGAAGCAAATCACCAATTCGGTAACCATTTTTGGATGAAGCTTGGACAATCGCCTCGATCTCAGGTCGATCGGAGAAACCCATCTCTCGTCCCGTTGCGAAAGTGAGCAGCTTTGAGGCAAAGGACGTTGCAAGCGCCACTTCCTCACCGGCAAGTGAATCACGGAATTCGCGATAGTTGCTGAACGTCGTTCCGTCGGGAAGAGACCCGGCTGAATCAACCTCCAACCCAAGACGGAAACGAACATCGCGCCCCCGGATCTTCTTCTGGAGCCGTTCCCCTTCTCCCATCGAACGAAAGCGCTCCCGAAATCCCCCGATGGGATCGAACGATTCCAACGCAAACCCAGGTGGATCAATCTTCTGGTGACAGGCATTGCAGCTCTGTGAATCACGATGCTTGTCAAGGATCTGGCGAAGCGTTTTGGCCCCACGGATATCCGGCTCCACACCCGAAATTCCCGGCGGAGGCGGCTGCGGAGGATCACCCAAAATTCGCTCCAGCACCCACACTCCCCGCATCACCGGGGAGGTGTTCGTGCCATTGGCGGTCACCTTCAAAACACTTGCCTGAGTCAGGAGTCCCCCACGCACACTCTCCTTCGGCAAGGTCACCTTGCGAATCCCAGGTCCCTCCACCGATGGCAGGTCATAGTGTTCGGCGAGCCGGCTATTGAGCATCGCAAAGTCAGACTTCACAATCGTGTGAATGGGATGGTTCCCTAAAAAGAGTTCCTTCAAATAAGCCCGCGTTTCCAAAACGAGCGAATCACGCAGGTAGGCATCGAACTCGGGAAAGAGATTCTTATCCGGGGCGGTAAAGTCAATCTCGCGGAGATCAAGCCAGGCATCGGCGTAGTCAGCAATGAAACGGTCAAAATTATCACCCGCGATCAGGCGCCCCGTTTCAGCCTTGAAGTTTGCTGCCACCTTCCCGTCGGCGGCCAACTTGCGAAGACCTGCGTCAGGCGTCGAGCGATTGAGGAAATAAGACAAGCGGGCCGCAAGCGCATGATCATTTAGCTCACCCGATTCTTCCCGCAGGAAAAGAAAGTTGGGCGAGACAAACAAGGCCGTGACCGCTGTCCGAAGCGAACTCTCAAAAGACTCGTCCTGAGCCCGTTCACTTTGAAAGAGCTTGAGATAGGATTTCAATTCATCGTCCTCCACCGGCCTCCGCCATGCCCGACCCGCCACGTGCCTGAGAGAGCCAAGGACCGCTGCATTTTCATCATCAGCCACCACCTCAAATTTCGGCTTGTACCAAGATTTCTCACGATCCCTTGGATTACCCGGCATGACTTCACGACGATCCAGATCTTTAAAGATAAGCGTGTGACCTCGTGACGGAAACTCATCAACCAAGGGACCTTTCACCGAAGCAGAGACGAAGGCAAACCCGGCCCCCTTGTATCCCCCGATTTCCTTGGGACGAGGATGTGAAAAAACAATATCACGCGGCTCCACCACCAACATGTAATGCTTCTCAATCCATTGCCGAAATTTCACCGTCGTCGGTTTGCCCGGCGCAAAAGCGGCATAGCGATAAACCGGCTTTCCGCTGCCACGCGCGTAACTCTCGCCACTGATGGAACACACCACCGGCTTGTCCGCTTGATGCGCGTAGCCGGTGACCTCGATCTCATACCAACCCGAAACCGGCACACCCGAATTTCGAAGAAGACCGCTGGGATACCCGCCTCCTTCAAATCGCACGATCGCGCCATCGGGGAGCTTCTTCCAATACTTCCCGATGGCATTTTTAATCTCGCTCTCACGGAAGTTCGCCGGGATCATCTTGGCTTCCGGCTTCTTGATTTCTTTCGCCACCGCGGCATCAAAGACCATCCTCGCGGCATCCAGATAACGCTCAAGATGCATCATCGAGAGCCCGAGCGCTTCCCCCACATTGTCGAATTCATGCGAACGTCCGTCTTCCGGAAGCATCCCGGCGAGACGGAGATTGGTGCCAAAGAGATCATTCATGGTATTCTCATACTCACGACGATTGAGGCGACGCAGAACGGTCCCTTTCTTCTCAAGGTGGGTTTGGAAGAGTGCTGCCGAGAGATTCTCCTCGAAATGCGAAACCTCGTCCCCTTCGGGCCGTTCCTTCACTTTCTTTGGCGGCATCTCACCTTTATCGACCCGGTCGTAAATCAACTCCCACTTCGCAAAGACCGCTGGATCTAAAAGGTCGTCACTTAACTTCTCCAGACTCAACCCGCCTTTGTCTTGTCCGTCCCCGTGACAGTCATCGCAATGATGCTCAAGGAAGGGTTTGATCACTTTTCTGAAATCGCGTGCACCAATCGGCAGCGAGAGGGCAACAGTCAGAATGAGCGGGAGGGATTTCATTTCTTCTCGTCCGGCAGAGCAACCTGCTGCGGGTGCATGAGATACGCAATGAGGTCGCGGGTTTGTTCAGCCGATAGAGCATCGAGCAAGCCCGGCGGCATCATGGAATCGGGAAGACGGGTCGTCTCCGCAATTGCTGATCTCTCCAAAGTCACTTCCCCGGCCAGTGTCCGCAGAGTCAGAGTGCGATCGTTGGAAGACGCCACCACTCCGCTGAGAATACGGTCATCTTTGAGCTTCACGAGCGACATTTGATACTCGGCTGGAACCACGGAATTCGGAGCGACAATATTCTCCAAAAGATACCCCAGATCGGCGCGCCCTGATCCGGTGAGATCGGGGCCGAGCTTTCCCCCTTGCCCGTAGAGTTGATGGCAACTGGTGCAGAGTGTTTGAAAATGCACCCGGCCTTGGGCTTTGTCTCCTTTCGCACGAACCTCGGGCGTGAGCGATTTCTGCAACTCCGCGATTCTCTTTTTCAAACCTTCATCCGACTGCCGAATCTCGCCCCAAACCTCACGAAATTTCTTCATGAGCTTCTTATCTTTCATCGCAAGAACCTGGCGGGCGTGAAAGGGCGTGACCGCATTCCGAGGAATGCTTCCCTTCTTCATTTCCGACAGAAGGAAGCCCGCCCATGTGGGCCGGGTCACCAGGGCATCAATGACCGCCACTTTGTCCTCAACACGGTGAAGCTTTCGAAAATCCTTCGCCATCTTCCCGCCAATCACAGGATCATCGAATCCCGCAAGTCCACGCACCGCCAGCGGGCAAAGTCCGCCCGTCCAAAAGAGCTTCTCACAAAGCGGGCGCAGGCCATCCACTTGGGAATCAATGAGCGACTGCAAAGCGCGCTTCCGCACCGGAAGAGATTCCTTTTCGTTAAGTGCGGTGGCCTTGAGTGATTCCATCGCCCGCCCGTCTCCGAAGAGAGCACTGAGCTCGCGGGTCAACTTGGGATGCCGCTTTTCAAGCGCTGCCGATGAACTTTCCCAAGCCCCCGGCATGGGTGCCTTTTTCCACCCCTTGAAACCTTCCATAAGACCTTTGAGAAGTGGTTCCGATTTTGCTTCATCTCTCAATGCCAGCGAAACAAGCGCTTTCACCATTTTAGGATCTCCAGTCGATGAACGGGCGATGTAGCGGATCAAGTCAGGCCATTTTGCAGCCTTTGCGATCTCCAGCTTCCCCTCTCCCATCGTATGAATTCCAAACCACACCAGCTTGGGCAAATTATGATCATTGCCATCCTCTTCCCGACCCGCCAATGCCGACGCTAAAACAACCCGATCCGCTACCGGCATCCGCTGAAGAGTCGAAGCCAGCGCCAGTCGCACCAACCCCGAAGAGTCCTTCTTCGCCATCGCGACAAACTTATCCCGCAACTCCGGATCCGACGGAGGCTTACGATGAGGCATTGGCCCATAAACCGAATCAATCGGCCATTCATCTGTGAGCAAGCGAATCGCCCATACGCGCATATGTTCGTCAGAAGCATCGAGAAGCTTCGTCAAAACGTTTCTTTTGACGGGCTTGACCGAATTGACCATCCAAAGTGTGCGCAGCTCGTTCAGCGTGCCTCCTCCGGGAACATAGCTTGTAGGAAAAATTGTAAGGCGAGTTCTCGGCCGGTCTTCAGAAAGTATTCTTCTCACTTGCCTTCTGACCCAAGGATTGGAGGCACCATTGTAGTCGAAGCCTTGGTCTGTGAAGAACCCCTTCATCGACACCTCATCCGCCTCCCCATGCGAAAACCGATAAATCCGCCCGCTCGTCCGGTGCACCCCGGTGTGATCGTGACACTCTCCCGTATCACTCCAATCCAATCCATAAAGCGCCCCGTCCGGCCCTTCCCGAATATCCAGCCCACGAAACCAATCATCCCCCGCCAAAAACTGATCCGGCTCATGCCTCGCGACATAGCCACTCCCCTCCCTCTCCAATCGCTCCCGATTCAAGCGCCGTCCGTGCTGATTCCAGGTCAGCAACTTCCCCTGCCATTCCTTCGGCAAATGATCCCCTTGATAAATACACATCCCGATATGCGAATGTCCGCCCCCAAAATCATTGGCGGCCCCGTTGCGCGATTTCTGCCAGGTCCCTGTCTTATCATAATGCCAGTGATCCGCGTGCATCCGGATCGCTTCGTAAACCTTGTCGTTCACCGATCTCCCAAACGGCCGATCAAAATGCCCGCCCGGAATCATGTGCCACAAATGCCCATTCACGGTATTGATGAAAAAGCCCTCCCCATGCTGATCCCAATCATGCCCCCAGGGATTCGTGGTTCCGTGAACGATGACTTCAAAAAACTTTCGCTTGGGATGGTATCTCCAAATTCCACCGCGTAAGGGAACCCGTTCCGCTGCCGAAGTCCCCGGCGCGCCCACACTCCCGGGGCAAGACCCTCCGCAGCGACCGTAAAGCCAACCGTCCGGCCCCCAGCGCAATCCGTTGGCAAGGTTGTGGTAGTTGTTCTTCGCCACCGTGAAGCCATCGAGCACCACCTCCGGCTCGCCATCGGGCACATCGTCACCATTGGCATCCGGGATAAACAACAACTGCGGCGGACACATCGCCCAAACCCCGCCCGGCTGCACCTCGACACTCGTGAGCATCTGCAGCTTGTCTGAAAACACCTTCCGCTTCTCGGCCTTCCCGTCTCGATCGGCATCCTCAAAAATGACGATGCGATCCCGAAGGTTCAGATCAAAGCGCTTCCCCTTCTCGGCATAGGTGTAATTTTCCGCCACGAACATGCGCCCCTTGAAATCCCACGCCATCGCGATGGGATTCCGCACCTCGGGCTCCGCCGCAAACACCGTCACCTCAAATCCCTCCGGGACCTTGAAAGCCTTCGCAGCCTCCTCCGGCGACATGGGATCAGACTTCTGATTCTTCTCGCTGTTATAGACCTCGGGAAAATCATCGGCAAAAGCCGTGCCGAAGGAAATGAGAATGGCAAAAAGCGTTTTCATCTGTCCCGACAGGAAAACAGAAGCGGACAATCGTGACACTCTCAAAGTGAACGCCCGGGTGATTCAAAAAACTCCCTGATTTACGCGGAACCTAAAAGAGGTAAACTTCTTGCCTCTTTATGAAGCTCAATGCGAATACCGACTTCCTTTACCGCGCCTTGATCTATGTCGCGCTGAATCCGGGGCGGCTGGTGACTTCACGAGAAATCGCGGAAGCCTACGGTCTCTCGCCCAACCACATCGCGAAAGTCTGTCAGGAACTCATTCGCCACAATTTCCTCAAGGCCCAACGCGGTCGTGGGGGCGGAGTCCAATTGGCTCGCGACGCCGAGTCGATCAAACTCGGAGAACTGCTCCACCTCGGCGAGGGGAATCCAAAGGTCGTCGACTGCGAAACCGGTATCGGAGGAGCCTGCCGCATCGCTCCCGCCTGCCGGCTCAAGGGAATTTTCGCCCAAGCCCGGCACGCCTTCCTCGACGTCATGAACTCCCACACCCTCGCCGAAGTCGTCGCCCAGCCCCAGCTCCGTTCACTTTTCGATCCCACTGAATCAAAGTGACCACTCTTCCCATCCTCTTTCAAGACGACTGGCTCGTCGCGATCAACAAACCGGCCGGTTGGCTCGTTCACGCTGCTGAGAATCCCCGCCCGGATGACCTCGTCGCAATGAAGACCCTCCGCGATCAAATCGGAAAAAAAATCCACGTCATTCATCGCCTTGATCAACCGACTTCAGGCGTCATTCTCTTTGCCACCGACAAATATGCCGCGAAACGACTCCGCCAGGCTTTCGAAAAACGCCATGTCAAAAAAATCTATCTCGCGATTGTTCACGGGCATCCCATCCCTGATTCCTGGGTTTGCGAAATCCCCCTTCGTAAAACGGCTGAAGCCCCGGAAAAACCTGCCAAAACCTCTTTTCAAGTGCTTGACCGCCTTCCCGGCAATCTGTCTGTCATCAAAGCCAAACCACACAGCGGTCGCTTCCACCAAATCCGCCGCCACCTTCTCCACGGAGGTCACCCCATCGTCGGGGATTTTCGTTATCTGGATGAAGATCAATGCCACCTGCTGGGAGAACAGCTGGGCATCGGAACACGCATGCTCCTACAGGCAAAGTCACTCACTCTGATTCATCCCATCACCAAAGAAGAAGTGACGATTGAAGCTCCCCTCGACCCCTTGATTGCCAAGGTCAGAGATCAAAAATAACCCGTCCCCCTGGAAGAGGGACGGGTTATCAAACGATAGAAATGAGCGTTCGAAAATTTAGCTGGCAGGCAAGATGACAGCGTCGATGACGTGAATCACACCATTGCTACCGGCGAGGTCGGTCTTGATAACATTGGCTTTGTCGATGGTGACCTTGCCATCCTTGACCGCGATCGTTGCCTCTGCTCCGTTGAGCGTCTTGACTTTTCCAGCAGTCACGTCGGCAGCCATCACCTTACCGGCGACCACGTGATACGTCAGAATAGCAGCAAGCTTCGCTTTGTTCTCGGGCTTCAGAAGAGCGGCAACTGTCTCCTTGGGAAGCTTGGCAAAGGCAGCGTTGGTTGGAGCAAAGATCGTGAAAGGGCCTTCCCCGGAAAGAGCTTCGACAAGGCCGGCTGCTTTGGCAGCGGCGACGAGGGTGGAGAAATCTTCCGCGCCGGCCGCAATTTCGACGATGGTCTGTTCAGCTTTAACCGACTTGGTCTCCGCCTGGGCGGTCATAGGGAGGAGGAGGGCGGCAGCTGCGAAGAGTGTGGTAGTAATTTTCATAATTCTGGTTTTCAGTTTGATTTTTTGACTTGTCTGTCGAGTTGCTTTCGACAACGGATAAAAGCACTGCTTTTGGAAAATTCTCGAAAAATATTTCGTTTTTAAACTTTAGCTTGCGGGATTCGAAAACGGTCCTTTCTTACGTCTTTTTTTCTTCCAAATTCTCGACCAGCATCAGGAACCCTATTTAACTTAAAACACTACTCATAAGTTACTTATCGAAACCTAAACCCCCGGAACAGAAACACCGACCCGTTCAAGAAAAACAAACCCATCCGTAATTTTTTCTGCCCAGATTTTTCCAAATTCGTCATCGCGACACTCAAAACAAAACCCAATCCACCTGATTTCGATCCTTTTCGAACTCTCGAAGAATGACGTTTGAAGAATCCCGGATCGTATTAATTTCCAATTGAAGATTTGCCTGACCACATCTTCCGTATTGAGATGGGGCTCGAATGATGGATTTTAGTTTTACAAACCACCTTGTTCTTGCGGAAGCGAGTACGGGCCGCCTCATCAGCACGCTCATTGCAGCGATTGCTCTCATCCTGATTCTGATTCTTAAATTCAGAGTCCAGGCCTTCATCGCACTTCTTCTCGCCAGCATCTTCGTCGGCCTGGCCTCCGGGACGATGTATATGACCGACATCGGAAAGACGATCGTCGACGGGATGGGCTCCAGTCTCGGATTCATTGCCACCATCATCGGAGTGGGCGCCATCTTTGGGGCCATGATCGAACACTGTGGCGGGGCCCAAAGCCTCGCCGGAGGGATGCTGAAAATCACCGGAGAGAAACGGGCCACCTGGGCCATGCTCTTCACCGGATTTCTCATCTCCATTCCGGTTTTCCTCGATGTCGCCCTCGTCATCCTCGCGCCCATCATCTACGCCCTTGCACGTCGCAGCGGAAAATCGCTCACCGTTTACGGCATGCCCCTGCTTGCCGGGATGGTCGTGACCCACTCCTTTGTCCCGCCCACCCCGGGGCCCACCTGGGTGGCCTACACTCTTGGCATCCCGATTGGCACGGTCATCGTCTACAGTGTTTTGGTGGGACTCCCCACCGCAATCCTCGCCGGAATCATCTATGGCGGACGCGTTGCCAAAACAGTCCATATCGACCCGCCGGAGCTGATCGTTGCCGAGGAAGAGAATCCCCCCTCCTTTGGCATGATTGCCTCAATCCTTCTCCTGCCGATCATTTTGATTGTCGTTGGATCGCTGATCGAACAATCCGTTGGCAGCTCGGTCCCCGCAGGTCTCGCGAAGTCCGAGCGCGCCGACCTCATCCGGGACCTCATGGGTGCAGCCCCCCTCTGGCAACAAACCCTCACCTTCCTCGGCCATCCCGTCATCGCCCTTCTCCTGGCCACCTGTCTTAGCCTCTGGCTCCTCGGCACGAAGCGGGGAGCTTCCCGCGAAGTCCTCATGAACGTCTCCACCCGCGCTCTTGGGCCCGCCGGCATCATCATCCTCATCACCGGAGCCGGTGGTGTCTTCAAAGGAATGCTGGGAGCTTCCGGCGTGGGCGACGCTCTCGCCAATGCCCTCGGCGGCCTCGGAATTTCGGTCCTCCTCCTCGCCTTCCTCTTTTCCGCCATTTCGAGAATCGCGCAAGGGTCCGCCACCATGGCCATGGTCATGGCCGCCACCCTCATGGCCCCCATTCTTTCCAAACTCGACCTTTCCGATGCCAAACTCTCTCTCGTCGTTGTTGCCATCGCCTGCGGAGCGGCCGGCTTTTCCCACGTGAACGACAGTGGATTCTGGATGGTCAGCCGCTACCTCCGCATGACGGAAAAAGAAACCTTCAAAACCTGGAGCGCCGTTTCCACAGCGGTGGCCTTCATTGGCATCGCTTTGGCATCGATCGTTTGGATGGTCGTCTCATGAAGGCCATCATCGTGATGGGAGTGAGCGGCTCCGGAAAAACGACCGTGGGCCAACTCCTCGCCTCCGAAACAGGAGGCACCTTCCTCGATGGCGACAACTTTCACCCCCCTGAAAATGTCGCCAAGATGTCCTCGGGCACTCCCCTGACCGACCAAGACCGCCAAGGCTGGCTGGAAACCCTCGCGCGCATCGTTCACGAAGCCGATTCCCTCACCATCATCGCGTGCTCGGCCCTCAAGGCCAGCTACCGCCGGATCCTTGCCGAAGCCGAATTCGTCTTCCTCACCGGTTCTGCAGACCTACTCGCAGAACGGATCAACCAGCGAACAGACCACTACATGCCCCCCGGACTTCTGCAATCCCAGTTGGAGGCCCTCGAAGTCCCCGAAAACACCTTCACCCTCGACATCAAAAAGCCTCCCCGGGAACTCGTCTCCGGGATTCGCCATCACTTCGGCCTCTGATCTCCCTGCTCACGCTCTTGGCCGTCACCCTTGACCCCACACCCCTTTCTCACCCGGAGTCCCCCTCGAAGAGCATCCGGTGATGAAGAAATACGGGGCGGATGACGAGCTTCACGGGAGCCTCGAAAATGCTCCCGTCTTCAAACCAGACATCGTCGCTGTCATCTCTTTTCGCACGCAAGGAACCTTCATCCCAAGAGGAAAGGCAAGGTCGCGAAGTGTTCCCAGCCAGAGGGAGTCCGATTGAAAAAAGGGCGTCGTCCAGCGAGTCGCGAATTGATAAAAGCCCACGTGCTTCTTCCTCCGCCGGGTGTAATTCTCCAGCGCCTTCGCAAGCGGAAACTCCGCGAGACACTCCGCCAAAACCGAAGCATCCACCAGGGCAAGATTGACCCCTTGTCCGAGCTGTGGACTCAGCGCATGCGCCGCATCTCCCAGAATGGCCACCCGCTCCCCGTGCCATTGCTTCATCCTGACATCGTGATAGGTCGCCCGCTGAAGCTGGTCCATCGACTCAACCTGCTTCAAAAATTCCACCGCTTCCGGCACCAAGTCCAGGAGACTCTCTTTCCACTCTGCCAATTCCGGCAACTTTTCATCCAATCGCACGCTCCAAAACAAGCTCAGCAAATCCTCTTTTGTCCCCGTCGGCAAAAATCCACAGAGCTGCCGTGTCGATCCCACCCGCTGCCAAAGCTGACTCGCCGAAAACTCCGGCGTCCTTCGTCCCATGAACCACAGCGCGCCCCAGGGATAGCGATCCACCCGGGACGGGATTCCCGTCGCACCCCGCAACTGCGACCGCGCGCCGTCACACACCAAAACCAAATCAAACGGACCTTCCTCCCCTCCGTCCTTCGACTGAAGAAAGCGCCCCTCGGGTCCTCCCGACATTCCCACCATCTCGGTCCCCCAGCGAATTTCGCCACCGCTCTCATCGTATTCCTTCAACAAGATTTTCAACAAAGACGGCCGGTGTGTCCCCAAGCCAAACAACCCCTTCTCCAGCTCCGCATACTCCAAATCAAGCAACACCCCTCCCCTTCCCGTTTCACAATACAGCCCGTCAATTTTCCGGGTCACCGCCA
>CALFSW010000326.1 GCA_937916505.1 uncultured Verrucomicrobiales bacterium | reverse complement strand
GTCGAAGTATGACTGGCCGGGAAAGCAGCGTAGCTACCTGTTCGGGATTGGGGGCGAGGGCGAAAAGGAAGCAACGCCCGGGCATCTCTTCTTCTGGGTCTCATCGCGGACGGATCCTTTTGCGGGCGTGTCTGTCTACGGGAGTAAGGCAGTCAACGACGGAAAAACGCATGAGGTCGCGGTCGTATTCGAAGCCGGGAAGTCGGTGCGCCTCTTCGTCGACGGCTTTGAGGACACCGCTGCCCGGGTCATCGGTAAGGTTCCGGCCGCGATTGCCATTTCCAACCGCGGCCTCGCGATTGGAGCAGGCTACAGCGGATCTCTTCAAGCGGAGGCCCATCGCTTCGAAGGCTCCCTCACAAAAGTCCGACTATACGATCGAGCTCTCGGCGGGGAGTTCGGATTCGGCATGGAGAGCGAAGAGATCAGGCAACTGCAGATTGCGCTGCGCAAGCTCGATCAGGCACAACGGGCCGGTTCGCAAGAGGCTGCCGCGGTCCCGGTGATGAAGGAGAGGTCGGAGCCTCGCGAAACTTTCATTCATGTGCGCGGGAGCTTTCTTAATCGCGGCGACAAAGTGGCGCCCGCGGTGCCAGCCGTGTTTGCGACTGCCGGGGAGGGTCAACCGAAGAACCGACTCGAGTTTGCCCGCTGGCTGGTCGATGGAAAAAACCCGCTCGTCGCGCGGGTGGTGGTCAATCGTTTCTGGCAAGGCTATTTCGGACACGGACTGGTGCGCACCCCGGACGATTTTGGATCGCAGGGCGCGCCTCCAACTCACCCGGACTTACTCGACTGGCTGGCCGCCGAGTTCGTGGACAGTGGCTGGGACATGAAGCATATCAACCGCTTGATTGTCACCTCCGCCACCTATCGTCAATCGGCTCGAATCACCTCAACTCATCGAGAGCGGGATGCAAAAAATTTACGGCTCTCTCGAATGCCGCGTGTTCGTTTGCCGGCCGAGCAGATCCGCGATCAGGCCCTTGCGGTGAGCGGGCTGCTGAAACCCTCAACCGGCGGGCCAAGTGTTTTCCCCCTTCAACCTGAGCACTACTGGGAAGACCGCGACCTACCCGGGAAATGGATCCCGAGCAGCGGCGAGGATCGCTACCGCAAGAGTCTCTATACCTACTGGCGCCGCATGGCCTTGCATCCCACCATGGAGCTTCTCGATGCTCCGGCACGCGCCGTCTGTGTCGCAAAACGCAACACCGCGAACTTGCCAACTCAGGCTCTCATCACTTTGAATGCTCCTGTCTTTGTGAAATCAGCCGAGCATTTGGCCCGGCGAATCCTAGAAGAGGCGGAGGATGATGACGCCCGTCTCGGCCTCGCTTTTAGACTCACTCTTAGCCGACAGCCGGATGCCGCCGAGCGACCGAAATTTCAGAGTTTCATCGATACCCAACTCATCCGTTACACGTTGTCCTCGACTCCCGAGCTCAGCGCTTGGAAGAGCTTGGCCGCTGTGCTCCTGAACCTGGACGAGACCATCACCCGACCATGATCCGCCATTCTCCATCCTCGGCAGATCTAACGCGCCGCGCCTTCCTCGGCCGCTCGGCTGGAGGGCTCGGCTCCGTTGCACTGGCTTCGTTACTGAATGATAAGCTCATGGCGGGGCAGGGGCCTTTGCCGGGCCTGCATCACGCCGCGAAAGCGAAGCGTGTTATCTTTCTCTTCATGGCGGGCGGGCCATCGCACATCGACCTCTTCGATCCCAAACCGAAGCTCAACGAACTCGACGGCAAAGCCATTCCGCAGGAGCTGTTGAAGGACCATCAGCAGTTTGCCCTGATCCGCGGCAAGCCGAAGCTCAAGGGCTCGCCCTATTCCTTTCGTCCGCATGGACAATCCGGCATGGTCATTTCTGAACTGCTGCCAAATCTCTCCAAGGTTGCCGACGAATTGACGGTGATTCGCTCGATGCACACCGACACCAACGTCCACGACCCCGGGGTGAATTTCATGAACTGTGGGACTCTGCTGGGAGATCGGCCCACCCTCGGTTCCTGGATGTCCTACGGGCTTGGGTCGGACAACGAGGACCTGCCCGCCTACACCGTACTAACCTCCGGTGTCAGCGACGGTCAGCCGCTTCTACAAAGTTTCTGGGGCAACGGCTTCCTCGATTCCCGCCACGCCGGCGTGCCCTTCCGCAATAGCGGTGCCCCGGTGTTGCATCTCGACAACCCAAAAGACGTCACCACCAAGGACCGGCGTCGCGAATTGGACCTGATCCAGTGGATGAACTACCGTCAGAATCAGACGCTGGGTGATCCCGAAATCGCCAACCGCATCGCTTCCTACGAATTGGCTTTCCGCATGCAGGCCAGCGTGCCGCAGCTCGCCGACTTAAGCAAAGAGTCGGAAAGGACTCTGGAGCTTTACGGTGCCGACCGGGTCAAACCTTCCTTCGCTCGCAACTGCTTGATGGCCCGCCGCCTCGTCGAGCGCGGCGTCCGCTTCGTCCAACTCTATGATCGGGGTTGGGATTCACACACCGACATTAATCGCGAACACAAACGGCAGTGTGCCGCTGGGGACAGGCCGGTTGCAGCTCTGATTGCAGACCTCAAACAACGGGGGCTGCTCGAGGACACTCTCGTCATCTGGGGAGGCGAATTTGGCCGCACCCCCGTCGCCCAGGTCATGGGCAAGACCTGGGGGCGCGACCATCATCCACACGGATTCACGATGTGGCTGGCCGGTGGCGGGATGAAGCCCGGCATCACCTACGGTGCGACCGACGAGTTTGGCTACCACGCTACCGAAAAAAAGGTCCACGTCCATGACCTCCACGCCACCATCCTCCACCAACTGGGCATTGATCACAAACGCCTCACCTTCCGCAGCCAGGGTCGCGACTTCCGGCTCACCGATGTCC
>CALFSW010000325.1 GCA_937916505.1 uncultured Verrucomicrobiales bacterium | reverse complement strand
CTCCTAGAGGTAGCTCTTCACTTTAGTGAGAAAAGACTGCCATTTTGAACCCGGGCGTCCGTTCGTCATGAGGAAATGAGGACAATTCTTGTGGCCCAGGTCGCGTCCGTCCGAGTAGCGGATCATGCGCCAATGCCGGTGGGGTATGACGTTACGGAGAGGAATGTTGTGGCGGCGCATGAGTTCGGCGGTGAGCCGGGCGGTGCGGTCGAGAGTGGCGGAGCGGGAGTTGCCACGGTTTTCGCACATCTCGATACCGATGGATTTTCGGTTGCCGGTCCCCTCATAGTCGGCGTGCTGGCCTTGCTCGTTGGTGGGAAGCGTTTGGTAGATGGAGTAGGCATCGACCGTGAAATGCCAGATGAGGTATCCGAGAGAGTTGTGTTTGGATTTCAAACCACCCCGCTGGAGGAGACGGGCGTGGGTGCGGGCTCCTGTTCCCGAACCCCGGTTTTGGGTTGAATGGAGCGTGATGTAGCGAGGAGACATCGAGCGGGTCTTGTGTCGCCCGTATCGGCCCTCGGGAATGAAGGCCTTATTGATCTTTAGAGAACTTCGATGGAACTGGGCGGAAGGAGGGGCTTCCGCTGGAGTGCCACAGGAGAGGAGAAAAGCTGCGCCAACTGCAAACGTGGTAAAGAGAAGAGGAAGAGGGCCGGAATCCATCGCTATTCGATATTCTGAACCTGCTCGCGGATTTTTTCGAGTTCTGTTTTGGCTCCGACCACGTTTTGACCGATGCCGGAATCGTTGGCTTTTGAACCAATGGTATTGAATTCACGGTTAATTTCCTGACACAGGAAGTCAAGCGAGCGACCGACGGGTTCATCGGAATCGAGATATTCGCGGAAACGACCGATGTGTGACTCGAGTCTGGTGGCTTCTTCCGAGATGTCACAGCGCTCAGCGAAAATGGCGATCTCTTTCAAAAGGCGTTCGTCATTGAGATCGAGGTCAATGCCGGCATCACGAAGGCGATTGTGAAGGAGTTCCCGCTGTCGGATGACGATTTTGGGGGTGGTCGCGGCGATGACCTTGGCGTGATCTTCCAGAATGATGAGACGGGCGAGGAGATCTGTCTTGAGGTCGTTTCCCTCGGCCGTTCTCATCACAACGAGGTTCTCCAGAGCGGACGACAGGGCTGGTTCGATGGCAGCCCGCGCTTCTTCGGTATCCCATCCGGAGTCCTCATAGGTGATGATGCCGGGGGCACGGAGGAAGTCGGAAGCCTCAAGCTTTACCGCCCGGTTGAGGATGTCGGAGAGTTCGTTAAAAGCCGCTTCGAGTGCTTTTGCCCGATTTGTATCAAGATTGAGACCTTCTTCACTCCCTGAGGCCCGCTCCAAATTGATGGAGATGTTGACCCGGCCACGGGAGACCGCACCCAGAACGGTCTTTTTTAATCCCGCTTCAAGTTCGCCCAGCTCCCGCGGGAGACTGAAGTGAATGTCCGCCTGCTTTCGGTTCACCGTCGCGATTTCCACGCGGGCGATGATTCCTTCGCTTGCGTGTTCAGCGCGGCCAAATCCCGTCATCGATTGCATGCCCCGAGAGGTATGGGGAAAGCGAGCCTTTGACCAGAATCACTTACGGTCTTTTTCCTCGTCGGGAATGTCTTCGTCGGGGAGAAGCGGGTCGTAGTTGGGATCCTCCTCGGGCGAATGATGCTCGCCCGGATAGTCCATGTGGTCGTCACTGATGTCCTCATGTTCATCCTCTTCGGTGAGGTCGAGGTGCTCGTCATCATGATGTGGATCGTGCTCATGATAGTGCTCATCGTGATAGTGTGGATCGTGCTCGTCATCATGATGTGGATCATCTTCCGGATCATCGCTGTCTTCGCTGTCTTCGGGGTCGGACAAGAGGGTTTTCATGCGTTCCTCTTCCTCTTCCGCTTCCCTGCGACTGACTTTTTTCTCGTGGAAGTAGGAGAGCCAAATACAGATTTCGTATAGGATCACCATTGGAACGCCGAGGAGGGAAAGGGTCATCATGTCCGGAGTCGGCGTGATGAGGGCCGCAATGACAAAGATGGCTAGAATCGCGTAAGAGCGGGTCTCCCGCATCATGCTGTGACTCAGGAGCCCGATTTTCACGAGGGTCATCACGACGACGGGAAGTTCGAAGGCCAGGCCAAAGATGAGGACGAAGGTGGTGGCAAAAGAGATGTAGTAGCCGATTCGCCAGTCATTGGAAATTCCCATGTCCTTGCCCCATTCGTAGAAGAAGGTCAGGACGTTCGGCAGGACGAAGAAGTAGGCGAAAAGGACGCCACCGAGAAAGAGTCCGAAGCCAATCAAAAGAGCAGGCCAGAGGGCTTTGCGTTCTTCGGCCTTGAGGCCCGGAACGATGAATTGGAGGAGAAAATAGAGGAGGAAGGGAAAGGAGACGATGATTCCGGCAAAAAAGGCCAGCTTCATGGTGAGCATGAAGGTTTCCGTCGGCTTCAGGGAGCTCATGAGCCGAAGGTTGCCCTCGGCGTTGAGATTTTCGCTGGGTTTGGTTTCGAGAAGTTTCAGGGCCAGCTCGCGGGCTTCGCCTTTTTCATCCGGCAGGGATTCGATGAAGTCTTCCTGTTGATCTTCTTCGAGTTTTTGTGCGGCGCGATAAATGATGGCGGCCTCGGTGAGGCGTCGGGTTCGTTCATCGGTGGCCTTGGCCCACCAACGTTCGGCGAGCCCGGAGTCGTATTGGCCCAGAGGAGCTGAGACTTGCGAAAAGTTGAGGGCGCGCTCCCAGTCGTCGAGAGAGATTTCCTCGTCTTCAGGGAGGGTGGCCTCGTGTCGATCCACCCAGACCTGCTCGACAGGCTTGCGGATGATTTTCATGAGTTCGTCTTTGTAAACGAAGCAGACAAGAGTGGAAATCAGGAGGGTCAGGACGACTCTGGTCACCATGATCCGCAGATCTTCGAGGTGATCGAGGAAGGGCTTTTCCTCTTCGGGATTTGCCTTGTCCCGGAGCTTGAACATTTTAGTGAGAAAAAACATGCGACGGGGACTTGAATACGCGGGATTTCACCAAGGACAATGGAAAATTCACCGAGGTGCAGACTACGGGGTTAGAATGGTAAACTTTCAAGCTGATGGTTGATGTCTTTCAATGCCTTGGTAGGATTGGCTCCAGATGTCCGAACTGACTCTCGATGACCTCAAAAATGCCGCACCCAAGGCTGGTTTTTTTGCCGACCGCGAATGGATTTGGTCTCCCGAGCCATTTTTGCTTAACAAAGCGCAACGGAGGACGTTGACCCGGTTGGGACATCCCTTGCATCGTTTTCAACAAGTTTGTGATGAACTTTATCGCTTGAGTGGAGAGGGACGCCGGCCGGAGTGGATTTCACGCCTTCTGGATGCCGGGAAGCCCGATTGGATGATCAAGCATCAGCGTTCTGAAGGACAGCGCGGGGTGGCGCCCCGGGTCATTCGACCGGACTTGTTGCTGACGGAAGAGGGTTTTTCCGCGTCCGAGTTGGATGGCGTGCCTGGAGGGATCGGGACTTTGGCGTGGCTCAGCAAGACCTACGCGGCGGCGGGATTCGAGATTTTTGGAGGAGCGGACGGAATGCTGAAGGGGTTTGCGTCGCTTTTTGAGGATGGGGCCGAGATTTTGGTTTCCGAGGAATCGGGCGACTACCGCCCGGAGATGGCTTGGTTGGCCGGTGAGTTGGGAGAAAAATTTTCCGTTCATGAGGCCGAGACCTGGAAGCCGGGAGATCGTGAGGCCTATCGCTTTTTTGAGCTTTTTGATTGGGAGTCGATTCCCTCGATTCGTGAGTTGGCAGGGAGGGGGGGCGTGACCCCGCCGCTGAAACCGCACTTTGAGGAGAAAATTTGGCTGGCTCTTTTTTGGACGCCTTCGCTCCGTAAAATTTGGGAAAAAGAACTTCGCGGGAGCCATTTGCAGATTCTTCGGAAGCTTGTGTCCTATGGTTGGCCGGTTGATCCTTCGAAGATTCCTCCCCATGCGGCGCTTCCCCGGCTCGATGTGACTTCGTGGGATGAAGTGGGGGAGTTTAGTCAAAAAGACCGGAGACTTGTTTTAAAAGTCAGTGGTTTCAGTGAACTGGCCTGGGGCTCCCGGGGGGTCACAATTGGCCACGATGTCTCCTCGCCAGAGTGGAAGGAGATGATGACCCGGGCGCAAAAGGAGTTTGGAAGGCAGTCATGGGTGGTGCAGGAATTCCGGGAGACAAAGCTGGTGGAGCATCCTTATTTCGATCCGGAGACCGGGGAGCGACGGATCATGGTGGGCCGGGCGCGGCTGTGTCCCTACTACTTTGTGGATCGGGAGGGGAAGACGAAGCTGGGAGGCTGCCTTGCCACCATTGTGCCTGCAGACAAGAAGAAGATTCACGGGATGCGGGACGGGGTCTTGGTTCCCTGTATGTGAGCGAAAAAAAAACCGGGCCACCTTTGAAGGAAGCCCGGTTTTTGGGAAATTAGCATTAATTCGGATTAGTCGCTCTTGCTCCAGCTGTAAACGTTGTCCTGATCGTTCTTTCCTCCGATCTTTCCGTCCTTACCCTTGTGATAAATGAGGGTTTTGGTGTCGTATTTGATCTCGTTGCCCAAGGCCTGGGGCTCACGAAGCTCGCCGTCGTAGTCGTAGTCATACAAGACCCGGAAGTATCGGTCGCTTTTTTGTGAGTTCAGCCATGGCCCGAGGAGTTCGGCACGGTTTTCGGTGCGCTCCAGTCCGTCATGAGCGTTCTGGCCTTTACCCTTTGCCGCTTTGAAGGAAAAGAAGCTCTCCAGTTTATAGTTCTCGTCTTCAGCGCTCTTCATTCCGAGAAGGGCGGACATGAGCTGATTGTCGGTGTCCTTCTCTTCATCGGCATTGGTGATGCTGCCAAGTGGAAGGGTCTGATAAGCTTCATAGTAGTCGTCGGAGGCTATGATCAGCTGGCTCATACAGGTTCGGGCCGATGTTTTTTTGGCTGCTTGAATGGCGAGATTGAACCCGGCGAATCCAAGGGCTGCGAGAACGGCGATAATGGCGATCACGACAAGAAGTTCCACAAGGGTGAAACCGCGTCGTTTTGAAGAGAGCGAAGGAGTGTGTGTCATAGTGTTGATTTGAGTATTGTGGGTCGTTGGCTAAGATTAATGTGATTTGGGGATGATTGGCAACCAAAGCCTTTTTGACCTTACATTGTGCCTACAATAATAGGGAGGAAGTTGGAAAAATACCAGTGTTTTTTTAAGTCGGCGTAAAACAGGAAGAGATGAATTGAGAAATCAATCGTCTTGCATCCGTAGTTGTGGGGTTGGCAAAGCCAGTCCAGAATATCCCCATGTCGAAGCCAGAGGAAATGAAGAAGAGCATTCTCAAGCTCTTGGGTAAAGAGGGGGGACGACCGCTCAACAAGAGCGAGCTGGTGCGTGCCCTTGAGTTGCCGACCAGTATGCGCAAGAAGTTGAGGGAGACCCTCGCCGGCATGGTGGAGGATGGAGAAATTTCGCTCGGAAAGAAATCGCGTTACCTGGTCGGAGGACAAGGTCGCTCAAGTGATGGCCTGATCGGAAAGCTCAAGGTGAACGCGGGTGGACACGGATGGTTTTACGCCAACAAGACGGATGAAGGGAACCTGGCAACCGGAGTTGATTTCGACGAGCAGGATCGCTTTTACGTTTCCCCCCGGGCAATGGGCATTGCTTTGGATGGTGACATTATCCGGGTCAAGCTCGTTGAAAACACCGGGCAATCGAAAGAGCACAATGACCTGCGCGCACGCGTGATCGAGGTTGTCGAGCGCCGCTCCAGCAAGGTGACGGGGATTTTTGTGAAGAAGGGAAAGTTCTCCTCGGTTCGAACCAATGATGAGCGACTTCCTCCTTCAATACGGGTTGGGAACACGCTCGATGCCAAGGCGGGGCAGATGGTGGCGGTGGAGATCACCGAGTGGACCGACGCGAAGGAGATCCCCAAAGGCCACATTGTCGATGTCCTTGGGTGGCCCGGAGATCCCGGGATCGATGTGGAGGCGATTGTGCATCAGCACGGAATCAATGCGACCTTCCCGCGTGAAGTCGTGGAGGCCGCTCAAAAAATTCCCATGGAGATTCCGCCGGAGGAAATCGCCCGGCGTGAAGATTGGCGGAAGCGCAATGTGATCACGATTGATCCAAAAACGGCGAAGGATTTTGACGACGCCATTTTTGTGGAGCGCACTGAAAAAGGATGGCATCTCGCGGTCCATATCGCAGACGTCTCGCATTACGTGAAACCGGAGAGTGTTCTTGATCTGGAAGCACGGGAGAGGGGGAATTCCACCTATCTTGTCGACCGGGTGATCCCGATGCTCCCCGAAGAATTAAGTAATGGGATTTGCTCGTTGGTTCCCCAGGAGGATCGTCTCACCAAGTGTGCGGTGATGTATTTCGATCCGAAAGGGAAGATGATGAAGAGTCATTTCTGCGACGCGGTGATCCGAACACCTCGCAAATATGCTTATGAAGAAGCCCAGGAAATTATCGAAAATCCGGGGAAAGGAGGGGAGCTGGGTGAAGGTATTCGCGAGGCGTGGGCATTTGCCTCCGTTTTGAGGAAACGTCGCTTTGAAAATGGCGGGCTCGATCTGGACATGCCCGAGGTCAGCATCATCCTGGACGACAAGGGAGTCCCGACGGGCTACAATCGTGAGGAGTATAATGAGAGCCACCAAATGATTGAGGAATTCATGCTGGCCGCCAACGAAGCGGTGGCACGGAAGGTCAAGACCTCCGGGCGTCCCACGATCTACCGGGTCCACGAAGATCCTGATCCCGACAAGCTTCAGGAGTTTGCGGAATTGGCCCGCTCCTATGGATACGAGCCGGGAGATTTGTCGAACCGGAAGCACATTCAGAAGCTCATTGATTCGGCAAAGGGAAGTCTGGAAGAGCCCGCAATCAAAGTGGGGCTATTGAAGAGTCTCAAGCGTGCCTGTTACCTGGCGACCCCGGATGGTCACTATGGTCTGGCCAAGACGGACTATTGTCACTTTACGAGTCCGATTCGTCGTTACGCTGATTTGGTGATGCACCGGGCACTTCAGTCATTGCTTCAGAATCGACCTGCGAAGATCGATCGCACTCCTGATACGAAACGTTGCATCGAGATCGCCGAACACATTTCCGGAACCGAACGCACCAGTGCTGATGCCGAAACGGAAAGCCGTCGCATGAAAATGTTGGAGTGGCTGGACCTGACTTCACGTGAGGACAAACCTCCGGTGTTTGAAGCGATTATCACCGAGGTTCGTGCGATGGGTCTTTTCATGGAATGCACCGACATTTTACAGCGGGGCCTCATCAAGCGTGAGGGCTTTCCGACGGGGCGTTGGTTCTTTGAGAACAACTCCGATCGTTTCGCAAACAGCCGGGGCCAGGTCTTGCAGGCCGGATCACGATTGAAAGTGGTCGTTGAAGAGGTGGACCGCATCGGAATGAAAGTCGACTTTAAGATCGTGGAGGTGACCGGAGGATCGGCGAAGAAAAAAGTCGCAGCCAAGAAATCCGGTTCGACGAAGGGCAAATCTTCACAGCCGAGAGGAGACTCGGGGAAAGGAAAGCGGAGTTCCACCCCGCGAAAAAAATCAGCGAGAAAGAACACGCGGAGGAAAAGATAGGGGATGACGCTCCGGTGGGCGTCCTTCCCTAGCTGGCGACCAGATCGTAGCCGCGATGGTCTTTAATTTCGACCTCGAGGAAATCTCCAACTTCGGAATCGATGGGGACGAAGATACGGCCGTCGATGTCAGGGGCATCCCACATCGAACGGGCAATGCCTTCTTCTTCGACAAGGACACGCTTGGAGTTGCCAAGTTGGCGCTCGTTGACGTCTTGGGCGACTTCGTCAATTGCTGAGGAGAGTTCGCGATGGCGCTTCTTTTTTGTCGCGTGGTGGACGTGATCATCCATCTTAAAAGCGCGGGTTCCTTCTTCTTTTGAATACTGAAAAATGCCGCAGCGTTCGAATTTGAAGGTCTTGATGAACTCAAGAAGTTCCTCGTGATCGGCATCAGTCTCGCCGGGAAAACCGGTGATGAAAGTGGTGCGGATGGCGAGGTCGGGAATGCCATCGCGCATGCGCTGGAGGAGATCGCGGACGTATTTTCCATCGGTCTTGCGGTTCATCTTGTCCAGCATGTGGTCGGAGATGTGTTGCAAGGGAATGTCAACATAGCGGGCGACCTTGGGGCACCCGGCGATGGTTTGGATGAGCTCGTCCGACCAGTGGGCCGGGTGGGTGTAGAGGAGGCGGATCCAGAAGTCGCCCTCGAGGTCATTGAGAGCGCGAAGGAGGGAGGCGAGGGATTCGCCGCGGGTGGAATCGACACCGGAGGTGGGATTGGGGCGGTTGCCGAGGCCCTGCCACTTGTCCATGCCGAAGTAGGTCGTGTCTTGTGAGATGAGGTTGATTTCCTTCACTCCCTGGGCGATGAGGCCCTTGGCTTCGCGCACAATGGATTCCTGGGTGCGTGACCGATGTTGGCCGCGGATCTTGGGGATGATGCAGAAGGCACAGGTGTGATTGCAGCCTTCGGCAATCTTGATGTAGGCCATGTGGTTCGGCGTAAGCCGGAATCGGGGGGTGGTGTAGTCGGGAATGTAGCGCGATTTGGCGGTGACGGTATCGAGGGAGCCATCTTCCTCAAGGTCGCGTTCCAGGGTCTGGCGGACGATGGAGGCGACATCGGTGATTTGATCGAGCCCGATGAAGGCATCGACCTCGGGGAGGAGTCCGGGGAGGTCTTTTTGAAAACGCTGGGAGAGGCAGCCCGCGACGATGATCTTTTGCTTTTCGCGCGCGGGGTCTTTCTGGCGGGCGTTGACCGCTTCGATGATGGTGCCCACGGATTCGTCTTTGGCGACATCGATGAACGAGCAAGTGTTGATGATGAGAGCATCGGCCAGCTCGGGATCGGGCACGAGGGTCATGCCTTCGTCCTGGAGGTGTCCAAGCATGATTTCGGAGTCGATGAGGTTCTTGGCGCAGCCAAGGGAAATGAGTCCAATTTGAGTCGGCATGATCGTGGGGAAAAGAAGAGGCCTCCGGCATACGCGCGGAGGCCTCGAAAGACAAGAACTACAGAATCCGGTCTTAGTGGGTCTGACGGGAGGCGGCAGCCATGCTGTTTACCACTTTATGCATCTGGGCCATCATGATGAGGTAGAGGATGGGATACGCCACGAGGGCGAGAAATCCAAGAAACGGGATGATGATACAAAAGCTAGAGATCAGGGCCGTGAGGAAAAGAGGAGGGGAAACGCGTGGCATTGCCGCCAGGTTTCCGTGGCTTGCCTGAATCCGGGTCCAATCCTGGGCCCATCCGTAGAAAGCCACGAAGATCCAGTAGATATTGAAGAAAGGAATGAACAGGAAGCCGACGGCTTTGCCCGGAGTGCTTCGTGCTCCACCCGGCTGGACACAGCACCAGGCGCGGTAGACACAGATGAGACCAAGAATGCCGGCTATCATCATCAGGAGCAGTCCAATGCCACCGACTCCGACCGCGGCGACTGGGAAGTCTTCCATGATTTTTTCCGCTTGTTCCTCCGCTTGAGCCTCTCTCTCCGCCTCCGATTGGGCTTTAAACTTATTAAAATCCTCAACAGTTTCCATCGGAGGCTGGGAAGGTTTGTTGTTTTCAAACTCGGTAGCGGTCTTGGCGACGCTGGCAAAAATAATGACAGCTGCGGCAATGTAGAGAATGATGCCCGCCACGGAGGTGATCAGGAAAAGTGGATAGGAGACCTTTTTGACCGGAGGGATGGGATAGCTTCCTCCAGTGGCTGGAGCTCCCATGGGGTTGCCTGAAACCGGGGCCGCGTATGGGTTGCCGGGAGGTTGGGCCGCGGCGGGTTGGGGCGCTCCTTGATTGAATACTCCATCAACCTGACTGGCGGCGGACCAGTTGGGCATTCCTTCATTCCAAATGAGGGAGGCGGGTTGAATTTGACCACTTGCGGCGAGCTGCTGGATTTGCTCGAAAGTGACGGGTCCCTGCTGCTGTTGCTGGGCGTCGGCGTAGAACCATTGAACGTTAGACATAATAGCTTGGGATGACGTTGCAAAAGAGAGGGCAGGTTGGCGAGGAGATTTCCTTGCAAATCAGAGCTTTGGGGTTGGAGAGAGAGAGGGGATGGGGGAAGCTACCGCCATGCTTCCCCAGCTTGTGACTCTTGCTTCTTCCACGACTTATGGCACTGCGGTGATTGATTGGTTACTGGAAAGGAAGAGCGGGTTGCCGGAGCTTCTCGTGGTGGTTCCTACGGCACAGAGCAGCCGTCGTTTACGCCTTGGATTGGCGGAACGCGGAGGCTTGCTGGCACCAAAGGTTGTCACCACGGGAGTTCTGATGGCACAGGGGAATGTTGCTCCGGAAGCGATCGAGATCCTGGCTTGGACCGAGGCGCTGGAGGGCGTGAGGGATTGGGAGCATTACTCCGCCATTTTCCCGGAATCGCCCGCGAGCGAAGGGCAGGGGTGGGCCCTGGGGTTGGCGAAGGCCTTTACTGATCTCAGGAAAAGTCTGCAAGAAAACGGTCTCATATTGGACTCGGCGGCCCGGATGGTTGATTCCCTGGAAAGCGAGAGATGGAGTCAGCTGGCGGCCTTGGAAAAAGTTGTGGAGGAGAAACTGAAATCCTGGGAGTATGAGAGCAAATCCTCCCGTTTGGCCGAAGGGAATCTTAATCTTCCAAACGGTGTGACCGAAATCGTCATTGCCGGGGTTCTTGATATACCGCCTGTGGTGACGCGCTTTTTGGAGAAGTCGAATATTCCGGTGACGGTGCTCGTGCCGGATGAAAAGGTGGACGCTTGGGGGAGGCCGGGACTGGAATGGAACGAGCGCGAGATTGTCTGGCCTCAGTCAGGAAGTGTCACTTTGAGCGGAGACCCAAGGCAGCAGGCTGATCTCGCCGTTTCCCAGGTCGTGGAGGCGGATTCGACGAGCGAGACCGTCGGTCTGGGCACGGGCGATGAGGAAGTGGCCGCAGAGCTGGTGCGTTCCTTTGCGCGGGCGGGTTGGGCCATTCACGATCCCGGAGCTTCGCTCCCGTCGTCGCTCGCCGGCTGGTTGAGTTGTTGGCGTCGTTATCTTCAGAATCCGGAAGTGAAGGAAGTCATCGATCTCCTCGCCTTCGATCAGAGCCGTTTCATGGTGGAGGGCATTCGTTCCCAGCAGGTCGAGCATCTTTCGAGCCTTCTCGACAGCCACCTCGTGCGTTCGCTGGCTGATGTCGAACGCGCCCGTCAACTCATCGAGATGTCGCTCGAAAGGGCCAACACCGGGAGTCAAAAGAACCGCCTTGGGCATCAGCGCGATGCCGCTGTGATTGCCGAAAAGGTCATGGCTGACTTCGAGGAGCTGCGGAAGCGATTCCTCGGGCAGGGCTTCCACGCCGGGATGCGCACTCTTCTTCACAAGCTCGACCGCAATGATCAGGCCGGGCTCGAAGGCTGGCTTGAGGCCACCTCGGAGGCTGCCAAACTGGTCAAACGTGCGCCTGCCTTTTGGATCGATCTTCTTTTGCAAGATTTGGGCCCGGTTCCCGAGGAAGCGCCCGACGGTCGCGTTCTTGATGTTCAGGGGTGGCTGGAGCTCCTCCATGAACCGGCGCCCCATCTCATCATCTGCGGTTTGAATGAAGGTCGCATTCCTTCCCGCGCCAGCAGTGACACCTGGCTGCCGGAAAACGCCCGGCAGGTTCTCGGTTTGCCCTACGAGGAAAGTCGGGCTGCGCGCGATGCCTACCTTTTGAATGCCCTCCTTGAAATGCGTCGCGAGAATGGCCGGGTTGATCTCATCGTGGGAAAATCCTCGCTCGGTGGGGACGTCTTGATGCCCTCGCGCCTTCTCCTCACCGCGAAAGGAAAGACTCTTGCGGAACACGTGCAGCAGCTTTTTGCGGAGGTCGAACCCGCCGATTCCGGGGTCGCCTGGCATTTGGAGGATCATTGGAAATGGCAACCGCGTGTCGTCGAGCCCAAGTCCCGGATGTCGGTGACCGCCTTTTCGAAATACCTCGCCTGTCCCTTCCGCTACTACCTTCAGCGCGTGGTCGGAATGAACCAACCCGAACCTGAGAGAGTGGAGTGGAATCACCGGGATTTTGGAAATGTCCTTCACGATGTCCTGGAGCAGTGGGGGCGCGACAAGGTGGCCCGTGATTCAGCCGATGAGAAGATGATCGAGGGATGGCTTTTAAAGGAACTCGATGAGCTGGTGGGCCGTTATTTCGGGGAGGAACTTCCGCTCGCGGTGTCGCTGCAAGTCGAGTCGATGAGATTGCGGCTCGGTTGGTTTGCGGAACAACAAGCCATCATTCGCAGCGATGGCTGGCGTATCGTCGAGGTGGAGAAAGACTTTGAACTCGAGATCAACGGAGCGGTCGTGACGGGGCAAATTGATCGAATTGAAAAGCACGACGACGGCCGCATCCGTGTCCTCGATTACAAGACCAGCAAGGAAGCGAAGTCGGTCGTGAATGAACATCAGAAGTCATTCCGAAATGATCCGCCGGAGCATTTGCAAGGCGCGGAAGTGGTCGCTCCCGGCGGGAAGATTTGGACCAATTTGCAGGTTCCTTTTTATGCCGATGCCCTCGGCCAGGTCGATGAAGTCGGATACTTCGCGCTTGGTCAGGACCGTGCCAATGTGAAAATCACTCCTTGGGAAGATTTTGGTGAGGAGGAAAAAGTTTCGGCCCGCAAGTGCGCCGAGTGGATTGTCAAACAGGTGCAGGATCAGATCTTTTGGCCGCCTGCGGAGAAGGTGACCTACGAGGACTTTGAGGACCTGACTTACGGACGTGATCTCGCCGAAGCCTTCGACTGGAAAGGAGGAGCGGCATGAACATTCTTGAAAAGAATCTCCTGATTTTGGCCTCCGCCGGTTCAGGGAAAACCTATCAGCTTGGCAACCGTGTCATCGGAAAGATCGGAGTGGAAGGAGTGGAGCCCGAGCGCATGGTCGCTCTGACTTTTACCCGCAAAGCAGCGGGTGAGTTTGCCGATTCCGTCCTCACCAAGTTGGCAGAAGGGAGTCTGAGTGAAGAGAAGGCACGGGAGATCTCCCGCGATCTCGGGGCCGAGGTGGATGTCCCGGCGGTGCTTGGGAAAGTGATCAAATCCCTTCCTCGACTTCAACTCACCACACTCGATGGATTCTTCTCCCGAATCGTACGAGGTTTCCAGTACGAGCTGGGCTTGAGTGGCGGAACCTTTGACCTTCTCGAAGGTGAACGGCTCAAAACCGCTGAGGCCGAAATCCTGCAAGGGGTCCTGCGTGATGGTTTCGGAGAGCGACAGGACTTTTATCATGCCTTCCGCAAAGCGACTCTCGGACAGGGACAGCAGGGGGTGCAGCGTTCCTTGGAGGACTTCATCGGAACCTGGCATCGCATTTGGAAGTCGGGCGCGCGCAAGGAGGCTTTTGGAAATGTCTCCGTCTTCGATGGGCTTCCGAAGGTCGAGGACTGGTTGGCTCAAAAGGATGGCCTGATTGCGTCTCTCCGGGATGAGGCCAAGCCGAAGGGCTGGAGTGACATGATTGCGAATTTTGACAATCACACCGTTGGGAAATCGCTTAAGCTGAACACGTTTGGAGGCCGTCTTCTCGAAGTACTGGAGGAACCCGGGCCGGTCGAGGTGAAGGAAGGGCGGAAAATGCTCACCGTTCCCTACGAGCAGTGGGTCAATTGGCAGGCTCTTTTCCGCCTCGCCATCGACTGTGAAATGGCAAGTGCGGTAGCGAAGACCCAAGCGGTGGGCGAGTTGATGGAGCAGATCGATCAGGAACATTTACAACAGCTTCGTCGGCGCGGCTTGCTAAGCTTCGACGATGTCAAAATCCTCCTCGGCGAGTGGAGTCAGGACGAAGAGGCGCGTCTTCGAAGGGAACTCATCGACTATCGACTCGATGGTCGCTACGACCATTGGTTACTTGATGAATTTCAGGACACCAGTCGCTCGGAGTGGCGCGGTCTGGAACCACTCATTGATGAAGCGGTCGGTGATCCCGACGGGAGTTTCTTCGTGGTGGGAGACCGTAAGCAGGGAATCTACGCGTGGCGGGGAGGCGATGTGAGCCTCTTTGATGATGTTTTGAAACGCTACGAGCATGGTTTGCAAGTTGAGCCGATGGATATTTCCTACCGCTCATGCCCGGCGGTTTTGGCGGTTGTGAATGCGGTTTGTGGAAACCTTTCTTTGATTGAAAAACTCTTTGGGAAATCAGTTCAAGAGGAATGGCTTTGGAAGGATCACGAGTCATCAGATCCTGGTGTCACGGGTGAGGGTAAAGTGGTCGAGGTCCCGAAAGATGATGAGGGTGAACTCCTCATCGCTGATCTCAAACGACTGGGGATTGGTGAAAAAAAACTGAGTTGTGGTGTCCTCGTGAGAACGGGTAAATTGGTCAGGCAATACGCCGACCTCCTTCGGGCCGAAGGCTTCGATGTCATTGAGGCCGGACAAAGAAGTCCCGGCACGGATCACGCTGTCGGCGTGGTCATCACCCATCTCGTCAAGTGGCTCGCTGATCCGGCGGATCGCTACAGCCGTGAGGTCATTGCAATGTCTCCGCTCATGGCGGTGATCGAGAAATATGGCGAACATTGGGGGACGCGTTGGGATCGTGTTTTGCAGGAAATTCAAGTCAGTGGTTATGCCCGTTTCGTGAGTGCCCTCGTGGCTCCGGAGTGGAGTGAGTTGCACCTTTACGGACGACGTCGGGCCGAGGATTTGATCGCGGCTTTGGCTGAGTTCGATGGGACCGGAGAAGCCTGCCCGCGGGCGGCGGCGGACTGGATTCGCGATCTGCAAGTCAACCAGGCTCCCGGAGTTGCGGCCATTCAGGTCATGACGATTCACAAGTCAAAAGGTCTTGGTTTCGATGTCGTGATGTTGCCCGAGATTTCCGATAGTCGACAAGTTCCCGCGGCCAATGATTTTAAGGTGGCGCGCGGAGTCGATTGGCTTCTTCAAGTTCCCGGAAGTTGGGCTTATAAAAGACATCCGGAAACGAAGGCCGCCTTTGACCGGTGGGAGGAAACGCAACGCTATGAAACCCTCTGTCTGCTTTACGTCGCCCTAACCCGCGCGAAGCGTGGGCTTTATGTTTACCTGCCAGCGGAACCGCCGAGTCGGAAGAACAAGGAGGACTTTGCCTCGCCCGCTAATCTCGTCCGGCAATCGACGGGGCTTGAATTTACGGAGTCCGATCCAAAATGGACGGACACTGTCGGGGAAGCCTCGAAGCCGGAAGTGGTGGCCCTGCCCAAGCTCTCCAGTGGGAAAGCCCAGCGAAGCCGGACCAGTCCATCTGCCCGCAAGTCATCCGATGTCGCTAGCTCCGGAAGCGGTCGTCGTATTGGGACCGAGGTGCACGCATTGTTCGAGAAGATCGCTTGGCTTGAGCCCGGCGATGTTCCCGCACAACCCTTTTCGGGAGCCGGTAAGATCGTCGAGGATGCACTCAAAATTCCTGCTGTTCATGCGGTGTTTGAAGAACGGGGAGGGGAGCTTTTCCGCGAGCAGGCCTTTGAGCTGATTCATCAGGGTAAATGGATGAGTGGAGTCATTGACCGCTTGCACGTTCATCGCGAGGGCGGGGTTGTGTCCGGGATCGAGGTCATCGATTTTAAGACCGATGCGGTAAGGTCGGCGGACAAGCTGGTGGCGCAATACGCAGGTCAGATGATGAGTTATCAGGCTGCGATGGCGGAGGTTTTTGAGGTCGCTCCGGAACGGGTTCGGTGTCGCCTGGTCTCGACTCATCTGGGGGAAGTGATTGACGTTAGCAAAGTGAATACGCAGGGAGAGTTGGACCTATGAAGGACGAGATCGGCTGGTCATTTGTCGCCTGGAAAGATGGCGAGGAAGTGGTGTCGCGGCACGAAGGGTTTACGGACCGGGACCGCAGCAAAGTCTGGACGGAGGAGACGATGGCTCCGGTATGGTCGGCGACCAAGGGACCGATGGCTGTGTGTGTTTTAATGGCACTTCAGCGCGCGGGGATGGATGGCGAATCGTTGGTGAGGCGGGTTTGGCCTGAATTGAGGGTGGGTGATTTGACCTTTGAGGAAATGTTCTCTCATCAGGGTGGCTTGGCCGGACTGCATGAACGGTGTTCGATTTGGGATCGTGAGGCCGTGGTTACGTCCCTCGAGAAACAGGAGCCGCTTTGGGAAGTTGGAACCCATGGGTATCATCCACGAACGGTCGGTTTTTTGGCAGACGAGATCGTGAGGCGGGTCGATGGGCGTGCTTTGGGGGACTTTTGGAGGGAGGAAATCGCCGATGAGAACGGGATCGATTTTTGGATCGGCCTGCCCGAGGCGCAACACCACCGGGTGGCGGAGTTAATCCCGGCGCGGTTTGGACGGGCAGGGGAGCCGAAGCCTTTTTATGAGGCCTTGTTGGACAAGACTTCGCAGACGAGGTTGGCCTTTTCCTCACCTTCGGATCTCGCCGGAGTGAGCGAAATGAATCAGCCGCGAGCCTGGGAAGCGGGCTTCCCGGCGATGGGAGGGGTGGGTTCGGCAAGGGCGCTGGCGAAATTTTATGACTGGGTTCTCCGTCAGGACTTTCTCGCGGAATTGATCCGCCATCGCATCACCGGGCTCGATGTCATTCAGCGGGTCGAGAACTCCTTCGGGTTCGGGATGATGCTTGGACTTGGGCCGGATCAGGATTGTTTTGGTCACCCGGGTGCGGGTGGGAGTTACGGAATGGCAAATCCTGAAACCGGGATGAGCTATGGGTTTGTGATGAACCATTTTGAGTCCAACCTCTATCCAAGTGAGGAGAGGCTGAATTTAATTAACTCATTTCTTCCGGAAGACCGCCAGGTGCTTGTCGACTGATTTGCCGGGGGCGTCTGCGAGGGCGCGGGAGTTGGGATTGATGATGGAGCCGACTTGAATGGCACCGAGCTTTTCGAGGGCGGCGGTTGCGAGTTCGTGTTCCTTGTCGAAGTAGGAGGTGATGACGAGGAGACCGTCTTCGTTGAGGCGTTCGAGAGCTTGATCGAAGATTTGGGTCCAGACCGGTTTGTCGTTCCAATAATTTTGGTGACGGAGGAAGGCGATGTCGGGGGTTCCGATTTCGGCAAGGTCGAGGAGGCGGTCGCCACGATGGGTGATGAAGTCGGCCGAGGCGTTTTTGGTGACATCTGCGAGTTCCTTTTTCCAACGCGAGTTTGCCTGGCCGATTTCGGCGGCGCGGATGTCGAGGCCTTGAAGGTGGGCGGATTTTGATTTTTCGGCGAGGAGCTTGGCGAGGACGCCGGTTTCATCGCCGCGGCCGCAGGCGAGGTTGAGGAGGCTGAGGTGGTCTTTTTCCGGGAGATGCGGGTCCAAAAGATCACGAAGATTGGTCTCCAGGGTTTTGAGATCGCCTTGGAGGAATTCGTTGAATGGAGTGTGGGCCACGGAAGGAACATAATTTATGATTCGGATTTTGGAATTTCGAAATTAGGATTGGGTCGTGGACTTACCGAATCGACCTCGACGTAACCGAAAGGGCCCCGGCGTGCGGGCATTGACCCGTGAGACCTTGCTGAGCGCCGGGGATTTTGTGTTGCCCTTGTTTTTGCACGATTTGGCGATCGATGAAGCGATCGAATCGATGCCGGGGTGCACGCGGTGGTCGTTGGACGGGTTGGTGAAGGAGGCGGGGGAGGCTTTGGCGCTGGGAATCCCGGCGGTGGTGCTTTTTCCGGCGATTGATGAATCCTTGAAGACGAAGAAGGCGGAGGAGAGTCATAATTCCGGGGGGCTGGTTCCTCGGGCGATTCGGGCTCTGAAGGAGGCGTTGCCGGAGTTAGTGGTGATGACGGATGTGGCCTTGGATCCTTACAATATCGATGGTCATGACGGGATCGTGGAAGACGGAGAGATTTTGAATGACGAGACGGTGGAAGTTTTGTGCATGCAGGCGGTGTGTCAGGCCAATGCAGGCGCGGACATCATCGCTCCGAGTGACATGATGGATGGTCGGGTGGCTGCTTTGCGTGAGGCCCTGGATGCAGCGGGGCATGAGCAGGTTTCGATTTGCTGCTACACCGCGAAGTATGCCTCGGCGTATTACGGACCTTTTCGGGGCGCGCTGGGGTCGGCTCCAAAGGCGGGAGACAAAAAGACCTATCAAATGGACCCGGCGAATCGTCGGGAGGCGCTGCGTGAACTCATTCTCGATGAGAATGAGGGCGCTGATATCGTAATGGTAAAGCCGGCGGGGGCGTATTTGGACATCATCAGCGATGTGAGGAAACACACCACGCTGCCGGTGGCTGCCTATCAGGTGAGCGGGGAGTATCTCATGATCAAGAGTGCCTCGGCTGATGGGTGGTTAAATGAGGAGGCGGTGATGATGGAGAGCCTGATTGCGATTAAGCGGTCGGGAGCGGATATCATTTTGACCTACTTTGCAAAGGATGCCGCAAAGCTCTTGTTATCGTGATTTTTGACAGATCAGCGCCGCGAGGAGGAAGGAAATTTGATTTGGAAACTTTCTTTCCAAAAATGAGCAAGAGAATCTGCACGCTTTGCGTAGGGAAGTTCCAACATGAGTGACGACAAAGCTGCCGTGCAAAAGCTCCATGAGAGCTATGGGCTAATGAAGGAGGAATTGGGCCAGGTGATTGTGGGGCAACATGAGGTGGTGGAGCAGGTTTTGATGGCGATGTTTTGTCGGGGCCATGCCCTTTTGGTTGGAGTTCCGGGGTTGGCGAAGACCCTGCTGGTCTCGACGGTTTCGCAGGCTCTCGACCTGCAATACAAGCGGATTCAGTTCACCCCCGACCTGATGCCGGCGGACATCACCGGAACGGATGTTTTGGAAGTGGATCCCGAGACGGGCCATCGAGGGTTTCGTTTTGTGAATGGTCCGCTTTTTGCAAGCATGGTGCTCGCGGATGAGATTAACCGAACTCCTCCCAAGACCCAGGCGGCCTTGCTGGAGGCAATGCAGGAAGGCCACGTCACCGTGGGTGAGCGCACCCTTCACCTGCCTGATCCGTTTTTCGTATTGGCGACCCAAAACCCAATCGAGCAGGAGGGCACTTACCCGCTTCCGGAAGCGCAGCTCGACCGATTCCTTTTTAATATTATCGTCGATTACCCCAATGAGGAGGAGGAGCGGGAAATTATCCGCCGGGTGACGAGCCCCAATTCGGCGACGATTAAGCCTCTCATGACGGGGCCGGAGATCATTGAGCTGCAAAATATCGTGAAGAGAGTTCCGGTGGGTGATCATGTCATCGACTTTGCGGCCAAGCTGGCGCGGGCAACCCGTCCGGGCACGGATGCAGCTCCGGACTTTGTGAACGAAATGGTGGGTTGGGGTGCTGGTCCGCGGGCCGGTATTTCGCTGATTTCCGCAGCCAAGGCTCACGCCGTGCTTAGAGGAAGGGTCCATGCCACCACGGGAGACGTTGCTTCGGTGGCCTTGCCGGTGCTCCGCCATCGCGTGCTCACAACCTTCAACGCCGAGGCCGCGGGAGTGAAGAGCGATGACATTATCAAGCGCCTCGTTGAGGAACTCGGCGGGAAGGATGCCGATATCAAGATCTAGTCTTCAACGTTGAGACCAGAATGGCCGAAGCTGCTGATCATTTGAAAATGCCCGAGTGCATGCGTTTGCTTGCTCCCGAGGTGGTGGGCTCGTTGCGTCGCTTGGAGTGGCTTTCGCGACTGCGAAAGCAGGGAACTTTGACAGGCCGCCATACCAGTCCGGACAAGGGGGTCTCGGTGGAATTTGCGGAGCACCGTGAGTACACCCTTGGTGACGATTTGCGGAACCTCGACTGGCGGGTGATGGCCAAGAGTGACCGGAATGTCATCAAGCAATACATCGAGGAAACCAATCTCCGGGCGACGATCGTGCTCGATGTCTCGGGGTCGATGAACTTTAAAGGCGAACAGTCGGATCTTTCAAAATTTGAATACGGTCAATACCTTGCGGCGGCACTGTCCTACCTGTTTATCAAGCAGGGAGATGCCGCGGGCCTGGTGACCTTTGATGATACTCTGCGCACTTCGATGCGGGCAGAGAATCGTCCAAGCCAGGTTCGGAGAATTTGTGAAGAGCTCTATGAAACCGAACCCGGAATGGAGACCGGGGTGGGAAAAGTGCTTCACGAAGTGGCCGAACGAATCCCGAAGCGCGGGCTTGTGGTCCTGATCAGTGATCTTTTTGATGATCCCGCAGAGATTGTGGAGGCCTTGCATCACTTTGATTACCGGCAGCATGAACTTGTTGTCTTTCATTTGCTGGCGGAAGAGGAACTGAGCTTTCCGTTCCGTAATTTTCAAAGGTTTCGGGATTTGGAAGGGGTTGAGGAGATGTTGAAGATTGATCCGCAAGCGGTGCGCGCGGCCTATCTTCAGAAGCTGAAGGAGTTTATCGCATCGATTGAAAGTGTCTGCGGGAATCTCCGGGCCGATTATGTTCCGGTGTCAACCAAGACTCCTGTTTCCGAAGCTTTGGTGCGATATCTGGGAAGGAGGAAGAGGTAGCAATGCTGTTTCGAAATCCATGGCTCCTCGCAGGGCTCGCCGGCGTTTTGATTCCGGTTATTCTGCATCTGATTCGCCGTCAGGCCGCCAAACCCTACGATTGGGGCGCGATGCGTTTTCTTTTTGATACCGTCGCGGCGCGGCGTAAGCGCATGGAATGGGAGGACTTCCTTCTCATGGTAGCGCGTTGCCTTCTCATTGCCCTGATCGCCTTGGCGGTGGCGCGCCCTTTTGTCCCTCCCGATTCCAGTATCCCCTGGCTGTTTGTGCTCCCGATGGGCTTGATCGGGATGGCCGCTTTTGGCGGGTCCTTTGTTCTTTCAGCACGCAAGTGGAAATGGCTGATGCGGGTCCTTGCTCTTTTGATGGTTCTTGGTGCCGGATTTTTGACCTGGCAGGAGAAGAACCTGAATTTGAATCGTTTTCAAACGAGCGAGCGCAGGGATGTGGCCATCGTGATTGACGGATCGACATCGATGCTTCTGCGGGATGGAGGGATGACTGCTTTCGAACGAGCGATTGAGGAGGCCAAGGATTTTGTCAAAGAAGCTCCGAAGGGCACAGCCTTCTCGGTCGTTTTGGGTGGCCCCGCGCCCGAGTTGAAGACGGGAACTCCGTTGACGCATCGTGCGGATGTTCTCGAGGTCCTGGATCAATTGGAGCCTGTGGGTGGTCCCTTTCGCGCTCATGACGCGCTGGGGGTGGCGACCCTGTCTTTGGCCGAGGGCCGGGGAAGTACGAAAGATCTCGTTGTTTTCACCGACCTCCAGCGGATTGGATGGCAACTGAATAGCACGACATCGTGGGGGAATCTTGGCGATGCCTGGGAAGGTTTGCCGGACGGGACCAAGCCACGTCTCTTGCTGCGTTCGTTTCCTCCGCCGGAGAAACTGAGAAATGTTTCGGTCACGGGGATTGAAATGTCCCGGGAAGTGGTGGGGACGGACCGGGAGGTGGTCATCCGGGTGAGCGTGGAGAATACCGGAACCGAAGTGGTGACACCGGGACTGATGAGGGTGACGGCAGCGGGAGAGGAACTCGAACCCAAAGGGCTTGGACAGATGACTCCGGGCGAGAGCACGATTCTCGATTACCGATACCAGTTTCAGGAGGTTGGTCCGCAGGTGATCAAGGTGGACCTCGAAGGAAACGACGATCTCTCGGGGGATGATGTTTCCGAGAGAGCGATCTGGGTGAAAAAGACCCTGCCTGTTTTGATCATCGAAGGGAACAGCGGGGCATCGTTTTTTCAACGGGCGGGGGGGTATCTGGCATTGGCTTTGGCTCCGGTGAGCGGTAAGGAAGAGACTTTTGTTGATCCCCGGGTCATTAATGCGGCGGCCCTGACTCGTGAGGAGTTGGATGGTGATGCCGTGATTATCCTTGCCGATGTGGCTCGTCTGCCAGCTTCGGCGGCTTCAAAAATTGCAGATTTTGTGATCAAGGGAGGTGGTTTGTGGGTGATCGCGGGCCCAAGAGTGGAACCGGAGTTTTATGATCGCTGGCTTGGTGGAGATGGCGCGGTCATGCCATCAAAGCTGGGAGAGATGTCCCTGCCAAAAAACGGGGTGCAAGTCGCGCCCGGAAGCTTCGATCATCCGGTCTTACGTCTTTTTAAAGACGAAGCCGGACAAGATCTGGGTAATGCGGTCATCGATGGTTATCGGTCATCCTCCGACCTCGCCGAAGGAGCAATCGCGGCTGCCCGGTATAGTGATGGTGAAATTTTTCTGGCAACACGGGATTACGGAAACGGTCGCATTATTCTCACGACGACCGCGCTTGATGCGAGAATGGGCAATCTCCCGGCCCGGCCCAGTTTTGTCCCCTTCGTTCATGAAATGACAAATTGGTTGGCCGGTGGACAGTCCGTCAATCTCAACGTGCGGGCCAGCTGGAGTCCAACCCTGGGACTGCCCGGAGGAGGAGGGCTGAGTGCGGAATACCGTCCTCTTGAAGGTCGTGGGGAAGGCTTTGCACGAATTGATTCCGCGATTGATTTCAAGTGGCAGGGGGACTCGCCGGGCAAAGGGCTGGGCCAAGACAAATTTAAGGTTGAGTGGTCCGGTTCGCTGTTGCCACCAGTGACAGGGGATTACGTTTTTGAAGTGGTGGTTGATGACAAGATTTCCATCGAGCTTGATGGGGAAGCGGTTTTTGAAAGCAAGGGCAACACGGGGCGCAGCGATAAGATTCCCCTGGTTGCGGGCAAGCCGGTTTCCTTTTCAGCAACATACGAGGAGGAATGGGGGGATGCCTTCGTGACGCTAAGTTGGGAGCGACCTGATGGTCTCAAGGAAGTCATACCGGCCTCGGCCTTTCTCGCGGTGAAACAGGATTCCGGGAGTGTTGTTCTTGGGGAAGCTTCGGCACGAGATCCCCAGGGGAGGGACCGGGAGGTTGCGGCCCTGTTGGGGCGCCGGGGAAAGTCGCTCCAAGTGAGTGGATCAGCCATTCCGGGAGAGTATCTGGTGAAAATTCCTGCGGCGGTGCAGGAAGAATTGTCCAATCAAAAAGAGGTTCCGCTGGTGGTCCTTCGTGAAGGAGGAGAAAGTCGTCTCGAAGGTTGGAACGATGATGACCGGGATTTGATTCGTCGTGAGATTGATCTGATTGAACTGACCTCAATCAAGGATGTGTTGGCGGCCTTGCGTGGTGAGGGATTTGGCCGTGAGATCTGGAAAGTCCTGGCGATTGCGGCCCTGGTCCTGTTTTTCCTTGAGGGGATTCTCGCCCGCTGGGTTTCGAAATCACGTAAGGCGGGCGAAGAAGTGAAAGTCGATTTTGAAAAACGAGACGAAATCCCCGAAGAGTTTCTAAAATCAGTCGCTAAGACCAAAGGCGCGAAAGGAAAGACATCATGAAGGTGATCATAAGGGGGACTTTAATTTTTTTTGCGCTATGGGGCGTGGTCATTCTCTTGTCCCGTTGGCTGGAGGTGAATCCGTTTTGGCCGGCCTGGGTGATTCCCTTGATCGGGGCGCTCGGCGCGGAGCTGGTGTTTTGGAGCTATCGCTATGAGCGAACGGCCATCACCCCTGTTCGCGGGCGATGGTTGCTGGGGCTCAGGCTTTTCGAATTGGCTTTGCTGTTATGGATTCTTTTGCAGCCGGTTTGGAGCCGATTCGTTGAGCGGGAGATTGAGAGGGAAGTGATCGTGATGATCGATGACTCGGCTTCGATGGATCTCGTTGACGAAGGCCAAACCAAGACGCGTCTGGAGCTGGCCCGCGAAAATTTGGAAGCAAGTGGCATTCTTGACGATCTGGATGGGAAGGTGGGGATTCGAGAAATTCGTGCCGCCCGGCGTGCTCTCATGGATGACAAGACCGAAGTGGAGGGCTGGGATCAGGCGACCGACCTTGCCGGGGGGCTTGAAACGGTTCTTGATCAGGTTCCCCCTGATCAGTTGGCCGGAGTTGTTTTGTTGAGCGATGGTCGTCACAACCGACCGGGAAGTGTGGAAGATGTTTCGCGACGTTTTGGAATTTTGGATGCCCCGATTGCGGTGATTCCTTCGGGAAGTGATGTGCCTCCCAAAGATGCCGCAATCATCTCGGTGCGTTCGCCGGACTCGGTTTATCTGGGCGACCGGATTCGAGTGGGGGCCTTGCTTAAATTTGACGGGTATCGGGGAAAGAAGGCCAAGTTGCAGCTCTTTGCCGGAGACAAGGAACTGGATTCACGGGAAATTTCCGTGCCCCAGGACAACTATCGGGAGGAAGTGAAATTTCGCCATGCTCCCGAAGAGGGTGGCGTGGGAGAGTATCGGGTTGTCCTCAGTGGGCTGAAGGATGAGACCTTCGAGAATAACAACCAGTGGCACTTTCAAACCGTGGTGAGCGATGCCCGGACCAATGTTCTTCTGATCGACCAGCATCCGCGATGGGAGTTTCGTTATTTGAGAAATCTCTTTTATGGCCGTGATCAGTCGATTCATTTGCAGTCGGTTCTTTTGAAGCCGGACCGGATCTCAGGGCATACTCCTCCGAAAGTAGTGGCTTCCGCCAGTCGTCCTTTTGGCGAAGCCAATGCAACCCATCTTCCGGAGACTGAAGATGAATGGCGAAAGTTTGATGTCATTATCATCGGTGACATTGGACCTGATTCTCTCAGTGATGAGCAGTGGCAAATTCTCTCGGGGTGTGTGACGGAACGTGCTGCTTTGCTCGTGCTGGTGGCGGGTCCGGAGTCCATGCCCCATGCCTTTGACTCCGACGTCGCGAGGGAGCTGATTCCGGTGAAATACGAAGCTTCCCGGAGGACTTTTTATGGAGGAGATGAGAGTTTTCGATATGCCCTCACCAACACGGGCCGAAATCATCCCATCACGGCTCAAGTGGAGGGACAAATGCGAAACGAGCAGCTTTGGAAGGAGTTCCCGATTATTCGATGGAGACATCCGGTGGATGGCCTTCAGCCGGGAGCCGAAGTGCTGCTTTTCGCCGAGGACTCCAACAAGAGGAAGCAGGAGGTGACATCTTCGGATAGTCTCGGCGCTGCTCTCGCCGAGGTGGCGAAGCGTCGGGAACGGGAGGCTGAGAATGCCTTGCTGGTGACCCGCCAAACCGGTGCGGGTAAAGTGGCCATGTTGATGGCGGACCGGACCTGGCGGCTTCGCGAAGGAGTGGGTGACATTTACCATCATCGGTTTTGGGGTCAATTGGTGCGCTGGGGTGCCGGCCCGAATTTGAGAGCTGGAAATGAGACTGTTCGATTGGGAACGGACCAGCTGACTTATACGGGCGACGACCGGGTTCAAATCATGATCCGACTGCGGGACGGTGACCTGAATCCAATTGTCGACAAGCAACCCATCGTCGAAGTAACGCATGAATCGGGAGAGGTCACACAAGTCCCTTTAAAATTCCGTGAAAATTCCAACGGGCTCTACGAGAGCCTGGCCGGCCCCTTCAGAAAACCCGGAACCTACGAAGTGAAGGTGAACGATGACGTCATCACGAGTTTCCGGGTTGTGGGTGCCAGGAGTGCGGTGGAGCTTTCCGAGACGACGCTCAACCAGCCCTTGCTCGATTCCATTGCGCGGACGTCAGGCGGGAGAGTCTACAATGGCGAGGGCGCTCTGGCTGATCTCTTTTTGAGAGGTGATGAGACTCGGAGCGAGTTGCGGGAGACTTCGCTCTGGGATGTCTGGCCTGTTTTTCTCCTTCTGGCCCTCTGCTTAACCGCCGAGTGGGTGATTCGACGCCGGGGAGGATTGAGTTAGCGTTATTCGGTGATTCATCGCTGAAGCTCGGAATCGAATTTCAATTGCCGGTTTGCGCTTACGGTCTGTCGGCTGGCGCATTTTTCGCTGCCAAAGAGTTTTCGAGAATGAGGGTCAAAATACGGGAGCAATGAGAATCGGTCTATGCTCCATGGATGGCAGAGGGCTTTGCATCGTTTTGGATCAGCTAAAACTTTGAGTCCACAACGGGTTGTGCCTTTTTGTCAGATTGGGGAGTCCGAACTCCAACTGCTGCGGGATTTGCTCTGCTCATCGCGGGCGATGAGGGTCAATTTCCAGTCGGATCAGTTGCCATCGTTATCTTTTTCTTGGGAGGCGTGGCAAAGGACCAGCGTGTTTTTAACGATGGAAAATTCTTCCGGCCATGGGTTTTTACCTAACCCATGAGCCGTGAAATACTTCGCGACAAGTTACGAAAGGCCTTCCGCTCTTTTCATGGCTTTTGAAACCAAGAGATGAGATTTGGGAGGGCAGGGTGAAAATAAAAACGCCGACCGGATGGACCGGGCGGCGTTTTGAAAAAATGGAAGCTTTTATGGGATCAGGGTTCTTCAGTCTCTGCAGGCTTCTTGGGAGCTGTGGGCTCGGGAGCCTCTTTGGGAACTGCGGGCTTTTTGGGAACTACCGGCTCTTTGGGATCGGCAGTCTCCTTAGGTTCGACGGGCTTTTTGGGAGCTTCCGTTGGCTTTGGAGGAACTGGTCTTGATCCGGGAAGCGGGGGAGGATCCTGCCTTGTCTTGGGCTCTGTGGCGGGAGGGACCTGAATTGGCGGGGTGACCGCTTCGATCTTGGGCTTCTTTTTCATGTCCTCCTTTGGACGGGCGATGCCTGGAGGCGGTGTCCCTGGAATAACGGGCTTCGGGGTCGTGCGGGGGGATCCCGGGTCGGGAACCGGGATGGGGTCGGTCGCTACCGAGACGGGCTTTTTCTTTTCGACCTTCGGCTTGATGAATTCGCCACGGTTTTTGGTGAGCGAACCAATACTGGCTGTGTTGACAAGAAAGTAGCGGCCTTCGTAGGTATCGCGCATGCGATTTACGCTGGCAGAGACCTGCGCAAGATTTTCAACGCGCTGCTGAAAGACAGCCTTTTCCTGGACGCTGGCATCCTCTGCAGGGGGCACGGGCTTGGTTGGGCCGTTGAGGACTTTGACCGTAATGATGTAGTTGATCGCCGGAGTTGGGGTCGGGGTCACTTCATCTTTTTTGTCCTTATCATCCTCTTTCTTCTTTTCCGGTATGATCGTGATCAGGAAGGTGGATCCGGCCGAGTCGGTGGCTTTGACTTCACGGATTCCTTTTTCATCCGAACGCGTTTGAGCGTCTTCCTCGGTCAGGATCTCAATGAAAGTTGCGCTTTTAAAGGTGTTTTTAAGAGTGCTGGTTTCGTTGGTCTTGGTTTCTTCTTTTTCAGCGAGACCTTCGATCAGGAAGTCGTCCATGACCGTTTTTCGGGAGATATCCCAAGGCTTGAAATTTTGATCGTTTGGCGCGGTGACCCCAAGTTTGATGACGCCCTCTTCGAGAGGCGTGAGGACTTTTTCGATCCAGTTATCGGGGCTGGCTCCGAGAAATCCAAAACCCTGCTGGACGATGTAGACGCCGCTGCTGTCATCTGCCAGACGAACGAAGCGTCCGGCAGTGGCACCTCCACCGCCGGTGGATTCCCGGGATTTCCCCAGGTAGAGTTTACCGCTCTCCTTACCACCGCTCATCAAGGTGATGATTTCGGGGCGTTCGCCGGCGTCTTCCGCTTCAGGGTCGAGGTTGAAACGGTCGTAGTATTCATCGGATGCCAGGACGCCCTGGGCGACCTTGATTTCGCGGAGGGCATCAATGACCTGTGTGACCTTGTTAATGCTGGCGGGGAAGTCCTGCTGTTCTCCAACCACCCATTTTTCGTCGACCTTTTTGAGGGTGACGGACTCTTTGTCGGTTTCGATTTTGAAGCCGTCGATCGTTTCGACGAGATTAGGGGAGAAGAGAGAAGATCCGGTTTTAAGTTGGGTTTCCGAAGAACCCTCTTCAGGGTCCTTTTTCATTTGGAAGAAAATGATGCCGGCACCGATGGCCAGGATCCAGAGAATCAAGAGGTGAAGTCGTGACATGGTTACAATGACTGGGTTCGTGATTTAGAAATGAGAGGATGTTTAGCGGGCGTTGGTTTGTGATTTACGCCAGAAGAAGACGGAGAGGCCGATGAGAATGACGGCAATGGGGACATAGAGGATGGATTTCCAGAAGATCCCTGCTTTGAGGGAGTCGATTTCCGATTGATAAGATTTTTGCTGGAAGCGGATATCCTTGTTGGCCCCAACGATTTCTTTCTCATATTTGGCTTTTTCGGCCCTGATTTGGTCGTTCATCTGGGCATTGCTGTTTTGGCTCATTTGAGAAACAATTTTTTGAATTTCTTGATTCGCATTGTCTCTCTTGGCCTTCAGTTTTTCGATTTCATCTCCGCGGGCCTTTTCGAATTCAGCTTCCTTGTCTTTTAGCACGGTGAAGGTGCGATAGACCGGAGTGCGTGCCCGGGCACCAATGAGATATTTTGAACCGACGGCTTGGTCGATGATGTTCAGGACAAAGGGGCCGTTTCCACTGACGGTTTGCATGAAGCCGCTGTTTCCAAAACGCTGGAATTGGTAGGCCATGCCATCGTAGAGAAAGTCGGAGTCGGCGATGAGGTAGAGATTGCCACGAGCGGTTCCGGTGGAGAGCGCTGCGGTCCTGGCGATCTCCTCCTTTTTCTCCTCACCTTCTTCTTTGTCATCTTCTGCCTTGGCGAGAGGATCACCTTCGGGAAAAGCAGTTTCGAAGGTGCCACTGAGGTGGGTGACGAAGGCCTGCTTTTTGTCATCTTCACGACGGCTCCCAAGAGCGAAACGAAGTTGCTGGGCTCCCTCGCGGGTGGTCAGGGATTGGCCATCGACGAAGGTGTATTGATAAGAGGATTCAACGAGGCGGGTGGTTTCCACCCCGGTTCCAATGGGTTTGCCGTTGGCTCCGGAGAATCCGCCGGTGAACAAGAAGGCGAGGTTTTGGATAGAGGAGAGGGAAATGTCGTCTTTAACAGGCATCGCCTCCTTGTTCAGAAGAAGCACTCCCGGATTCTGTTGAGTGGCGTAGGCCCGGTCGATCATGATCTGGGAACCGCTGAATTCGATATTGTGCTTCTTAAAGATGTTCGGAAGGGTGGAACTCGGAGGGGTTCCTCCCTGTGGCGGCATTCCCGGGATTTGCGAGCGACCGGATTGCTGGGCGACCATGGACATGGGATCGACACAGGCAATGACGGTGCCGCCGCGCAGGATGTATTGGTCGAGCGCATATTCGGCCTCGGGAGTGATGGCGGCCGGGTGAATGACCAGCACGAGAGGGATTTTTTCCGGATCCAGATAGTCGGGAGCATCGCCCCACTTGTGGTCCTCGTAAGCATCTCCAAGAGAAGCCGTTGGCATCATGCCGAGGTTGATTAAGTCGTAGCTCCGGTCAAGAATTTGGTGGAAAAGCCATCCGCGATTGCTTTGACCACCTGAGGCAAGGTTGTGGGCGGACATCAGGCCGACCACGGGAGCATTGCGGGTGGTGACTTCGGCAATGGCGCTGACGACCTGGAACTCAAGCTGGGTTTCCTGATCGGGATCAAAAACAGGAATGACGGTCTTTTTCTCGAGCGAGCTGATGGATGCTCCGAAGATCATCTTGTCATCCTGGGTGACGTCAATCTGTTGGACCTGGTCGAGAAGGGCGGCGTCTTCTTCGTCGGTGTTTGGTTCGGGATCGACAAAGTTGAGAGTGATCAAATCATCCTTGGCCAGGCTTTCGATTTCTCTGAGGAAACTGTCGACCCTCGGGATGTGGCGTTTGAAGTGGGCGGGAGTGCCATCGACATCACGGGTGACGTAGTAGTTGATGGTCACCGGCTCGGAAAGTTCCGAGAGGATGGCACGGGTTCCATCAGTGAGAGTATATCGGTTGTCCTCGGTGAGATCGATGTTCTTGCTGCCAATCGAAGTCTTGGAAATGAATTGGGTCGCAAAGAAAACAATGGCGGTGAGGGCGGAGACTCCGAAGGCTGCTCTGACGAGCCGGCTGTTCGAGACGAACGAAAGCGCGACGATAGCAAAAAGGAGACAATGCCAGCGGTAAGGTTCCAAACCTTCGATGCCGAAGGAAAGGCCGAAGAAAAGGAAACCAATGCCGGTGAGTCCAATAAGAATGGGCTTCAAGGGATTCATGATTCTTGAGTGATAATTTTGGAGTTGAGAGAGATTGATTAGGCGCGCCGGGATTTGAGGACCAGGTTGGTGCCGAGGAGACAGACGATAATGAGTCCGAAAAAGTAGAGGAGACTGGTCACTGAGATTTTGCCAAGGGTGGCCTCGAAGAAGTGGCTGTAAATTCCGAGTTTGGTCATCGTGTCGACCGCGGCTTCGGATCCGGATCGCCTGATCTCGTTGATGACGGGTTCCCAGCCGCAGATGGTGAGAACGCAGCAAATGGCAACCGACGCGATGAGTGCGACGACTTGATCCCGGGTGAATGC